>JBEEPT010000243.1:0-9436 GCA_041190985.1 Pseudomonadota bacterium
TCCAAGCGCGAGATCCCGCACTACTACCTCGGCAGCACGGTCGACCTGTCGGCCGCGCTCACCTGGCTCGAGGCCTACAACCGCGAGCGCGAGCCCGAGGCCCGCCTGCTGCCGGCGGCGCTGCTGCTCAAGGCGACGGCGCTGGCGCTGCGCGAGGCGCGCCAGCTCAACGGCTTCTACGAGGCGGGTGCCTTCCGGCCCGGGCCTGGCATCCACGTCGGCTGGGCGATCGCCCTGCGCGGCGGCGGCCTGGTCGCGCCCGCGATCCACGACGCCGACGCCATGCCGCTGCCCGCGCTGATGGAGTCCCTGCGCGACCTGGTGCAGCGCGCGCGCAGCGGGGGCTTGCGCAGCTCGGAGCTGAGCGATCCCACCATCACGGTGACCAGCCTGGGCGAGCGCGGTGCCGAGGCGGTCTGGGGCGTGATCTATCCGCCCCAGGTCGCGATCGTCGGCTTCGGCCGCGTGCTCGAGCGGCCCTGGGTCGTCGACGGCGTGGTCGTGGCGCGGCCGCTGGTCCAGCTCAGCCTGGCGGCGGACCACCGCGTCAGCGACGGCCACCAGGGCGGCCAGCTGCTGACCGCGATCGACCGGACGCTGCAGGCGCCCGGGCAACTCTGAAACTTCATCCGACATCATGCAAGCAAGCGACATCCGACGACTGGCCGCCGAGGTCCTGGCCGGCATCGCGCCCGAGGCCGACCTGGGCCAGGTGCGCGACGACGAGGACCTGCGCGAGGCGCTCGACCTCGACTCGATGGACTTCCAGAACTTCGTGATCGGGCTGCACCGCGCCAGCGGCGTGCCGATTCCCGAGGCCGACTATCCCAGGCTGTTCACGCTGGCCGGGGTGCAGGCCTATCTGGCGCGATGAGCGGCGTAACAAGCGCCTGCGAGGCCGGCAGCCCGACTGGGCACAGCCCCGCGCGCCGGCGCCTGCTGGGCGCGGCGCTGGCCTGGGCGGCGGCAGCTCCGCTGGCAGCCGTCCGGGCCGGCGAGGGGAGTGCCCGGCTCTGGCTCGACGAGGCCGGGCGGCCGCTGCCGCAGGCGCGCGCCGCGCTCGCGCTGCTGGCCGATGCCGCCAGCCACGGGCTCGATCCCGAGGACTACGGCAGCGCGGCCCTGGCGCGCGAGATCGCGCAAGCCGGCGCCTCTGCTGTCGACGTCGATGCGGCCGACCGGGCGCTGACGCGCGCCTTCGAGCGCTACCTGGATCACCTGCACCGGGGGCGGATCGATCCCCGCAGCCTGCACAATGACTTCCGCGTCGGCCGGCCCGACCCCTTCGATGCGGCGCAGGCGCTGCGCGCCGCGCTCAGGCTGCAGGATCCGGCCGCAGCGGTGGCCGCCGCCGTGCCGCAGATGCCGCTCTACCAGTGGCTGCGCGAGGCGCTGGCGCGCTACCGAACGCTCGGTTCGCCGGCGGCCTGGGACGCGCCGCTGCCGCTCCTGCCCCGGCCAGTGCATCCGCGTGGGTCCGGATCGGGGCGGCCCAAGCTCGAACCGGGCCAGCGCTGGAGCGGCCTGGAGCGGCTGGCGCGCAGGCTGCAGATCCTGGGCGACCTGGACCCCGGTGACGTCCCGCCGGTCGCGGCAGCCGGGCAGGCGCCGCGCTACGATGGCGCCCTGGTCGAGGCCGTGCGACGTTTCCAGGGGCGCCACGGGCTCGACCAGGACGGCATCGTCGGTGCCGGGACGCTGGCGCAGCTCGAGGTCGCGCCGCCGGCGCGGGCGCGCCAGATCGAGCTCGCGCTCGAGCGTCTGCGCTGGACGCCCTTGCTGCAGGCTCGGCGCATGATCGTGATCAACCTGCCCGAGTTCATGCTGCGCGCCTACGAGGTGCACGGCGACGGCAGCATCGAGGTCCGGCTGGAGTCACGGGTCGTGGTGGGCAAGGCGCTCGACACCCGCACGCCGGTGTTCGACGAGGACATGCGCTTCATCGAGTTCAGCCCCTACTGGAACGTGCCGCCCTCGATCGCGCGCCACGAGACCATTCCCAGGATCCGGCGCGAGCCCGACTACTTCGGGCGCATGGGCTTCGAGTTCGTGCACCCCGACGGCCGCGTCGACACCGGCCTGTCGCCAGCGCTGCTCGACGCCGTCATGGCCGGCGCGGCGCGCATACGCCAGCGCCCCGGGCCCGAGAACGCGCTCGGCGACATCAAGTTCGTCTTTCCCAATCGCTCCAACATCTACCTGCACCATACGCCGGCGGTCCAGCTGTTCGGGCGCGGGCGGCGCGACTACAGCCACGGCTGCATACGCGTCGAGAAGCCCGTGGAGCTGGCGGAATTCGTGCTGCAGGGCATGCCGGGCTGGGACCGCGAGCGCATCGAGGCCGAGATGCAGCGCGGGGAGTCGCACACGCTGCGGCTGGCGCAGGCGGTGCCGGTGCTGATCAGCTATGGAACTACCGTGGTCAAGGGCGATCAAACGTACTTTTTCGATGATATCTATGGTCACGACCGCGTGCTCGACGCCGCCCTCAGGCAGCGGGCGCCAGCGCGGCCGGACTGAGACGCCACGCATGAAATTCCCCCAGATCCCTGCCCGCCGCCGCTTCCTCGCCAGCGGGGCCGGCCTGCTCGCGGTCGGCGCGCTGCCGGCGCGCGCGCGCGCCAGCGTTGCCGAGCGCCGCGAACTCGAGTTCTTCCACACCCACACGCGCGAGCGCCTCGGCCTGGTCTATGCGGTCGGCGACCAGTATCTCGACAGTTCGCTCCGGCAGCTCAACCGCTTCCTGCGCGACCACTACAGCGGCGAGGTCGGCCACATGGATCCGCTGCTGTTCGACCAGTTGCACCGCGTGCGCGCGCTGCTCGGCGCGGACATGCCGTACGAGGTGATCTCGGGCTACCGCTGCCCCGAGACCAACAGCCGGCTGCGCCAGACCGGCGGCGGTGGCGTGGCGCGCAAGAGCCTGCACATGGAAGGGCGGGCGATCGACGTGCGCCTGCCCGGCGTGCCGTTGGCCGAGCTGCGCGACGCCGCGCTGTCGCTGCAGGCCGGCGGCGTGGGCTATTACCCCGATTTGCAGTTCGTCCACGTCGACACCGGCCGCGTGCGGCGCTGGGGCTGAGCGCCCGGCGGGGCGCGCTTCCCGCCGGAACAGGACGAAAAAAACGGCGTGCCCCGTCAGGTGCACGCCGTTTTCATTGGGGTCGACTGCCGCTTACTTGATGCGGCCGTAGCTGGTGCGCAGCGGATCGATGCCGCCGCCGCCCTGGCGACCACCTTGGCCACCCTGGCCGCCGGGGCGACCACCCGGGCGACCGCCGCGGCCACGGCCGCGCTCGCCGAGCGCATCGATGCCGGTGCGCAGCGGATCGGGCTGGCGCTGGCCGCCGCCCTGGCCACCTTGACCGCCCTGGCCGCCGCGGCGGCCCTCGCCGCGGAACTCACCACGACCCTGGCCTTCGGCGCGCGGCTGGCGCTGGCCTTGACCCTGGCCCTGGCGATTGCGGCCCTGGCCACCCTGGCCCTGGCGCTGTCCTTGCTGGCCGCGGCGCTGGCCGTCCTGGCGCGGCGGCTGCTCGTCGCCTTCCGCTTCCTCGTCCGTACCGGCGGCGGGCGCGGCCTTGGGCCTGGCGGCCTTGGGTGCCTTCTCGCCGGTCTTCTTGTCGCGGATGCGCTCCATCATCTCGGCGCGCGCAGCCTTGGCGGCAGCAGCCATCACCTCGCGGCTCGGCGGCTTGCCGGCGCCGCCCCAGATGGTCTGGCGGCCCATGGCGATCGGCTCGGCCTTCTCGCCCGGCTCGGGCATGAATTCCTGGAAGATCTCGACCGGGATCTGCTGCTTGGTGAACTTCTCGATCGCCATCATGAAGCCTTCCTCGTCCAGGCTCACGAGGCTGACCGCTTCGCCCAAGGCGCCGGCGCGGCCGGTGCGGCCGATGCGGTGCACGTAGTCCTCGCAGACGTTCGGGATCTCGTAGTTCACGACATGCGGCAGCTCGTCGATGTCGATGCCGCGCGCGGCGATGTCGGTCGCGACCAGGGCGCGGATCTCGCCGGTCTTGAAGCCGGCCAGCGCCTGGGTGCGCGCGGTCTGGCTCTTGTTGCCGTGCAGCGCCATGGCGCTGATGTTGTTCTTGTTCAGGAAGTCGGCGACGTTGTTGGCGCCGAACTTGGTGCGGGTGAACACCAGCACCTGACTCCAGTTGTGCTGGTTGATGATGTGCGCCAGCAGCGCCTTCTTCTTGCCGCGGCCGACCGGGTGGATGGTCTGCTTGATGCGCTGCACCGTGGTGTTGGGCGGCGTGACCTGGATGCTCTTGGGATTGTTGAGCAGGCCGTTGGCGAGCTCGCGGATCTCGTCGCTGAAGGTGGCCGAGAACAGCAGGCTCTGCTTGTCCTTGGGCACCAGCTTGAGCACCTTCTTGACGTCGTGGATGAAGCCCATGTCGAGCATGCGGTCGGCTTCGTCCAGCACCAGGATCTCGACATGAGACAGGTCGAGGTGGCCCTGCTCGCTGAGGTCGAGCAGGCGGCCCGGCGTCGCGACCAGGATGTCCACGCCCTTTTGCAGCGCGTTGATCTGCGGGTTCATGCCGACGCCGCCGAAGATCACGGCCGACTTGAGCTTGAGGTGCTTGCCGTAGGCCTTGACCGATTCCTCGACCTGGGCCGCGAGCTCGCGCGTCGGCGCCAGCACCAGCGCGCGCACCGGGCGGTGCTGGCCGCGCTTGACCGGCTCGGCGTTGTCCTGCAGGCGATGCAGCAGGGGCAGGGTGAAGGCAGCGGTCTTGCCGGTGCCGGTCTGGGCGCCGGCCAGCAGGTCGTGGCCTTCGAGCACGGCGGGGATGGCCTCGGCCTGGATCGGCGTCGGGTTTTCGTAGCCCTGCTCGCGCACGGCCTCGAGGATGGCCGGGGCCAGCTTCAGTTCTTCAAATGTCATGTTGTAGTGGGCGCAAGTCCGTTGCGCTTGGGACATCGGCCATTCCAGCGCCCCTTCCTTGGTGGGCGGCCGGCCAGTCTAGCGGGCTGATGTGAATCAAGAAATCCGGGCGTCCGGCGCGGAAAATTCCCTGGACGGATGCCCCAGCGAGGCGCTGGCGTGGCACTGACTGACGGTGCTCACGCTTGAATTGTCGCATAAAGGGATAATGCGGGGTTGCTCGCCAGCCGGCTGGCGTGTTTTTTACGGCTTTACCACCTCCATACCTGTTCCATGGCCCAGTACGTTTTCTCCATGAACCGCGTCACCAAGACCGTGCCCCCTAAGCGGCAGATCTTGAAGGACGTCTCCATCAGCTTCTTCCCCGGCGCCAAGATCGGCGTGCTCGGCCTCAACGGCTCGGGCAAGTCGACCCTGCTCAAGATCATGGCCGGCATCGACAAGGAGATCGAGGGCGAAGCCATCGCCATGCCGGGCATCAAGATCGGCTACCTGCCGCAGGAGCCGCAGATCGACCCCGAGCAGACCGTGCGCCAGGCGGTCGAGGAGGGCATCGGCGGCGCGCTGAAGGCCAAGCAGCGCCTGGAGGAGGTCTACGCCGCCTATGCCGAAGAGGACGCCGACTTCGACGCGCTGGCCGCCGAGCAGGCCGAGCTGGAAGCCATCATCGCCGCCGCCGGCTCCGAGAACACCGACCTGCAGCTCGAGCTCGCCGCCGACGCGCTCAACCTGCCGCCCTGGGACGCCACCATCAAGAACCTGTCGGGTGGCGAGAAGCGCCGCGTCGCGCTGTGCCGCCTGCTGCTGTCCAAGCCCGACATGCTGCTGCTCGACGAGCCGACCAACCATCTGGACGCCGAATCGGTCAACTGGCTCGAGCAGTTCCTGAGCCGCTTCCCCGGCACCGTGGTAGCCATCACCCACGACCGCTACTTCCTCGACAACGCCGCCGAGTGGATCCTGGAACTCGACCGTGGCCACGGCATTCCCTACAAGGGCAACTACTCCGACTGGCTGGACCAGAAGGAGCGCCGCCTGGAGGTCGAGCAGAAGACCGAGGACGCCCGCACCAAGGCGATGAAGGAGGAACTCAAGTGGGTGCGCTCCAACGCCAAGGGCCGCCAGGCCAAGAGCAAGGCGCGCATGTCCCGCTTCGAGGAGCTGAGCGACGTCGACTACCAGCGCCGCAACGAGACCAACGAGATCTTCATCCCGGTCGCCGAGCGCCTGGGTAACCAGGTCATTGAGTTCAAGAACGTCACCAAGAGCTTCGGCGACCGCCTGCTGATCGACAACCTGAGCTTCTCGGTGCCGGCGGGTGCCATCATCGGCATCATCGGTCCCAACGGCGCCGGCAAGTCCACGCTGTTCCGCATGATCCAGGGCGTCGAGATGCCGGATTCGGGCGAGGTCGTGATCGGCCAGACCGCCAAGCTGGCCTTCGTCGACCAGAGTCGCGAGAGCCTGGACGGCTCCAAGACCGTGTGGGAAGACGTCTCGGGCGGCCTCGACAACATCGTGGTCGGCAAGTTCGTCATGCCCAGCCGCGCCTACATCGGCCGCTTCAACTTCAAGGGCAACGACCAGCAGAAGCTGGTCGGCAACTTGTCGGGCGGTGAGCGCGGCCGCCTGCACCTGGCCAAGACCCTGGCCCAGGGTGGCAACGTGCTGATGCTCGACGAACCTTCGAACGACCTCGACGTCGAAACCCTGCGCGCGCTGGAGGAAGCCCTGCTCGAGTTCGCCGGCAGCGCCATGGTGATCTCGCACGACCGCTGGTTCCTCGACCGCATTTGCACCCACATCCTCGCCTACGAGGGCGACTCGCAGTGGAAGTTCTTCGACGGCAACTTCACCGAGTACGAGGCCGACAAGAAGAAGCGCCTGGGCGAAGAGGGCGCGCGTCCGAAGCGCGTGCGCTTCAAGTCGATCTGAGTGATCGCCATTCAATCCGTTGCATGAACCGGTGCCGCCGCGCCGGGGCCGTTCCCGGCCCTGGTCAGGCGGCATCGTCACGAAAGGTCTCCCCATGTCCGAAACCCCCCAGGCCCCGAGCGACGAGCAGGTGCAGGCCGAGATGCGCCACTGGATCGAGCAGGCCGTCATCGGCCTGAACCTCTGTCCGTTCGCCAAGTCGGTCTACGTCAAGAACCAGGTGCGCATCGTGGTCAGCCGCGCGCGCCACCTCGACGCCTTCCTCGATGACCTCGACCGCGAGCTCGAGCTGCTGCGCGACACGCCGGCTGAGCAGGTCGACACCACGCTGCTGGTGCACCCGACCCTGTTCCCGGACTTCTTCGTCTTCAACGACTTCCTCAACGTGGTCGACGAGGTGCTCGAGGAGCACGAGCTCGAGGGCGTGCTCCAGGTCGCGCCCTTCCACCCGGCCTTCCAGTTCGAGGGCACCGAGCCCGACGACGCCGACAACCTGACGAATCGCGCACCTTTTGCGACGCTGCACCTGCTGCGCGAGGCAAGCATAGACCGCGCGGTCGAATCCGGCGACAGCGCCGAGGACATCGTCGAGCGCAACCTCAAGACCGTGCGCGGCCTCGGCCTGCAGGGCTGGGCCAGGCTGCTCGCCGGCAAGTGAGCCGCAGCCGCCACGGGCGGCTGCGGCCATCCCGTTCTTGGTGCAAATGCCAGTGGCGAGCAGAATTTGGTGTCATTTCTTGCGTTTGCCGGAAAATTTAATAAAATAGCTACAAAGCATATTTTCGGACTCAAGAGTCCTGTTTCCATGTTCCGCGAGCAGCACTATGCCCAACTCTGACATGTCCTCCTCCAACTACTACACCACTCTGGAAGTGGCCAAGATCCTGGGCATGGCGGTACGCTCGGTTCAGCTGATGGTGGACCGCGGCGACCTGCAGGCCTGGAAGACGCCGGGCGGCCACCGCCGCATCACGCGCGAGTCGCTCGAGCGCTGGATCCAGGGCAGCCGAGCCGGCGTGACCGGCGTCGCGAGCTTCCACGGCCATGCCGGCGAGATCCGCGGGCCCGGCCGCCGCCGCGCCGTGGTGCATGTGCCGCGCGTGCTGCTGATCGAGGACTCCTCGCATTTCCAGAACCTGGTCACGATGCTGGTCAAGCAGAAGTTCCCGGCGGTGGACCTGCACGTGGCCAACGACGGCATCACGGGCCTGGTCTCCTTCGGCCACCTGCAGCCCGACCTGATCATCGTCGACATCCTGCTGCCGGGCATAGACGGCGCCACCATGATCACCGGCCTGCGCCGCCACGCGCTGTTCGGCAACTGCAAGCTGATCGTGCTGACCTCGCTCGACGAGGACCAGCGTGCACCCTACGGCTTTGCGCTGCAGGACGTCGACGTGGTGCACAAGCCCAAGCTCGTCAGCGAGCTGCCGCCGCTGATCGAGAAGGCGCTCGGCCACCTGTTCGGCTCTTCCGGCCATGACGATGAGTGCGAGGAAGACGAGGCCGTCGCCGATGCCGAGGCAGGTGCCGAATGAGTCCTGTCATGGACCAGGCCGCCGAGCTGCCGCCGCACGAGCTGGCGGCGGTGTCCGAGTACTTCGACGGCGACCGGGACTTCTACGTGGTCTTCCGCGCTTCCGCCGTGGCCCAGTTCCCGGCCGACCTGCAGGCCGGCGACGCGGCTGGCAACGCCGGCGATGCCCAGGCCCTGCGGCGCGCGGCGCACGGGCTCAAGGGCGTGCTGCTGACGCTGGGCTACGCCGAGCTGTCGGCCTTCGCCAAGACGGTGGAGCAGGGTGCCCAGCAGCTGTCCTGGGACGAGGCCGTGGCGCTCTGGCGCGAACTGCGCGCGCGCATGGTCGCCGCCTTCGGCCTGGCCTGAAGCGGGCCGGCCCTGTGTTCCCGAGAGGCCCTGACGGGCCTCTCGTCGTGGTGCGCAGCCGCGTTCAGCCGACGGCCTGCAGCAGCCACCCGGGCAGCTCGACCCCCCGTGCCGCCCACAGCAGCAGCCAGGTCATCGTGAGGTAGCGCAGGAACTTGCCCACGGCCATGTAGAGCACACAGGGCAGGGCCGGGAACTTCAGCCAGCCCGCGACCGCGCACAGCGGATCGCCCACCAGCGGCAGCCAGGCCAGCAGGCAGGCCTTGGGGCCGAAGCGCTCCAGCCAGTCGAGCGCCCTCAGGTGGGTGGACTTGCCGCGCTCGCGGTCGATCAGCTCGTGCGCGCCCAGGCCCATGGCCCAGCTCGCCATGCCGCCCAGCGTGTTGCCGGCGGTGGCGACCAGCACCGTGGGCCAGAACAGTTCCGGGTTGAGCTTGACCAGCGCAAACACCGCCGGCTCCGAGCCCAGCGGCAGCAGGGTTGCCGACACGAAGGCGACCACGAACACCGTGCCCAGCCCCACCTCGGGCAGACTGAGCGCTTGCACCAGCGACACCATCCAGGCTTCCATGGGGAGCCAGTATAGGGCGGCATGCCGCTTGCGGGGGGCGAGGGTCGGCTGGTGTTTTGGCGCGGGATGCCGGCTCCGGGTACAATGGCTGCCTTATTTTTGAGCATCCGCTGGCCGGCGCCCACCGCGCGCTGTCCGGCGGGTT
>JBEEPT010000244.1:0-4762 GCA_041190985.1 Pseudomonadota bacterium
GCGCAACCTGGTCCACGGGATCGCCGATGGTGACGGTGGCGCCGGCCTTGGCCGACACCTTCAGCACGGTGTCGTCAACGAAGGGCCCGAAGGCGGTGCTGGCCGTGATGTCGCTGCCAGCGATCTTGCGGCCGTCGTTGAACTGCTCGACGATGGCGCCGCCGCCGGCGTCCACGCTGATGGTCAGCACCTTGCCGGCGCGCAGCGTTTCGCTGCCGAGCTGGTTGCCGTAGAGGGTTTTGGACATGGTGCTTCCTTGTTGGGTCAGGGCTCAAGCGGATGCACCCGCACGAGGCGGGTGCACGGCGGCTGAGTCCGAGGGTCAGTCCGCGGCGACTTGCCAGCCGCCGGCCGCGTAGTTGTCGACCTCGGCCGGGTGCACTTCCGCGTTGTGCGGTGCCGGGTAGGCGCTCGCGTCGCGGGTCATGTGCACCAGGGTCGGGCCGGCATCCTGCAGCTGGTCGGCCAGGTCGTCGGCGTCGACAGGCGGCAGCTGGTCGCCCGAGCCGTCGCCGGTGATAGCAGCGCCATCGGCTGCCGGCGCCATGTCGGTGCCGGTGCCTTCGCCGCCCTGGGTCGTGGAAGCGGCCGCAGCCGCCTCCTCTGCCGCGCGCCGTTCGCGCTCGGCTTTGCTGATGCCGGCCATCGGCGGATCAGCCCAGCAGGATGGCGTTGTGCGCCGACTTGATGCCGGCGGTGCCCCAGGCCATGCAGATCTCGAACTTGACCTGGCGGTACTGGCGGTACATGCGCACCTCGAAGGACAGGCCCGTCACCGGGTCCGTCAGCATCATGGCGTCATCGGCCGAGTCGCCACCGGTCGGCACTGCAGGCGCGCGGCACGCCAACACCAACGAGCTGCGACGGAAGCCGAAGTTAGGCGTGTAGTTGTTGCCCACCGTGATCGCGTCGTTGTCGGTCTCGGCAGCCACCAGGCCAGGTGCGCCGATGGTGAGGCTGCCGCCGGACAGGGCCGTGTTGACCACGTACTTGTCGGTCGTGCCGGCGAAGGTCACCACGTCACCAGCCAGGATGGTGCCCGAGCCAGTGTCGGCCGGGATCGTGGTGGTGCCGATGGCCGGCGACCCCAGGTTCAGCAGGTAGCTCGCGCCGGTGCCCTTGGTGTGCAGGCCGATACCGCCGCTGTAGCGGACGGCGAAGTTCTGCAGCAGGTCGGTCATGCCGGTGCGCAGCATGTCGCTGGAGCCAGCCTCGTTCACCTTGAACAGCACGGACTGCTTGCCGCGCAGGTTGGCGATGGCCGAGCTGTTCAGCACGATCTGGCGATCGGTCACCGGGCAGCCGTTGTCGTCCAGGATCTTGGCCAGCTGCGCCAGGTCGCTCAGGTCGCCGGCCGTGCCGAACGGCGTGGTGCCGGCGGTGCCGTAGGCCCGCGATGCAGTGCGCTTGGCGGTGATGGCCAAGTCGGCCTCCATCGCGTTGACCAGCTTGCGCATGCCGTCGGCGAACTGATCAGCCAGGACGCGGTTGTAGGTCCCGGTCGAGCCGACAGCCAGCTCCTCCTCGCCGTTCCAGCGCACCGGCGCGGCCTTGCTGTTGGTGATCACCACGTCGGCATAGGTGACGGTGGTGTCGCCCGAGTCGGCAGGGGTTGCGCCAGGAGTGATGTTCTCCAGCGCGCCGGATTCACCGATGGGAACGCGAACCGTCTGGTTCAGCGCAGCACGGTCGGCACGGCTGTCGCGGGTGACGGCGGGGATGAAACCGACCATCTCGCGAGAGACCACGTTCATGGCCTCGTACAGCGTCGGGATCAGGCCGGTCAGCGTGTTGGCGCCGAGCACGGCGCCCTTGGGCGCGGGCTGCATGATCCAGTCGGCCAGGCGGGCGCAGGCTTGCGCGGCGGTGGCGATGGGCAGAACGGCCGCAACGGTGGCCAGCGAGGCCAGCACCAGAGTGCGGAACTTGAAGCGGGGAGTGTTTGCCATGGTGGCGTTTCCTTTGACAGATGGGGAATGGCCGCGACATGCGGCCGGGGTTGTCCGATCCCCATCCGGGGCCGGGTGCTGGCGGTCTCCCGCCGTGCTCAGTCGACGATCTCGACCTTCGGGTCGGTCGCCTTGGCGCGCTGCTCGGCCGGGCTGAGCTGGCCGAACTGCGCGCGGGTGATCTGTTGCTTGCCACCGCCGCCACCGCCGCCGCCGCCGCCAGCGCCACCACCCGAAGCGCCGCTGCCCTTCAGGATCGAGGCCTTGTGCGGGTAGGCTTCGACCAGCAGCTCGAGCGCCTCGTCGAAGTCGGCCGGCTCGCCGTGGCGGGTGCGGCTGAACAGCTGGTTGCCGTTGGCGTCCTTGGCGACGATCTTTCCGCCCTCGATGCCGAAGTGGCGGCCGAAGGCGGCCTGCACCATGTCGGCGGGGATGGCCACCTTGTCGGCGATGAACTTCGAACGGGCGAAGCTGCCGCCGATCTTCTCGGCGTAGAGCTCGCCCTTGAGCGTGTCGCGCTCTTTCACGACGGGCTCGAACTGCGCCTGCACCGACTTGATGGCCTCGTTCTTGACCCGCTCGACCTCGCCGGCGTCCACCAGCTGCTTGTCGTTCAGGTTCTTCACCGTGGTCAGCGCCTTGATGGCGGCGGCCGGGTCGGTGATGCCCTCGTAGGCCTTGAGCGAGCCTTCGGCCTTCTCGGCGCGCTCACGGTGGCTCTTGGCCTCACCGTTCAGGCGGCTGATGGTGCCGAGCGTGCTGTCGGCGTCGAAGGGGGCTTCTTTGCCGTCGGCGTGCTTGAAGACGGGCAGCTTCTGGCCGCCGACGTCTTGGGTGACGATGGCGCCGTTGGAGTCGTAGACGAAGGGCATGGTGGTGGCTTGGTGGTGTCGCCGGCTTCCGCCGACGTGGTGGTGCGGCCATCCGGCCGCGGCGCGCCCTGCCGCATCCGCGGCGCGGGCATGAGAAAGGCCCGAGCGCATCGCTGCGTCGGGCCTCGTCTGGGTGGTGTTGCCGGTTACTCGATCCGGCGCCATTCCGGCAGGGCTTGCCCCAAGCTATGACGCTCTCAGGGTTGCGCGAGCTTCGCGCGAATGGGCTGTTGTGGCGGGCCGCCTTGCGACGCATCCGGCAGGCGTCAGCGGTGGTCCCTGTTTGGCCGGTCTGGCAGTCTCGACAGCCGGGGATGCTCGCCGGCTGGCGCTGGGCCCGTCGCTGCCAGTCCGGCGGGCTTCAGATGTTCAGGGCTTGGGGCCCAGTGGGGTGGCCTTCTTCATGGCCTCGCACATATCGATGGCCGCCAATCGCTCCTGGCCGTTGTCGGCCGCGATGTGCATCCGCTCGCACAGCCTGTCGGCAGTGGCGCGATTCTGATGGCGCTTGGCTTGCTCCTGCCCTTCGGGCGTGTCGGGCCAGAACCAGATGGCGTAGACCAGCGACACAGGCACCACTGCGATCCAACCGACCTTGATCCAGTTCATGCCAGAACCACCCGTTCGCCCTTGCGGTGGCAGGTTGCGCACAGCCAGGCCTTCGTGCCGCCGGAAACCTTGCCGCCCTTGACGACGGCGCCGGTGATGCTGACCAGCACCTCGCGGCCGATGCAGCGCCGGCACTGCAGCATGTCTGGCGGCTTCGAAGAGCGCAGGCGCTTCCTGACCTGCTCTGCTGGCGTGTCAGGGGCTGGCGTTCCGGGGATCAGATGCAGCGGCACAGCGCCGATGCTACAGCCCAGCCCGCTTGAATGCTGCCGCGTCGCGCTCCCGCAGTTCATCCAGGGAGAGCATGCGCCCCTTGTCGTTGTAGAACCGATCCAGATCCAGGCCGCCGCGGCGCATCAGCGCGCCACGGGTTGCGCCCAGCACCTGATCCTGGCGCGCCGCCGGCTGCCGCTTGATCCAGCTGGCGAACGTCGTGTCCTCCGGCACCTGGCCGTCCATGCTGGCCCGGGTGCTGGCCGGCGCCTCGCCGATGTCGAGCCCCAGCTCGGCCCAGGACTTCACCACCGGCACAGCCGTGCTGCGGCACTGCCAGTGCAGCCGGCCAGGGCCGCCCAGCCAGGGCAGCTTGTGGCCGATGGGCTTGTAGGGGCTCACCGGCTCGTACTGCTTGCCGTCGCGGATCCGGCAGCCCTCGCTGGTGCGGCTGTCGAGCGTGGCCGTCCAGACCTGCGACTTCACCAGGTCCGCATTCCCTTCGAAGAAACGATCCCGCGTGAAGCTGGCCGTGTGGCCGACCGCAGTGCGCACGACAGCCTCGGCGCCGCGCCTGTCGATCTCCAGCAGCCCATCCTTGTACGCCCTGGCCCTGGTGCCGCGCACTCGCTGCACGATCTGGCCGATGCTTTCCTGCTGCACGAACCCCATGCGCACCGCATCGCGCACCCGCACCATGCGGGCCTCGCCGATGTCCTGCGTCCACTCCCGCAGCAGCCGGCCCTGGAACGGCCGGGCCATCGCCGCGGCAAACACTTGGTCGACGTTGACCGCCGCCAAACCCACACGGGTGACAACCTGCGGAGGGATGACCGACTGGAACAGGGCCAGCTGGTGGCCGGCTTCGTACTCGGCCAGCGCCCGCAGCTCGGCGGTGAGTTCGCGCTCGATCTGCTGGTAGGCCTGCAGGTTCAGCACTCGCACGCTGGTCAGCAAGCCCTCCAGCCGCTCGACCGTTGCACTTGATGCGGTCAGACCGTCCAGCGCAGCCTGCAGCCGCGCAACCAGGTCGGCGTCGTTTCGATTCAGGGTGGCGATGATCCGCGCCACCAGTCCATTGCCGAACTGCTGCAGGTCTACGGCGTGCGAGACGGCCGC
>JBEEPT010000245.1:0-18071 GCA_041190985.1 Pseudomonadota bacterium
TCGGCCAGGCCGTCCTCGTGGAAGGCGCCGGTGAGCCAGACGCTCCAGACCGTGCTGGCCACAGCGGCGACCCAGGGCGCCGCCGCGACCGGCGGCAGCAGCCGCAGCAGCGCGGCGAACAGGCCTGCCGCCAGCAGGCCGACCAGCGCGCCGATGGCCGGCATGTGGGCGGCGCTCGCGCGCAGCATGGCGGGGCTGTAGCCCACCCATTCGGCCAGCCGCCCGGTCACGGGGATGCGCGTGAAGAACTGCAGCGCGAGCAGCCAGTGGCGCACGAAGCGCGCGACGACAGCCATGGGATTCGCTGCCGCTCAGGCCGCGTCGCCGTCCGCGCGCTGCGACACGCCGGCCGACTCGAAGCTGGCCATCTCGCGCAGGATGGCGCAGGCCGAGACCAGCAGCGGCCAGGCCAGCGCGGCGCCCGAACCCTCGCCCAGGCGCAGGCCAAGGTCGAGCAGCGGCCGTGCCTGCAGCTGCGCGAGCATCAGCGCGTGGCCGCGCTCGCCCGAGCGGTGCGCGAAGACGCAGCGCTGCAGCACGGCCGGGTGCAGGCGCGCGGCCACCAGCACGGCGGCGCAGGTGATGAAGCCGTCGACCAGGATCACGCGGCGCTCGGCCGCTGCCTGCAGCACGGCGCCGGTCATGGTCGCGATCTCGAAGCCGCCCATCGCGGCCAGCACTTCCAGCGGCTCGGTCACGCCCTCGTGGCGCAGCAGGACCTCGCGCAGGATGTCGGTCTTGCGCGCGATGCCGGCCGGGTCGAGACCGGTGCCGGCGCCGGTGCAGTCTGCGATGTCGAGGCCGCCGAGCCGCGCCAGGATCAGCGAGGCCGGCGAGGTGTTGCCGATGCCCATTTCGCCGAGCAGCAGCGCGTTGCCGGGCAGGCCCCTGACCAGCTCGACGCCGTTGGCGAGCGCCTGCTCGCACTGCTCGCGGCTCATCGCGGGCCCGGCCGAGCAGTCGGCGGTGCCGTGCGCGATCTTGCGGATCTGCAAGCCCGCTCTAGGCGCGAAGTCGTGCGCAACGCCGCAGTCGACCACGGTCATGCCCAGGCCGTGCTGGCGCGCGATCACGCTGACCGCGGCGCCGCCGGCGAGGTAGTTCTCGACCATCTGCCAGGTCACGTCGCTCGGGTAGGCCGAGACGCCGCGGCGCGCCAGCCCATGGTCGCCCGCGAAGACGACCATCTGCGGCGCGCGCAGCTCGGGCGTCTCGCTGCCCAGGACCAGGCCGAGCTGCAGCGCGATCGACTCGAGCGCACCGAGCGAGCCGAGCGGCTTGGTCTTGTGGTCGATCTTGTGCTGGAGCACGCCGGCGAGGGCCTCGTTGTGCAGGGTGTCGATCTGGGGCAGTCTGAAGGTCATGTTGGATCAGTAGGTCGGAAAATGATCGTTGTGCGGGTCGCGTCAGGCGATCAGCGCGTCGAGCACGCCGGGGGCGCAATGGCGCTCGAGGTAGTCGGCCAGGCCGTCGAAGACGGCGTCGAGCGTGGGCGCGCCGGCGCCGAACAGCGCCTGCAGCAGCGCGGGATCCTCGAACAGGCCGTGCAGGTAGCAGCCCAGCACGTTGCCGGCCGCGTTCTGCCAGGCCAGGCCGGGCAGCACCTCGCGCGCGACATCGCCCTTGTCGGCCATGGCCGGGTGCTGCGCGGTCTGGCCATGGTGGATCTCGTAGCCGCTGAGCGCGACGCCCGACAGCGCCGACCAGGCGCCGCCCAGCTCGCCGAAGCGCGCCGTCGTCCGCCTGACGGTCTTGTCGGGATCGAACTGGGTCACCAGCGGCAGCAGGCCCAGGCCGGGCGCGTTGCCATCGACGCCGTGGCTGTCGATCAGCGCCTCGCCCAGCATCTGCAGGCCGCCGCAGACGCCGAGCACCGCGCCGCCGCGCTGCGCATGGTCGGCGATCGCGCGGTCCAGCCCCTGCGCGCGCAGCCAGGCCAGGTCGGAGCTGGTGTGCTTGGAGCCGGGCAGCACGATCCAGTCGGCGCCATGGAGATCGGCCGGGCTGCGCGCCCAGACCAGGCGCAGGCCCGGGATGTTCTTGAGCGGCTGGAATTCGTCGAGGTTGCTGATGCGCGGATAGGCGACCACGGCGACCGTTCGCGTGACCTGGCCGTGGCTGCGGCTGCGGTCGTCGAAGACGCCGTCCTCCTCGGGCAGGCCGTGCTGCCACCACATCGGCAGCACCGCGACGGTGGGCACGCCGGTCAGCTGCTGCAACTGCTCGGGCGCCGGCGCCAGCAGGCTCACGTCGCCCCGGAACTTGTTGAGCACGAAGCCGGCGATGCGCGCGCGGTCGGCCTCGGGCAGCAGCGCCCAGGTGCCGTAGAGATGCGCGAAGGCGCCGCCGCGGTCGATGTCGGTCACCAGCAGGCAGCGCGCGTCCGCCGCACGGGCGACGCGCAAGTTGACGATGTCGCTGGCCATCAGGTTGATCTCGGCCGGCGAGCCGGCGCCCTCGATCACGACGACATCGTATTCCTTGCGCAGCTCGTCCAGCGCCTGCGCGATCGGCGGCCAGACCTTCTCGCTGCGGCCGCGCCAGGGCGCTTCGGTCAGCTCGGCATCGACCTGGCCCAGCAGCACGACCTGGCTGCGCGTGTCGGCCTCGGGCTTGAGTAGCAGCGGGTTCATGCGCACCTCAGGGACAGCGCGCGCGGCCAGGGCCTGGAAGTACTGGGCCGAGCCGATCTCGCCCTCGCCCTGCGGCGAGGCGACGACGCGCGCGTTGTTGCTCATGTTCTGCGCCTTGAACGGCGCGACCCTGAGGCCTTGGCGCGCATAGTGGCGACACAGCGCCGTGGCCAGCCAGCTCTTGCCCGCGCCGCTCGAGGTGCCGAGCACCATCACACATTTGGCTGTCATGAAGTTCTCCTGATTGCTTGCCAGGCGCGCGCCAGCGCGTCCTGCGACTCGGGGGCGAGCACGCCGAGGCGCACTCGCCCGTCCAGGCCGAAAGATGCCGCGTCGCGCAGCTTGATGTCGCGCGCACGCAAACGGGCCAGATCCTGCGCCAGCGCGGCGCTGTCCGGACGGGCGATGAAGAAATTGGCGACGCTGGACTCGACCTGCCAGCCCAGCTCGTGGCATAGCGCGACCTGCCTGATTTTCCAACTGCGCAGCTGCTGCAGGCTGGCGGTTAGCCAGTCCTGCACGGCCGGCGTGGTCCAGGCCTGCAGCATGGCCACGCCATGCGCGCCGACCGGCCAGGACGGCGTGAGCGCCTGCAGCCGCTCGACCAGGAACTCGGCCCCGCGCGGCGCCAGCGCGTAGGCAGCACGCACCCCGGTCAGCCCGAGCGCCTTGTTCGGCGTCCAGAGCTGCCAGACCCGGTCCAGACCGGCCTGGTCCAGACCCAGCCGCCCCTGCAGCCGCAGCGGGCGGTAGGCGCAGTCGAGCACCAGCATCTGCCCTGGCTGCAGCGCGCGCGCCTGCGCGGCCAGGTCCGGATGCGGCTGGCCCAGCGGGCTCGAAGGGTCGCAGGCCCAGGCCAGGTCGGCGGCCGCAGCAGGCGCGGGCTCCAGCCCCCAGGACCGCGCCGCCTGGGCGTAGTCGCCATAGCCATGCGCCGGCAACGAGACGCGCGCCGCACGCCCGCTGCCCGCCTCGCGCACGAGCTGCGCCGCCAGCGCGCTGACCCGGAAGATGAACTCGCTCGCGCTGCCGGCCAGCAGCACGCGCGCGGGCTCGACGCCGTGCCAGCGGGCCAGCGCCTCGCGCAGCGCCCGGTAGGCCGGATCGGGGTAGCGGGCCGGATCGGCTGACTGCACGGCGATGAGCGCCGCCGGGCACGAGCCGCAGGCATTGCTGTTGGTGGAGAAGTCGTGACGCGGCATGCCGAGCTCGTCGGGGCCGCCGTGGATGCGCGCCTCAGCCATGCAGGCTCCCGGCTTGCAGCGTCATCACCGTTGCGGCGCACAGCACGACCAGCAAGACGGCGCGACCGGCCAACACGCAGCCGCGCCCGGTGTCGGCGTGGACAGGCGCGCGGCCATCGGGGTTGAGCGTGTAGACGTCGGGCTTGCCGAGTCGCACGCCCAGGGCCAGCGCCAGCGCGCCCATGGGCCAGCCGCCATTGGGCGAAGGGGTTCGGCGCGACTCGCGCCACAGGCGCTGCAGCGAGGCGCCGCCGGCGGCCAGCGCCAGCAGCAGCGCGCTCAGGCGCGCCGGCAGCCAGGACAGGACGTCATCGACATGCGCGGCCCATTTGCCGGCCCACTCCCAGATCTGTCCCGCGCGCTCGCCGCGGTAGCCCCACATCGCGTCGGCCGTGTTGGCGTAGCGATAGAGCGCCGCGCCCGGCAGCCCCGCGAGCGCAAACCAGAACAGCGGCGCGATGACCGAGTCGTTGAGGTTCTCTGCCAGCGACTCGAGCGCGGCCTCGCGCACCTGCGATGCGCTCAGGGCCGAGGTGTCGCGGCTGCAGAGCCAGGACAGGCGCTCGCGCCCGAGCTCCAGCGACTGCTGCAGCGCGACCTCGACCGCCTGCACCTCGCGCCTGAGCATGGCCCAGGCCAGCAGGGGCTTGAGCAGCAGTCCGAGCGCGAGCGCGGCCAGCCAGCCGGGCAGTCGCGCGAGCAGCCAGGCCTGCAAGGCCCAGGCGCAAAGCAGCACCAGCGCGGCGCCGGCACACCAGGCCAGCGCGCCGCGTGCAAAGGCGGCCAGGTCGCGGCCGGCGCGCCCGGACCCGGCCAGCGGCGCGACACGCCGGCCGGCCCAGCCCAGCCAGTGGCCGATCCAGACCACCGGGTGCCATCTGGCGGGCGGCTCGCCCAGCCAGCGGTCGACCGCCAGCGCCGCCAGCATGGCCAGCGCCGGCACGGCCCCGCCTGCCTCGCTCCAGCTCATGGGCATGCATCCTGCGGCGAGCCGGGAGGGTGAGCGCTGCTGGCCATCGCTTCCATGCCCGGCGCTCTCAGTCCTCGATGCCGCGCTGCGCCGGGATGCCGGCCTGGAAGGCGTGCTTGACCATGGTCATCTCGGTCACGGTGTCGGCGAGCGCGACGAGTTCGGGCGGGCAGCGGCGCCCGGTCAGGCAGACATGCACATGGCGCGGGCGCTGTTGCAGCGTGTCGAGCACGTCCTGCAGCGGCAGCCAGCCGTAGATCAGCGGATAGGTCACCTCGTCGAGCACGACCAGGAAATGCTCGCCCGACAGGATCGCCGCCCTGGCCTTCTCCCAGCCGTCGCGCGCCAGCTGCGCCGAGCGATCCAGGTCCTGGCTCTTCCAGCTGAAGCCGTCGCCCAGGCCCTCGATCGGAATGCCGAGCTGCTCGAACATGCGGTGCTCGCCGAAGCGCGCCGAGGGCACCTTCATGAACTGGAAGATCCGGACCGACTTGCCGCGGCCGTGCGCGCGCAGCGCCAGGCCGAAGGCGGCCGTGCTCTTGCCCTTGCCGTCGCCGGTGTTGACGATCACGATGCCGCGGCGCTCGCCTTCGGCCTTTTCGTAGGGTTTTTCGGTCGGGGGCGTTTCGATCTGCATGTACTTCAGCGGTCGTAATGGAAAGGATGGTCGGGATGCCGGGCTAGAGCAGCGGCAGCGCGGCCCATTGCCCGGCCAGCGCGTGGATGGCGATGCGGTGCTCGAACACGCGCTCGAGCGCGCGATGCGTCGCCGGGTCGGCGCAAGCCCCGTGGTGCGCGATGCGGCCGTGCTGCATCACGACCAGGTCGTCGGCGTGCAGCGCGATCGTCAGCTCGTGCAGCACGCTCACGACGCTGCGCCCGGCGGCGGCGAGTTCGCGCACCAGCAGCAGCCAGTCGGCCTGGTGCGGCGGATCGAGGTTGGCCAGCGGCTCGTCCATCAGCAGCACCTCGGCCTCGACCGCCAGCGCGCGCGCAAGCAGCACGCGCTGGCGCTCGCCGCCCGACAATGCGCCCAGGGCGCGCTCGCGCCAGTCCCAGGCCTGCGTCTGGCGCAGGGCGCGCTCGACCGCCGCGTGGTCGGCCGCGCTGGCCGGCGCCAGCCAGGCCTGGTGCGGCAGGCGGCCCAGCATGGCCACGTCGTAGACCGTCAGGTCCTCGGCCGCGGCCTCGCCCTGGCCCAGCCAGGACAGCGCGCGCGCGCGCTGGGCACGCGGCCATTCGCCCAGCGCGCGGTCCAGCAACGCCACCCGGCCGCTGCAGGGCAGCAGGCCGGCCAGCACCTTGAGCAGGGTCGACTTTCCCGCGCCATTGGGCCCGACGATGGCGGTCCAGGCATGGGCGCGCAGCTCCAGTTCCACGCCCTGGACGATGGGCTTGCCGCCCAGGCCGGCGCCGACAGACTCGAGCTCGAAGGCCAGGCGACTCACAGCGCGCCCCCGGCATGACTGCCGCCCGTGCGAGCGTGCATGAGCCAGAGCAGGTAGCCACCGCCGAGCACGGCGGTCAGCACACCGACCGGCAATTCCTGCGGCGCGATCAGCCAGCGCGCCAGCAGATCGGCGCAGGCCAGCAGCACGCCACCCATCAGGCTCGCCAGCAGCATCAGGCGGCGGTGCGCCACCTTGACGGCGGCGCGCACCAGATGCGGCGCGGCCAGCCCGACGAAGGCGATCAGCCCGGTCTGCGCCACGGCCGTGCCGGTGGCCAGCGCCAGCACGCCCACCAGCGCGGCCCGCAGCGGCACCAGCGGCAGACCCAGGCTGGCGGCCGTGCTCTCGCCCAGGCTCAGGCCGTCGAGCACGCGCGCCAGCGACCAGGCCACCAGCGCGCACAGGCACCAGACCGAGAACATCAGGCCCCAGGCGGTCCAGCCGACGAAGGACGTCGTGCCGAGCATGAAGGCCTGCATCGCCTGCAAGGAATCGGGAGAAAACAGCAGCACGAGCGAGCTCATCGCGCCCAGCACCACGCCGACGATCACGCCCGCGAGCAGCAGCCGCAGCGTGTGCCCGACGCCGCGCGCCAGCGCCAGCGTCAGCAGCACCGCGAGCACCGCCCCCGCGAAAGCCGCGCCGGTCAGGCCCAGCCGCACCCAGACGCTGGACGAGAACATGCTGATCGCGGGCTCGTTCATCATGCTGCCGCCCAGCATGCCGGCACCGCCGCCGAGCGCCGCCAGCGCGGTCGCGACGCCCAGCGAAGCGCCCGACGCGCTGCCGAGCAGATAGGGGTCGGCCAGCGGGTTGCGGAACAACCCCTGCGCCAGCGCGCCGGCCAGGCCGAGCAGGCCGCCGGCGGCCCAGGCGCCCAGCGTGCGCGGCAGGCGGATCTCCCAGACGATCTGGCGCGCCATGGCCTGCTCCGACGGATCGACGGCAGGATCGAGCAGGCGCTGGAACAGGTTCTCGAAGCCGGTGCTGCCGACGCAGGTGCCGAGCGCGGCCAGCGCCAGCCCGGCGAGCAGCAGGCCCCAGCCCAGCAGCGAGGCGTGTTTCAGGTTCACGCCCGACCCCCGCCGCCCTTGCCGGCCTTGTCGCCGCCCGGGCGCGTTCCTGATGCCGCGGCGCCAGGCGCCTTCTCGGCCAGGCAGCGCGCCATCAGGCGCGCGCCCTCGGCCATGCGCGGACCCGGGCGCACCAGCACGTCGGACTCATCCGCCGGGAACACGCAGATCCGGCCCTCGCGCACCGCGCGTATGTTCTGCCAGCCCGGACGCTGCGCCAGCCCCTCGGCGTTGCGCTCGCCGATCATGATCACATCCGGATTGGCGCGCACGATGTACTCCGGGTTGAGCTTGGGGAACGGCCCCAGGCTGGCGGGCAGGATGTTCTTCGCGCCCAGGCGCGCGAGCGTCTCGCCGATGAAGCTGCCCTCGCCCGCGCCGTAGGGGCCGCGGTTGACCTCGAAATAGACGCGTGCCTGGCGCACGCTGGCGGGCAGCGACTGCGCCGCGGCCGCGACCCCGGCGTCGATCTGGCGCCAGATCTTCTGCGCGTCCGCCACGCCCAGCACGACACCGAGCTTGTCGAGCACGCGCCGCACGTCGGCGTGCGTCCTGGGCTCGAGCGCGAGCACCGGAATACCCAGCGCGACCAGGCGCTCGGCGGAGCGCGAGGAGGTGCCGGCCAGCACCAGGTCGGGCCGCAGCGCGACGATGGCCTCGATGTTCGGGTCGAGCCCGCCGCCGACGACGGGCAGCTTGCGCACGCTCTCGGGCCAGGTCGAATAGCGGTCGACGCCGACCAGCCTGTGACACTGGTCGAGCTGGCAGACGATCTCGGTCAGCGAGGGCAGGATGCTCACGATGCGCTGCGGCGGCCGGGCCAGATTGACCGGCTGACCGCGGTCGTCCGGCAGCGTCAGCGCCGAGGCCAGCGTCGCGCTGCCAGCCAGCAGCAGGAAAAGCATCCTGGACCAGACGCGCTTCATGTATCGTCCTTCAGGGTCAGGGGCAGGCCGGCTGCCATCAGCGTGACGCGCGCACAGGCGGCGGCAACCGCCTGGTTCAGCCGCCCGAGCGCGTCGACGAAGGCACGCACCTCGCGCCCGAGCGGGATCACGCCCAGGCCGATCTCGTTGCCCACCAGCACGACGGGGCCGGCGGCCGCGCCCAGCGCCCGGACCAGGCCGGACACGCGCGCCTCGACCTCGGTCGCGACCAACGCCGGCCCCGCGGCCGGCATCGTGAGGTTGGTCAGCCACAGCGTCAGGCAGTCGAGCACCAGCAGCCGCTGCGGGCTGCTGTGGCGCGCGATCGCCTCGGCCAGCCACAGCGGCTCCTCGAGAGTGGCCAGGCCCGGCACGCGCACGCGCCGGTCGGCCTGGTGGCGCAGGATGCGCTCGCGCATCTCGTCGTCCCAGGGCTGGCCGGTCGCGACCAGGGCCGCGCAGTGCAGTGGCGAACGCGCCAGCCAGGCGCGCGCGAGCAGCTCGGCGCGGCGCGACTTGCCGCTCTTCTGTCCGCCCAGGACCAGCTCGCTGCGGGCGATCGTCAGCGGCGCATCAGCCATGGCGCGCGCTCCAGTCGAGCACGATACGGTGCAGCTGCTCGACGCCGTCGGTCAGCGCGGCCGGCCCCGGCTGCAGGATGTCGCAGGACTTGATCTCGTGCAGCTCGCCGTCGCGCACCGCCGCAACCACGTCCCAGCCCGGACGCGCCGCCACCTGAGCGGGCTGAAACTTCCTGCCGCACCAGGAGCCGACGACGATGTCGGGGCTGCGGCGCACGATCTCGTCCGGATCGGCGATGATGCGGTCGCGGCCCATGCGCTGGAGTGCGAGCTCGGGGAAGCAGTCGTCGCCGCCGGCGATGCCGATCAGCTCCGAGACCCAGCGGATCGCGCTGATCGGCGGCTCGTTCCATTCCTCGAAATAGATGCGCGGCCGGCGCGGCAAGGCGCGGCCCGCCGCCTCGATCTCGAGCAGGCGCGCGCGCATGGCGTCGAGCTGGCGCTGCCCCTCCTCGGCACAGCCCACCATGGCCGCGAGCTGGAACAGCGTCGAGCAGATCTCGGCCACGCTGCGCTGGTTGAACACCGTGACCTGCACGCCCTGGCGCACCAGCTCGGCGGCGATGTCGGCCTGCAGGTCGGAGAATCCCAGCACGCAATCGGGCTCGAGCTCAAGGATCCGGTCGATCCTGGCGCTGGTGAAGGCGCTGACCCGGGGCTTTTCCTCGCGCGCGCGCCTGGGGCGCACCGTGTAGCCCGAGATGCCGACGATGCGCCACTCCTGCCCCAGGCGGTAGAGCCACTCGGTGGTCTCCTCGGTCAGGCAGACGATGCGCTGCGGGCCGGTGATCATCCCGCGCCAGCTCATGCACCCGCCTCCGGCAGGAACAGGCTGGCCGCGGCCGCGGGACTGGACGGGAACCAGGGATGGAAATAGCTGGCCTGCACGGATCCCGCCGCGTAGACCGCCTCGCCGGCATCCGGCGTGGGCAGCGTATCGGGGCGCGCGGTGCGTGCCACCACCTGCAGCGCGGTCGCGGCGGTCGAGTAATGGAAGGTGTGGCCGCGCAGGGTGCCGGCCGGCAGCGCCAGCTGCTGCGGCCCCAGCGCGGCCAGGCTCTGCTGCATGGTCACGCGACCGGGTAGCAGGCCCCACATCGGATGCGCCTGCCCCTGCATGTCGACGATCGCATCGAACAAGGCCATCATGCCGCCGCACTCGGCCCAGACCGGCCTGCCCGCAGCGACATTCGCGCGCAGGCTCTCGCGCAGGCCCAGATTGGCGCCCAGCGCCTCGGCATGCAGTTCCGGGTAGCCACCCGGCAGCCAGACCGCGTCGCAAGGGGGCAGCGCGGCATCGGCCAGCGGCGAGAAGAAAACCAGCTCCGCGCCCAGCGCGCGCAGCGTGTCGAGATTGGCCTGGTAGATGAAGCAGAAGGCCGCGTCGCGCGCGATGGCGATCCGGCGCCCCGCCAGCAGCGCAGGCACATCGGGCTGCTGCTGCGACGACGCAAACTCGACCGCCCAGCGCTGCAGCGCCGCGCCGTCCATCCGGCCCAGCGGCGTGTCGAGCAGCGCGTCGGCGGCGGCGTCGAGCCGCTGCAGCGCGTCGGCCAGCTCGGTCGCCACCGTCAGGCCCAGGTGGCGCTCGGGCAGGCTCAGCGCCGGGTTGCGCAACAGCGCGCCCAGCCAATGCTCGGGCGCGACGCTGCGCTCCAGCATGCCCGCGTGGCCCGCGCTGGCTACCCGGTTCGCCAGCACGCCGGCCCAGGGCAGGCCCGCCCGGTAATGCTGCAGCCCGAAGGCCAGCGCGCCGAAGGTTCCGGCCATGGCCGCGGCGTCGATCACGGCCAGCACCGGCAGGCCGAAGCGCTGCGCCAGGTCGGCCGCGCTCGGCTCGCCGTCGAACAGGCCCATCACGCCCTCGACGATGATCAGGTCGGACTCCTGCGCGGCCGCATGCAGGCGCGCGCGCGCGTCCGCCTCGCCGGTCATCCAGAGGTCGATCTGGTAGACCGGCCGGCCGCTGGCGAGCTGATGCCAGAACGGATCGAGGAAGTCCGGCCCGCACTTGAACACCCGCACCCGCCGCCCCTGGCGCGCGTGCAGGCGCGCCAGCGCCGAGGTGATGGTGGTCTTGCCCTGGCCGGAGGCCGGGGCGGCGACCAGAATGAGCGGACAGCTCGCTCGGTCAGACATGCTCTGCAGCGGCCGAGATCACTGCGGCGCCCACTTCAGCCCGGCGTAGAAGGTGCGCCCGGGGGTGAAATAGGTCCGTGCCAGCTCGTAACGCTTGTCGGCCAGATTGTCCACGCGCGCCAGCAGCGTCCAGTCCCTCGCGATGCTGGTGCTGGCGTGCAGGTTGACCAGGCCATAGCCGCCCAGCGGCTTGGTGTTGGCTGCGTCGTCGTAGCGTCGACCCGACAGCAGCAGTTCGCCGCCGAGCTGCCAGCCCGCCAGGCGGGTGTCGGCGCCGAGCAGGCCGTGCTCGCGCGAGCGACGCGCCAGCTGCTTGCCGGTGTCGAGGTCACGCGGGTTCTGCAGGTCCAGCGAAGCGCGCAGCCTGAAGGCGCCGACCTGCTGCGCACCCGCCAGGGTCAGGCCCTCGTACTGCGCCTGCGCGGTGTTGCCGTAGCAGCCTGCCCAAGCGCCGGAACCGTTGATGCAACTGCCCGGGCCGGACACGTAGCTGATCAGGTTGTCGACCCTGTTGCGGTACGCCACCGCGCTGAAGCTGCTGCCCTGGCCCGCATACTTCACGCCGGCTTCGACGTTGTGCGAGGATTCGGGCCTCAGGGTCGGCGTGCCGTAGATGCTGAAACGCTGAAACAAGGTCGGCGCACGGAAGGCGGTACCGGCGGAAGCCGTGGCGCGCCAGTTCGGCGCAAAGCCGTAGCCATAGGCGGCGCTGCCCGTGCTCTTGCCGCCGAACTCGCTGTCGTCGTCGTGGCGGGCGTTCAGCTGCAGGACGTGCGCGCCTTCCTTGAAGCCATAACCCAGCGCCACCGCATTCTGTGCACGCTGGGTCAGCGCCGGCGTGGTGTAGTCGTTCTCGAGTTCGTCCTCGCGTCGCTCCAGCGCGGCTGTCCACTGATGGGCGCCCTGACGCAACACGTTGTGCCACAGGTAGCTGCGCACCTTGGTATCCGTCAGGTAGACCGAGGGCGAGGTCTCGTAGCGATCATGCCCCTGCGAGGCGCTCACGCGGCTGCTGTAGACCTCGTTCCACTTCGCCTCCCAGCTCAGGCCCACGGTCTGCAAGTGCTGCAGGTTGCGATCGTCACGCGCAAGAGCCGCCGGATCCCAGGCGGCCATGGAATCGTAGCGGGCATCCTGGCGGCTGTCCAGCAGCGTCGCTTCCAGTCGTTGCGCCGGAGCGATCTGCCAGCCCAGGCGCGCGCTGGACGAATAGTTGCGATAGCCATCCAGATCCGGATTGCTGCCGCTCAGCGCATTGAAGCCCTGGCTGACCTCCCGCGTCAGGCCCAGCGAGTAATCGAAACCCGCGCCCGCGCCGCTGAAGCCCGCATCCAGCTTGCCGGTGCGATGGCTGCCCAGACCCAGGCCGAGATAGGGCGAGAAAGCGCCCTCGCCCTTGCGCGTGAAGATCTGCACCACGCCGGCCAGGGCATCGGAGCCGTAGATCGCGGCCGCCGGGCCGCGCAGCACCTCGATCCTGTCGACCTGCGACAGCGGGATGGCCTGCCAGCTCGCGCCTCCGGTCGACTGGGAGTCGATGCGCACGCCGTCGATGTAGACGGCCGTGAAGCGGGTCTCGGCGCCGCGCAGGTAGACGCTGGTCGTTCCGGCCGGGCCGCCGTTGCGCGCGAACTCAGTGCCCGGCACCTGGGCCAGCAGATCGGCCAGGGCAGCGACGCCGCTGCGCTCGATCTGCTCGCGGTCGATCAGGGTGACATCGGCGACCACATCGGTCAGCGGCTGCTCGAAGCGCGTGGCCGTGACCACGGTCTGCTTCAGTTGGGTTTGGGCAAACGCCGGGAAGACGGCGCAAAGGGCGAGCGGGAGCGCAGCCAGGCGTGCGCTGGAATGGAACTTCATGAAAGAAACAGGTTTCGGTGTCCTCACCGCCTTCCCCGACGGTGCCTGGACGTCACGGCCGAGCCTATGAGGCACAGCCACCTGGTTGGCCGGTATCCGGGCTGGCGGAGACAACCTTCGTCGCCTTCCCAGACGCCCTTGGGCGCCCAGTGGCTGGGAGACGAAAGCGAAGCCGTGAGGCTCGTCCGCTTACCGTTGCGGGGGCAGCGCTGGTTAGAAGTCGGCCGCACGGCCTCGTTCCCCCAGCTTCCCGTTGAACTGCCGCGCGAGAACCCTGCGGCGAGCACCAACTGCGCGGATTCTAGCGCGAGTGCGCAGCACGGCGTCCTACAATCAGGGGAAATGGCCGCCCAGACTTACCTTGAACAGATCACCGAACGCGTGGAGCGCCTGCTGCTGCGCCACGAGGAGCTGCTGCGCACCAATGAGCTGCTCGCCGAGCAGCTGCGCCAGCTGGGCGAGGAGCGCGACGGCCTCAGGCTGAAGCTGCAGACCGCACTGGAACGCATCGATGCGGTCCTCGCGCAGATTCCCCCCGCCACGGAGGCACCCCTTGAATAAGCAGATCGTCTCCAGCCAGCAGGTCGATGTCCAGATCATGGGCCAGAGCTACACCCTGGCCTGCTCCGAGGACGGCGAGGCCGATCTGCTGGCCGCCGTGCGCAAGGTCGATGCCGCCATGTGCGGCATCCGGGACACCGGCCGGATCAAGGCCCGCGACCGCATCGCCGTGCTGGCCTGCATCCTCCTCGCCCACGAGCTGATCCAGCGCGACGCCGCCCCGAGCGTCCCCCGCCAGGACGCCCCGGCGGCCCCGGTCGTCGACCGCGAGCAGGAGCAGCGGCTCGCGGCCCTGGTCGCACGGCTGGACCAGGCGCTGGCCGGCGACGACAAGCTGGTCTGAAGCCGCCGCGTGCTTGCGCATCGTCCAAGTGCGCCACGGCCCGATTTTTTACATACAATAGGGCTGTCTGTCGTCCGAGCCGGGCTTTATATTTCCTTGAACCAATGCTCATTGAGCCCGGGCTTGGTACATTGCGCAGTGGGTGTGAGCGTCTCGCGTCAGACGAACCCGAAGCTGCGTTGCCCTCGCCCACCTGAACCCCTCCGTTCAGGATGCCGGTCCGGCTGGACGGCAGACACCCCCTCGCCTGGCCAGTTGCAGGCGACACCCCTCTCCTCCTCCCCCAACTTCTGATCCTGATTTTCGCCCTGTGGCAACGGCTGTCGCGTGCCTGCTGCATCGCGCCGCGCAAGCGCACTCCGCCCCCGCTGCAAGCCCGTCAGAGCACGCGATCCGGCAAGCCCGGCATCCCTTGGGCCCGACAGGCGGAATGGCGCGAAAAAATCCTCGCTTTTCCCCTGGCCGCGCTATGAAACACCCCTCTTTCCGTTTAGGATTCGAGGACCAGAGCGAAGCCCCTCGCGGCTGGACAGAATTCAACTTCCAAGAGGAATTGCTATATGGCAACTGCTAAGAAAGCCCCCGCCAAGAAAGCTGCCGCAGCCCCCGCAGCTCCTGCCGCCACGAAGCGCACCCCCAACGCCGCGTTCATGAAGGCCATGACCCCGAGCGCTGCGCTGGCTGCCATCGTGGGTGCTGCCGCACTGCCGCGCACCGAGGTGACCAAGAAGGTGTGGGAATACATCAAGAAGAACAACCTGCAGGACAGCGCCAACAAGCGCAACATCAACGCCGACGACAAGCTCAAGGTCATCTTCAAGAAGCCCCAGGTCTCGATGTTCGAGATGACCAAGCTCATCAACGAGCACCTGTCCTGATCCCGGGACCTGCAGATGCAAGAAAGCCGACCCGCGGGTCGGCTTTTTCATGGGGCCGTCGTGCTGCGCGCGCCGCGGCTGCCTAGCAGCAGGTGCAGGGGAAAGACCGCCAGCACCAGGAAACCGACCACCCAGTGGGTCCAGACCACGCCCTCGCGCCATTCCTCGCCGCCGTAGTACAGCAGCAGGCCGGAGCCCATCAGGGCCGCGAGCACGCCTATCATCGCCACGCCGCTGGCGCGGTTGCGCCGCGCGTTCCAGGCCGCACGAACATGGCCGGGCAGCACTGCGCCAAAGGCCAGCAGCGCGAAGGCGGCGCTCACGCCATGCGCGACCAGGTAGCTGTGCGTTGCGGGGCCCGCTAACTCCAGCGCAAGTTCGTGGCGCAGGAAGAACAGCAGCCCGGACAGCGCGCACAGGCTGAAGATCAGGTGGGTCGAGAGCCGCTGCCAGCGCGGCAGGCGGCCGACCCGGCTGCGTTTATGGTGTGTCATGGGCTAGGGAGGATCAGGGGCTGGGCCCCGTAGTATGCAAAACAGGGCAGCTCGGGATTGTCGCTGAGCGCCAGGACCTTGGTCAGCGCATCGGCATGCAGGCAAAGCGGCGCGATGACGGAATAGCTGTGCCGCGCCAGCAGCGGCTCGCCGCTCGCGGGGTTCACGATGGCCGACACCTCGCGCCCGCCATGCGCGTGGCGCGAGTAGTAGGTGGCCGAGGTGGCAAAGGCGCCCTCCTCGAGCAGCCCGGCGAAATGCAGCCTGCCGGGGTCGCCGGGGTCACGCACGAAGATCGGCTCCTGCGCCGCGCCGACCACCCGCAGGTCGCCGCCGGCATTGACTAGGCCGGAGTCGACGCCCGCGGCCAGCAAGGCGTCGGCGGCACGATCGACCGCATAGCCCTTGGCGATGCCGCCCAGGTCCAGCCGCGTGGGGACCGAGCAGCTGACCCGGTCGCCCTCGATGTGCAGGTTGGCGATGGAAGATGCGCTGCAATCGCCCTCCGTTGACGGCAGCATGTCCCAGCGCGCCAGCACCGCGGCCACGCCCGGATCAAACAGTCCGCCGGAGCGGGCATGCAGCTCCTGCGCGGCGTGCAGCACCTCGAGCGTCCAGGGCGCGACCCCGACCGGCTGAAGATGCGCCAGCCGGCCGATGCGCTCGATATCCGACCCCGGCAGGAAGGCCGACATCAGCGCCTGGACCCGCTCGATGGCGGCAAATGCGCCGGCCACGGCCTGCGCGCACAGCGCCGCATCCGGGTGCGAGACCGAAATGTCGACGTAGGTGCCCAGCAGCGGGCGGGCGCAACGCATCAGGCGCTCACTTCTGGCCCTTGAGCGCCAGCTCGTGCATCACCATGAGCCGCTTGACGCCGTCGGTCACGTGCTTGCACGACAGCGTCGCACCCGAGATGTTGCGGATGTCCTGGTTGAGCCTGAGCGGAGACTCCGCGGTCTTGCCCACGAACTGCCCGCGCCAGGCCGCATCGCCGACCTCGTAGCCGTAGGACTCGACATACTCCATGATCTCGATGCCCTTGATCGCGCCGTCCGCGCCGATGGCGAGCGCGTACTTGACCATCTCGTGCTTGCCCAGCACCTCGTCGACGATGAACCATTCGCCCTGCGCGGTGCGCCAGACGCGCTCGCCCTTGAAGGGTTCGCGCACCGACGACGCCGCACGCATCTTCTCGCGCTGGGCGTCGGTCAGCAGCACCGGCGCCTGCGCCAGCTTCTGGCCCGGGAACAGGCGCTGCTGCGCCTCCTCGACGCTGACATGGATGCGGGCGTTGGCCAGGGCCGGCGCCACGAGCGCGGCCACCGGCAGCATGACCAGGGCGCTGGCGGGAATCCATTTCATCGCAATCTCTCCTCAGAACGGAACGCCGAACTTCACGATGTATTCGTTGCGGCTGTGGCTGTCCCAGACCCGGCCATCGGAGCATTCGGCCTCGCCCGGCGCCCAGCACTGGCTCGCCCCCTTGGGCTGGTAGCGCCAGGCGGCCGTCACCCACCACGCCCTGGTCGCGTAGTGGACGTTGGGGCCGATGAAATGGGCGCGCTGCGTCTGGCGGTTGAAACGGTAGCCGTCGAAGTCGTTGTGAAAGCGGTATTCGACGCCGGCGGTCCAGTTGTTGGCCACGCGGTAGGAAACCCCCAGCAGCAGGTCGGCCATGCTCTCGCGGCCGATGTCGGGACGGTCGTACTTGACCCGTTCGGTGGAAACATGGAGGTTGGACGCCAGCACCAGCCGGTCGTCCAGGAAGTTGGACTGCAGCAGCAGGCGCGCCTCCACCTCGTCCTTGACCTGCCCCGTCGTGCCCTCGAGGTAGAGGCCGACGCCGACCGGATCGATCACCGGGTTGCTGAAGCGCCAGATGCCCTCGAGCGACACGCCGTCGACACGGCTGCGGCTGTACGGACCGCTGCCCGCGCTGCCCGGCACCAGCCAGCCCGAGGTCGAGCCGTCGGGGTAGTTCTGGTTGGCGCCGACATGGCTGGCGTTGAGGTAGCCGGCGATCTGAAAATCCTCGCTGACGCCGTACTCGAGCTCGGTGCGCGACTGCCACAGGTCGTACTTGCCCTGGGCCTGGGCGCGGTTGAGCTGCACGCGCTGCTCGAACTCCAGCGTGCCCTTGGGCTGCAGGTCGAGGGTGTAGATCCAGCCGAAGGAGCCTTCGCCGGCCAGCGCGGCGGACAGGGGAAGTGCAAGGCCGAGTGCCAGCGTCGCGGCGCTCAGGATCCGTTTCGACATGGGGGTCTTCCTAGTGAGGTTCAGGTGGTGGATGAATGCCAAGCACCCGATTCCGGTCTGATATCGAATCGGGTTCCCAGCTCGCCACTCAATTCTACATGCGACTCATTCTTATTTGCATGTGAGATCAAAAAAAGGCCCGCAAGCTGCGGGCCCGGATCGACGCAGCAGCCGCCTGCCTGGACGGCTGCTGCGGGTACATGGACTCAGTGCACCACGCGCCCAAACTGGAACTGCCCCGGTGCCGTGATCGGGTCAACCTCGACCGGAATCTCGCTCTTCGGGGGAAAGCGTCCTTCCAGGATCAGCCTGGACAGCGGGTTCTCGATGCGCTGCTGGATCGCGCGCTTCAGGGGCCGCGCGCCGAACACCGGGTCGAAGCCGACCTTGGCCAGCTCGGCCAGCGCGGCGTCGCTCACCTGCAGCGTCAGGTCCATCCTGGCCAGGCGCTCGGTCAGCACCTTGAGCTGGATCTTCGCGATCGCCGCGATATGCGCCGCGTCCAGGCCGTGGAACACCACGGTCTCGTCGATGCGGTTGAGGAACTCGGGCCGGAAATGGCTCTTGAGCTCGCCCCAGACCGCGTCCTTGATGTCCTCGGCGTCCTGGCCCACCATGGCCTGGATCAGGTGCGAGCCGATGTTGGACGTCATCACGAT
>JBEEPT010000246.1:0-13335 GCA_041190985.1 Pseudomonadota bacterium
CGGGAAGGACAGGGTGGGGGCATGGAAGCCATGGTCCATCAGGCGCTTGGCCACATCCTCGGCCATGACGCCGCAGCTGTCCTTGAAGTGGCGCAGGTCCAGGATGCACTCGTGTGCCACATGGCCGTTTTCGCTGGCGTACAGCGTGGGGTAGTGGAGCGCCAGGCGCTTGCTGATGTAGTTGGCGGCCAGGATGGCAGCCTCGGTCGCGCGCGTGAGGCCCTCGGCGCCCATCATGCGGATGTACATCCAGCTGATCGGCAGCACGGCGGCATTGCCCAGCGGTGCGGCGCTGATGGCGCCGACGCCGTTGACCGGCAGGCCCGCCGTGGCATGGCCCGGCAGGTAGGGCACGAGGTCTTCGACCACGCAGACGGGGCCTACACCCGGTCCGCCGCCGCCGTGAGGAATGCAGAAGGTCTTGTGCAGGTTCAGGTGGCTGACGTCGCCGCCGAACTCGCCCGGTGCGGCGACGCCGACCAGCGCGTTCATGTTGGCGCCGTCGACGTAGACGCGGCCGCCGTGGCTGTGAACCAGCTCGCACAGTGCCTTGACCTCGGTCTCGAACACGCCGTGCGTGCTCGGGTAGGTGATCATGATGCAGGCCAGGTTCTGGCTGTGCTGCTCGCACTTGGCCTTGAGGTCGGCCATGTCGACGTTGCCGTTCTCGTCGCACTTGGTCACGACCACCTGCATGCCGGCCATCTGGGCGCTGGCCGGGTTGGTACCGTGGGCGCTCGACGGGATCAGGCAGATGTTGCGGTGGGCCTCGCCGCGCGCGGCATGGTAGCCCTTGATCGCCAGCAGGCCGGCGTATTCACCCTGGGAGCCGGCGTTCGGCTGCAGGCTGATGCCGGCGTAGCCGGTGGCCTGGCACAGCCAGGCGCGCAGCTGCTCGTCGAGCAGGCGGTAGCCCTCGAGCTGGTCGGCCGGGGCGAAGGGGTGAACCAGCGCGAACTCGGGCCAGGTGATCGGGATCATCTCGCTGGTCGCGTTGAGCTTCATGGTGCACGAGCCCAGCGGGATCATGCTGCGGTCCAGCGCCAGGTCCTTGTCCGACAGCGTGCGGATGTAGCGCAGCATGCCGGTCTCGCTGTGGTAGCTGTTGAAGACCGGGTGGGTCAGGTAGGCGCTGGTGCGGCGCAGCGCGGCCGGGACCAGCGACTCGACGCCGGCTTCGAAGGCCTCGACCTTGGGGCCGGCCTGGCCCGGCTGGGCGAACAGCGACCAGAGCTGAGCGATGTCCTCGCGCGTGGTGGTCTCGTCGAGCGAGATGCCGACGCAGTTGTCACGCAGCTGGCGCAGGTTGACGCCGTTGGCGACGGCGTGCTGGACCAGCGCGTGGGCGGCACCGGCGCTGGGGGTCTTGACCGTCAGCGTGTCGAAGGCGGTGTGGTGCACCAGCTGGTAGCCCAGCGACTGCAGGCCTTGCGCCAGGATGGCGGTGAAGCTGGCGACGCGCTCGGCGATGCGCTTGAGGCCTTGCGGGCCGTGGTAGACCGCGTACATGCTGGCAACGACGGCCGGCAGCACCTGGGCGGTGCAGATGTTCGAGGTGGCCTTCTCGCGGCGGATGTGCTGCTCGCGCGTCTGCAGGGCGAGGCGGTAGGCCGGGTTGCCGTGCACGTCGACGCTGATGCCGACCAGGCGGCCCGGCATCGAGCGCTTGTACTCGTCGCGGCAGGCCATGTAGGCGGCGTGCGGGCCGCCGGCGCCCATCGGCATGCCGAAGCGCTGGGTGGTGCCGACGACGATGTCGGCGCCCATCTCGCCCGGGGCCTTGACCAGGGTCAGCGCCAGCAGGTCGGCGGCCAGGATCAGCGCGGCGCTCTTGCCGTGGATGGTCTCGGCCGAGGCGCTCCAGTCGCACAGCCAGCCGCTGCTGCCCGGGTACTGGTTGATGGCGGCGAAGTAGTCGTCGCCCGCGATCGCGGCGTTCCACTCGGCTTCGGTGGCGGCGATCCTGACCACGATGTCCATGGTCGCGGCGCGGGTCTGGATCACCTCCAGGGTCTGCGGATGGCAGTCACCGCCGACGATGAAGACATTGCCCTTGGCCTTGACCGAGCGCTTGGCCAGCGTCATGGCCTCGGCGGCGGCAGTGGCCTCGTCGAGCATCGAGGCGTTGGCGATCGCCATGCCGGTCAGGTCGGCGACCATGGTCTGGAAGTTGACCAGCGCCTCCATGCGGCCCTGCGAGATCTCGGCCTGGTACGGCGTGTAGGCGGTGTACCAGGCGGGGTTTTCCAGGATGTTGCGCAGGATCACGCCCGGCGTGTGGGTGCTGTAGTAGCCCTGGCCGATGTAGCTCTTGAAGATCTTGTTCTTGCCGGCGATGGCCTTGAGCTCGGCCAGCGCCTGGGCTTCGGGGATGGCGGCGGGCAGCGCCATGCGCGCGGCGCGTGCGATCGAGCGCGGCACGATGCTGTCGATCAGGTCGCGGCGCGAGGCCTCGCCGATCACGGACAGCATGTGGGTTTCGTCGGCAGCGGTCACGCCGATGTGGCGTGCGATGAATTCACTGGCGTTTTCAAGGTCGGCCAGGGGGCGGGCGGAGGACGTCGACATGGCTTGGGAATTCCGGGCAGTCAAAAGAATGCCACCGCCGGGGTCGGCGGTGGCAGGGAGGGGGCGAATTACTTGGTCAGGTCGCCGTAGGCGGTTTCGTCGAGCAGGCCGTCGACTTCAGCCGCGTTGCTCAGCTTGACCTTGAAGAACCAGCCGGCGCCCAGCGGGTCGCTGTTGGCCAGGGTCGGGTCGTCGCGCAGAGCTTCGTTGACTTCGACGACTTCGCCGCTGACCGGCATGTAGACGTCGGCAGCGGCCTTGACCGACTCGACCACGCCGGCGACTTCCTGCTGGGCATAGGACTTGCCGATTTCGGGCAGTTCGACGAACACCACGTCACCCAGGGCATCCTGTGCATGGTGGGTGATGCCGATGACGGCGACGTCGCCTTCGATGTTCAGCCATTCGTGGTCGGGGGTGTATTTCAGGCTCATGTAGTGCTCCGGTGTATGGATTTTTGAAGGGGCCGGACACCATGGGCAGGTGTCCGGCGAGGGAGACTGCCGGGATCTCAGCCGCGATGGTAGCGGTTCGGGACGAAGGGCATGGCGGCGACTTCCATCGGCACCGCCTTGCCGCGCACGATGGCGTTGACCTGGGTGCCCAGCGCGGCGTAGGCCGACTCGACATAGCCCATCGCGATCGGCTGGTTGATGGTCGGGCCGATCAGGCCGCTGGTGATCTCGCCGATGCGCTGGCCTTGCGCGTTCTGCAGCTCGACATGCTCGCGCACGGGCACGCGCTCCTTGGCGATCAGGCCGACGCGCTTGCGCGCGGCCGGCCGGCTGCCGTCGAGCTGGGCCAGCACCTGGTCGGCGCCGGGGAAGCCGCCGGCGCGCTCGCCGCCGCTGCGGCGCACCTTCTGCATCGCCCAGTTCAGCGCCGCCTCGACCGGGGTCGTGGTGGTGTCGATGTCGTTGCCGTACAGGCACAGGCCGGCTTCGAGGCGCAGCGAGTTGCGCGCGCCCAGGCCGATCGGCTTGACTTCGGGCTGTGCCAGCAGCGCGCGGGCCAGTGCGTCGGCCTGGCTCTCGTGGACCGAGATCTCGAAGCCGTCCTCGCCGGTGTAGCCGCTGCGGGTGATGTAGAGCTCGGCGCCGTTCCACTCGAAGGCGTCGCCGGTCATGAAGACCAGCCGCTCGACGCCGGGCACGAGGCGCTGCAGCGCGGTGACGGCCTGCGGGCCCTGCAGCGCGAGCAGGGCGCGCTCGGGCATCGGGATGACATCGCAGCGGCCGCCGATGCGGGCCTGGATGTGCGCGATGTCGCCAGCCTTGCAGGCGCCGTTGACGACGACGAACAGGTGGTCGCCGCGGTTGACGAACATCAGGTCGTCGATGATGGTGCCCTCGTCGGTCAGCAGCAGGCCGTAGCGCTGCTTGTCGACGCCGAGGCCGATCACGTCGACCGGCATCAGGGTTTCGAACGCGGCGGCGGCGTCGGCACCGACCAGGCGCAGCTGGCCCATGTGCGAGACATCGAACAGGCCGGCGGCATTGCGCGTGTGGGCGTGCTCGGCCATCAGGCCGGCCGGGTATTGCACCGGCATCGAGTAGCCGGCGAAGGGCACCATGCGCGCGCCGAGCTCGATATGCAGCGCGTTGAGCGGGGTGTGAAGCAAGGCGGTGTTGTTGGACATGTGGGGCTCTCTCGATTCACTTGAAACGAAGCGCGCGCCGACCCGACCCGCGGGTCGTATCGATGCGTGCACGGCCCGCCTGTCCGCTTTACCTGAGAGATTCACGCCGGTCGCCGACGACGGCCACGCGCTTGCTCCTTCGGTGGGCCGTCGCGCGCGGCGGCCTCTCTCCAGGGGGGGACGCCTGCCGCGTAGGGGCGCAGCAGGCGCTTGCCAGTCCTTCTGCCTGAGCGTTCAGGGCCTGCAATTACGCATGGCCTCCTGCGCCTTCGGCGGTCCCCTGGGCGGTGCTTGCCGCGCGGGACGCTCTCCTGACAGGCCGAGATTCTAGCCGCGAACGGCCGCTTTGCCCATCAGCTGGGCGATCGCCGCGTGCAGCGCCGGCGGCAGCGGCAGTTCGTGCGCCCCGGCGGCCAGCGGGTAGCGGGTGCCGGCAGGCAGAAGGTGCAGCTGCGCGGCGGCGCTCGGCGCCATGTCCCGCACCGGGGCGCTGGCGTCGTGCGGCCGCGGCGTTCCGACCAGGGTCACGGCTCCGCTGCCCAGCACCTCGAGCCGCCCGGGCTCGAGCAGCAGCGCGGTGTCCTCGTCCAGCCCCAGCCCGAGCAGGCCGGGTCGCTGCCCGAGCGCCGCCAGCAGGCGCGGCAGGCGCTGGCGCTGGGAGAAATGCTGGTCGACGATGGCCTGCGGCATCAGCCCCAGTCCGGCCTCGAGCGCGACCCGTGCGGACGGCGCTGTGGCGGCGCCGGCCAGCATCTCGCGCGACAGCGCCGCGGCGCCGGCGCTGGTGCCGCCTATGCAGCAGCCCTGGCGCTCGAAGGCCAGGCGCAGCGCGCGCTCGCTGGCGCTGCCGCCCAGGGTGGCCATGAGGCGGCGCTGGTCGCCGCCGCTGAGATAGACGCCATCGGCCGCCAGTATGCGCTGCGCCGCGGATGGGGAGTTCGCTTCCTGCCGCGAGCGCAGGTCCAGGTGCGAGATCCGGCGCGCCCCCAGCCCCTGGAACACCGGCTCGTAGCCCTGCCAGACACGCTCGGGGTAGGCGCTCGCGGCGCTCAGCAGCAGGATCTGTGCCGACGGGCCGCCGCAGAGCTCGACGAAGCGGCGCAGGATCCGGCGCTCGCCCACCCGGTCCTCGGCACCGCCGACCAGCAGCAGGCGGCCCGGCGTGCCGGCTGGCGGCGGCGTCGCGCAGCCCGGCAGCAGGACCGGTGCTGCCAGCGCCAGGCCGAGCAGTCGGCGGCGTCCCAGCATGCTGTGGGGGATGAGGGGGCTGTGGCCGGGCTTCAGAGCGTCGCGAACACCGCGCGCGCCGCCTCGACGGTCGCGGCGATGTCGGCGTCGGTGTGCGCGGCGCTGACGAAGCCGGCCTCGTAGAGCGCCGGCGCGAAGTAGACGCCGCGCTCCAGCATGCCGTGGAAGAATCGGTTGAAGCGCGTGCCGTCGGTCGTCATGACGGTGGCGTAGTTCTGCGGCAACTCGTCCAGGAAGAAGAAGCCGAACATGCCGCCCTGGCTGTCGCCGCAGAAGGGGATGCCGGCCGCGCGCGCCGTCTCGTCCAGGCCGCTGACCAGGCTTTGCGTGCGCGCGGACAGCGATTCGTAGAAGCCGGGTTTCTGCAGTTCGCGCAGCGTGGCCAGGCCGCAGGCGGTCGCGACCGGGTTGCCCGACAGCGTGCCGGCCTGGTAGACCGCGCCCAGCGGCGCGAGCTGTTCCATGACCGCGCGCTTGCCGCCGAAGGCCGCCAGCGGCATGCCGCCGCCGATGACCTTGCCGAGCACGGTCATGTCGGGCTCGAAGCCGGGGATCAGCTGCGCGTAGTGACCCTGTGCGCTGCCCGGGCCGACGCGCAGGCCGGTCATGACCTCGTCGAACACCAGCAGCGCGCCATGCCGGCTGCAGAGCTCGCGGCAGCGCTGCATGAACGGCACCGAGGCGCGCACGAAGTTCATGTTGCCCGCGATCGGCTCGATCATCAGGCAGGCGATCTCGGCGCCATGCTCGGCGAAGGCGGCGTCGAGCTGCTCGACGTTGTTGTACTCCAGCACCAGGGTGTGCTGCACCACCTCGGGCGGCACGCCCGCGCTGGTCGGGTTGCCGAAGGTCGCCAGGCCCGAGCCGGCCTTGACCAGCAGCGCATCGGCGTGGCCGTGGTAGCAGCCCTCGAACTTGACGATCTTCTTGCGGCCGGTGGCGCCGCGCGCCAGGCGGATCGCGCTCATGCCGGCCTCGGTGCCGGAGCTGACCAGGCGCACCATCTCGAGGCTGGGCACCAGCTTGATGATCTCCTCGGCGAGCTCGATCTCGCGCTCGGTCGGCGCGCCGAAGGAGAAACCGTCGCGCGCGGCCTGCAGCACCGCCTCGAGCACGGCCGGGTGGCCGTGGCCCAGGATCATCGGGCCCCAGGAGCCGATGTAGTCGATGTAGCGCTGGCCGTTGGCGTCCCAGAAGTGGGCGCCCTGGGCACGCTCGACAAAGCGCGGCGTGCCGCCCACGGCCTTGAAGGCGCGCACGGGCGAGTTGACGCCGCCCGGGATCAGGGTCTTGGCGCGTTCGAACAGGGTCTGGTTGCGGTCGTTCATGTCGTCGGGTCGGTAGCGGGCCGCTGGCTCAGTGCGGTCCGGAGTGGGGGGGGATGTCTGCCGGCGGGCTGTCCGCGCGCGCGCTGGCGGGCCGGTCTTCCTCATCGTGTTCTTCGTGGGCCCAGAACAGGCGGTCGGGAATGGCGTGGCCCATGCCGGGCTGGAAGCCCGCGTCCAGGCAGCGGTCGAGGTAGGTCAGTGCCTCGGCGCAGGCGGACTGCAGGTCGTTGCCGGCGGCGATCAGCGCGCACAGCGCGGCCGACAGCGTCTCGCCGGCGCCGCGGAAGCTGGCCTCGAAGCGCTCGTAGCGCGCGCTCGCGAGCACGGTCTCGGGCGTGGCGAGGTGGCTTTCCAGGTACTGGTCGGGCGCATTGAAGCCGGTCACCAGCGTGTAGGGCACGCCATGCGCGGCGGCGGCGCGCGCCACCTCGCGCGCGTTCGGCGCGCGCTCCTCGTCCCAGTCGGGCAGCAGCCAGCGGCACAGCGTGCTGTGGTTGCCGACCAGCACCGTGACCTGCGGCAGCAGCAGCTCGGCGCAGGCGTCGAGGTAGTTCTCGAGCTCGACCTCATCGCACCAGGACAGGTCGGGCATGTAGGCGATGGCCGGCACGTCGCCGTAGTCGGACAGCACGCGCGCGATCGCGCCCAGGTTCTCGGTGCTGCCGGCGAAGCCGACCTTGAAGGCCTGCACGCTCACGTCCTCGAGCGCGCAGCGCGCCTGGTCCTCGACCGCTTCCGCGTCGAGCGCCACATGCTGCTGCACGCCGCGCGTGTCGCCGATCAGCGCCGCGGCGAGCACCGGCAGCACGTGGCAGGAGGCGCTGACCATGGCCGCGAGGTCGGCCGCCAGGCCGCCCGCGCCGCTGGGGTCGTTGGCGTTGATGCTCATCACGCAGGGCAGGGCGGAGAAGGCGGTGGCGCCGTCGGTCTGGGAGGCGGGAGGCAGTTCGGAGGAGGAAGTCATCAGGAATGGGCAGCCATGGTGGCCCCGATACAATCGCCCCATTCTATTAGAGAGCTTTGCGAGCGATGACCGAATACAAGAGCTGGATGTGCCTGATCTGCGGCTGGATCTACAACGAGGAGCTGGGTGACCCCGAGCACGGCCTCGCCCCGGGAACCCGCTGGGAGGACGTCCCGATGAACTGGACCTGCCCCGAGTGCGACGCGCGCAAGGAAGACTTCGAGATGGTCGAGTTCTGACGCGGCCGCAGGCCAGTCAGGCTTTCTTCACGACCGCGTAGCGCGCCAGCGTCTGCTCGCGCGCGGCCGCGTGGTCGACTATTCGGGTCGGGTAGTCCCGCCCCAGCACGATGCCGGCGGCCTGCAGCTCGATCGGCTGCGCCTGCCAGGGCGCGTGCAGCGCCGGCGTCGGCAGCGCCGCCAGCTCGGGCAGGTAGCGGCGGATGAACTTGCCCTGCGGGTCGAACTTCTCGCTCTGCGTCACCGGGTTGAAGATGCGGAACCAGGGCTGGGCGTCGCAGCCGCTCGAGGCCGCCCACTGCCAGCCGCCGTTGTTGGCCGCGAGGTCGAAGTCGATCAGCCGGTCGGCGAAGTAGGCCTCGCCGCGCCGCCAGTCGAGCCCGAGGTCCTTGCACAGGAAGCTGGCCGTGACCATGCGCAGCCGGTTGTGCATGTAGCCGGTCTGGTTGAGCTGGCGCATGGCCGCGTCGACCAGGGGGTAGCCGGTGCGGCCCTCGCACCAGGCCTGGAAATGTTCGTCGGCCTGCTTGCCGTGCTCCCACTTGATCGCATCGTATTCCGGCTTGAAGCTCTGCTGCGCCACATGCGGGAAGTTGGCCAGGATCTGCAGGTAGAAATCGCGCCAGATCAGCTCGGACAGCCAGGTGCTCGCACCCACCAGGCCCTGCAGGTGCATCTGCCAAGCCACGCCGGCGAGCCGGCGGATCGAGATCGTGCCGAAGCGCAGGTGCACGCTCAGGTAGCTCGGCCCCTTGATCGCCGGATAGTCGCGCGCCTGCTGGTAATGCTCGATGCGGGTCAGGAAGTCCTCGAACAGGCCCTGGGCGCCGCGGCTGCCGGTGCGAATTTTCAGCGCGCGCAGGTTGGTGGCCTCGAAGCCGGTGTCGGCCAGCGCCGGCACCCCGGGCGGACATGAGGGCGGGCAGGGCGCCAGCGCGTCGGCGTAGCGCTCGACCGGGTAGGCCTTGAGGTAGAAGGGTGTGACCTTCTTCAGCCAGGCGTTCTTGTAGGGCGTGAAGACGCTGAACGGATGGCCGTTGAGCGTCACGACCTCGTGGCGCTCGAAGACCGCGTGGTCCTTGTGCAGGTGCAGCATGATGCCTGCGTGCGCCAGCTCGCCGAGCACCTGCTGGTCGCGCTGGCGCGCGGCCGGTTCGTCGTCGTGGTTGGCGAAGACCGCCTGCACGCCCAGCTGCTGCGCCAGGCGCGCGATCTCGGCGCGCGCGCGGGCCTGACGCACGATCAGCCCAACGCTCTCGGCGCCGTTGGCGCGGCCCAGGCCGCGCAGCTGCTCGTCGAGGTCGAGCAGCGATTCGTGGATGAACTCGACCCGGCGGTCGGCCTTGAGCCCGCGCGCCAGCAGCGGGTCGAGGATTTCGGTGTCGAAGACGAACACGCACCAGACCCGCTTGCAGCTGCGCAGTGCGTGGTAGAGCGCGGCGTTGTCCTCGGCGCGCAGGTCGCGCCGGAACCACATCAGCCCCGATTCGTACTTCCGGTCCGGCCGCATCGTCGCCGCGACTTCAGGGCTGGTCGTACCAGGCGTCCACCGGGACGCCGACTTCGCAGCCCGCCACCTCGGGGCGCTGCTCCAGCCAGGCCTGCACCGCCGCCCGGTCGGCTGCGGTGGGCGCGCCGCGCCACCAGGCCGACAGCTGCTCCCGGCCTTCCAGCACGTAGAGGCCGCCGTGGCGGTGCGGCGCTGCGTGGCGCGACTCGATCAGCTGCATGAAGGCGGCGAGGAAGGCGTCGTGTTCCTGCGCCGTCGCGGGCGCGCGCAGCGTGATGCGGATGTCGATGACGCGCTCCTGGAATTCGCCGACGCGCAGCTTCTTGCGCTGGCGGCGGTTCAGGCGTGCGAGTCGGCGGGCGGAAGGGAGTCGGTTCAGCATCGGGTGTTCTTGCCTTGTCATGCGGGTGCGACGCTAGGCCGGGCGTCGTCTCGTCTGATGTTACCCCGACCGAGCCCGGCTGCTCGGTCCCGGGCTCGCCTCTGGCTGGCGAACAGTCGGGACGAGATCTGCCATGCGATTTTATGATAAAAAAAGCAATAAAAATGAATTTAAAATAAAATCATTGATTTTGTTTTGTGAATTAATTGATCGATTTTATTGATTGCATTTTTTCTGATGCAGTGGGCTTGTAAGGTGCTTGTAAAGATTTCTTATCCTATATAAAATACAACCTAGTTTGGTAACATGTTAACGATTTTTTGGGGTAATGGATTGGCCGGGTCCAGGCTTTTTTTGGTCTGCTTGTGGGGGAGGTTCTTAATCTGTATGGCACATTTGGCCAGGTGTACAATCAGTGCACTGTCTGTTGCGCGAATGTTTCCTCGGGTTTGCCCCATTCATATCTCTCGGTGCACGAATTGCTGCGCCATTGCGCTAGCCGGCCCTATTGCATAATCCGCCCGGTTCTGGTGCCATCAATCAATAGCATTCATACGCTGAAGTTCAGAGGAAAGACTAAAAAAATGACAGCAGATCTGCGCAAGGCCGCGCTCGACTATCACCGCTATCCCGTGCCTGGCAAGATCTCGGTCACTCCGACCAAGGCCATGGCGACGCAGCGTGACCTGGCGCTGGCCTATTCGCCCGGCGTGGCCGAGGCCTGCCTGGCAATCCACGAGCAGGCGCAGGAGGTGGACCAGCTGACCGCGCGCTCCAACCTGGTGGCGGTCATCACCAACGGCACGGCGGTGCTGGGTCTGGGCAATATCGGCCCGCTGGCGTCCAAGCCGGTGATGGAAGGCAAGGGCTGCCTGTTCAAGAAGTTCGCCGGCATCGACGTGTTCGACATCGAGCTGGCCGAGAACGACCCCGACGCGCTGGTCGACACCATCGCCCGCATGGAGCCGACCTTCGGCGGCATCAACCTCGAGGACATCAAGGCGCCCGAGTGCTTCTACATCGAGAAGAAGCTCAAGGAGCGCATGAGCATCCCGGTGTTCCACGACGACCAGCACGGCACCGCGATCGTCGCGGCTGCCGCGGTGCTCAACGCGCTCGAGATCGTCGGCAAGCAGCCGTCCGAGGCCAGGCTGGTCTGCTCGGGCGCCGGTGCCGCCGCGATCGCCTGCCTGGAGCTGCTGGTCAGCCTGGGCGTGCAGCGCAGCCATATCACCATCTGCGACAGCAAGGGCGTGGTCCACAGCGGCCGCAGCGGCCTGGACGAGAGCAAGCAGCGCTTCGCGCTGGACACCGAGGCGCGCACCCTGGGCGATGCGCTGGTCGGGGCCGACATCTTCATGGGCCTGTCCTCCGCCGGCGTGCTCAAGTCCGCGATGGTCGAGGCCATGGCCGCGCGGCCCGTGATCCTGGCCATGGCCAATCCGACGCCCGAGATCATGCCCGAGGAGGCGCTCGCGGTGCGCCCGGATGCCATCATCGGCACCGGCCGCTCGGACTACCCGAACCAGGTCAACAACGTCCTGTGCTTCCCCTTCATCTTCCGCGGCGCGCTCGACTGCGGCGCGACCACGATCAACGAGGCGATGAAGCTCGCCGCCGTGCGCGCCATCGCCCAGCTGGCCAAGGCCGAGATTCCCGACGTCGTGGCCCGGGCCTACGATGCCAAGGGGCTGCGCTTCGGGCCCGAGTACCTGATCCCCAAGCCCTTCGATCCGCGCCTGATCGAGGTGGTCGCGCCCGCGGTGGCCCAGGCGGCGATGGACAGCGGCGTGGCCCGCCGTCCGATCGCCGACATGGCGGCCTACCGCGAGCAGCTGCACAGCTTCGTCTACAAGACCCGCAGCGCGATGGCGCCGGTCTTTTCCGCCGCCAAGCGCGCGTCCGCCAAGTCGCTGGCGCGCGTCGCCTACGCCGAGGGCGAGGACGAGCGCGTGCTGCGCGCCGCCCAGGTGGTGGTCGACGAGGGGCTGGCGCGCCCGGTCCTGATCGGGCGCCGCCAGCTCATCGAGGCGCGCCTCGCTGAATACGGGTTGCGCCTGGAGCCGGGGCGCGACATCGAGATCTTCGATCTCGAGGACCCCGCCATCAGCGAGCGCCTCGCCGACGACTACCTGCTGATGAACTCGGGCCGCGGCCTGTCACGCGAATACGCGCTCAGCGTCACCCGGCTGCAGTCGACGCTGGCGGGCACCATCTTGCTGCAGCGCGGCGTGGTCGACGCGCTGCTGTGCGGCACCCACGGCCGCTATGCCAGCCATGTGGATCCGATCCGCAGCGTGATCGGCATGCGCACCGGCGTGCACACCCTGGCGTCGATGCAGATGCTGATCCTGCCCGAGCGCCAGCTCTTCATCTGCGACACCCAGGTCAACCAGGATCCGAACGCCGAGCAGATCGCGGAAATCGCCTTGCTGGCCGCCGCCGAGGCGCGCCGCTTCGGCATCGAGCCGCGCGTGGCGCTGCTGTCGCACTCCAACAACGGCAGCTCCGACTCGCTGAGCGCGCTCAAGATGTTCAAGGCCCTGCGCCTGGTCAAGGCCGCCGATCCGGACCTGAAGGTGGCGGGCGAGATGCGCGCCGACGCCGCGCTCGACCCCGAACTGTACGAGCGCGAAGCGCCGGGCCAGGGCCTGGGCGGCGAGGCCAATGTGCTGGTCATGCCCAATCTGGACGCGGCCAACATCTCGTTCAACCTGCTGCGCATGGCGGCCGGCAACGGCATCACGGTCGGCGGCATCCTGCTGGGTGCGGCCAAGCCCGTCCACATCCTCGCGCCCTCGTCCACGGTGCGGCGCATCGTGAACATGACGGCCTTCGCCGTGCAGGATGCGGACGCCCGTAAGACTGCGGTCACGACGCGGCCCCAGAATAGTCACGACAAGCACTTGCTGGCCGAGGCGGTCTGAGGCCGGACTGAAACTGAACCCGCGGGCACCCAGGCGTCCGCCCCCTTGAGGAGACAATGTGAATAGTGCAAATCCCTGGCTGGAATCCGTCCAGCAGTTCCAGCAATCGACCCTGCAGCAGTGGACGCAGCTGCTGCAGTCCGGCCAGATGCCGGGGCCGTTCGCCACGCCGACTGCCGGCCTGGGCTTTGTGCCGCCCGAACTGGTGGGTGCGGCGGACCTGTCGAAGCTGCTGAGCCAGATCGCGGGCCAGGCGGTCAAGATCGACCCCGCCCGGCTGCTCGAGATCCAGCAGGCTTACCTCAAGGAAGCCACCGAGCTGTGGAACCAGGGCCTGCAGCCCAGCCTGCCCAAGGACCGCCGCTTTGCCGCCCCGGCCTGGACCAGCAGCCCGCACGCGGCGCACACGGCCGCGCTCTACCTGCTGAACGCGCGCACGCTGATGAGCATGGCGGAGGCGGTGGACGCGGACGCGAAGACGAAGGCGAGGGTGGCGTTTGCGGTGCAGCAGTGGATCGATGCGAGCGCGC
>JBEEPT010000247.1:0-7032 GCA_041190985.1 Pseudomonadota bacterium
ACGTGTTCCGCGCCATCGGCCGGCTCAGCCAGAGCAACGTCACGGTGCTGATCACGGGCGAGTCGGGCTCGGGCAAGGAGCTGGTCGCGCGCGCGCTGCACAAGCATTCGCCGCGCGCCAACGGCCCCTTCGTTGCGATCAACACCGCCGCCATCCCCAAGGACCTGCTCGAGAGCGAGCTGTTCGGCCACGAACGCGGGGCCTTCACCGGCGCGCAGACCATGCGGCGCGGGCGCTTCGAGCAGGCCGAGGGCGGCACGCTGTTCCTCGACGAGATCGGCGACATGCCCTTCGACCTGCAGACTCGCCTGCTGCGGGTGCTGTCCGACGGCCATTTCTACCGCGTCGGCGGCCACAGCGCGGTCAAGACCAATGTGCGCGTGATCGCCGCCACGCACCAGAACCTCGAGCAGCGCGTCAAGGAGGGCGTGTTCCGCGAGGACCTGTTCCACCGCCTCAACGTGATCCGGCTGCGCCTGCCGCCGCTGCGCGAGCGGCGCGAGGACGTGGCGTTGCTGACGCGCTACTTCCTGCAGCAGAGCGCCAAGCAGCTCGGCGTCGAGCCCAAGCGCATCTCGGACGCGGCGCTGCAGGCGCTGAGCCAGTTCGACTTTCCCGGCAACGTGCGCCAGCTCGAGAACATCTGCCACTGGCTGACCGTGATGGCGCCGGCGCAGGTGGTCGAGATCAAGGACCTGCCGCCCGAGGTGGCGGTGCCCGTGGCCGGCGTGGAAGCTGCGGCGGCTGCGGCCCCGGCAAGCCCGGTGGCCTCGCCGCTCCAGGCCGAGGCGCCCGCCGCGGGCGTGGAGCCGGCCCGGCTCGCGCCCGGAGGCGGGCCCTTGCCGCCGGCCGATACCGCCTGGGAGCGGGGCCTGCAGGCCGAGGCCTACGCGCTGCTGGCGGACGGGCGCACCGACGTCTGGGACGTGCTGACGCGCCGTTTCGAGACCCGCCTGATCCAGGCCGCGCTGGCGGCCACGCGCGGGCGCCGCATCGAGGCGGCGCACAAGCTCGGCATCGGCCGCAACACGATCACGCGCAAGATCCAGGAACTCAACCTGGAGTGAGGCGCGGCGGTCCCGGCCCGGTCCTGACTGCTCAGGGACGGCAGGGCCTTGGCTGCCTGGCCCGGTTCAGCCCAGCGTGGCGACCACCGGCGCGTGGTCGCTCGGCTGCTTGTTCTTGCGCGGCGCGCGGTCGATCGCGCAGGCGCTCACGCTGTCCTTGAGCGCCGTGCTGACCAGGATGTGGTCGATGCGCAGGCCGCGGTTCTTGGGGAAGGCCAGCATGCGGTAGTCCCACCAGGAATAGCTCTTGGGCGGCTGCTCGAACAGGCGGTAGGCGTCGTGCAGGCCCAGCTCGAGCAGCTCGCGGAACTGGCGCCGCTCGGTCGTCGTGTGGTGGATGGTCTCGCGCAGGCCCTCGGGGTCCCAGCTGTCGCGGTCCTCGGGCGCGATGTTGAAGTCGCCCAGCAGCACCAGGCGCGGGTGTTGCACCAGCTCGGTGCGCAGCCAGTCGCGCAGCGCGTCCATCCACTGCATCTTGTAGACGAACTTCTCGCTCTCGGGGTCCTGGCCGTTGACGAAGTAGCCGTTGACCACGCGCAGCGGGCCCTGCGGCGTGTCCACCGTGGCGGCGATCACGCGCGACTGCTCGTCGGCGTAGCCGGGAATGTTGCGCACGACGTCGCGGGGCTCGCTGCGAGCGATCAGCGCGACGCCGTTGTAGGTCTTCTGGCCGAACCAGACGGCGCGGTAGCCGGCCTGGGCGAAGGCGTCGGCCGGGAACCGGTCGTCGGTGAGCTTGAGCTCCTGCAGCGCGAGCAGGTCGACCGGGTTGCTGGCCAGCCAGTCCAGCACCTGCGGCAGGCGCACGCTCAGGGAGTTGACGTTCCAGGTGGCGATTTGCATGGTGTTCTATCGGTGGGTTGGGTACATGCGGCTGCTATGCTGGGACGCTGACGGTCCCGCTGCCGCCTTTGGAACGGCAGAGTGTAGTTCCGCCCATGCCGTCCGGCCGCCATCGCCCTTGCCTTCATCACCATGTCGCGTTCACCGCTTTCGCTGCTGCCGCCCCTGTCCGCCGGTTTCGTCACCGTCCTGGTCGGCTTTTCCAGCTCCGTCGCGCTCGTCTTCCAGGCCGCGTCCGCGGCGGGCGCCTCCGCCGCCCAGATCAGTTCCTGGATCTGGGCGCTCGGGCTGGCCATGGGCCTGACCTGCATCGGCCTGTCGCTGCGCTACCGCGCGCCCGTCGTGACGGCCTGGTCGACGCCGGGCGCGGCGCTGCTGGTGAGCGCGCTGTCCGGGCTGAGCCTGGCGCAGGCGACCGGAGCCTTCCTGTTCAGCGCGGCACTGATCCTGCTGGCCGGCTGGAGCGGCGCCTTCGAGCGCCTGATGGGCCGGATCCCGCCGGCGCTGGCGGCCGCGCTGCTCGCGGGCGTGCTGGTGCGCTTCGGCCTGCAGGCCTTCCAGGTCATGGGAGACCGGCTGCTGCTGGGCGGCGCGATGTTCCTGTGCTACCTGCTCGCACGCCGCTGGCTGCCGCGCTACTGCGTGGCGCTGGTGCTGCTGGCCGGCGTCCTGGTCGCCGCCGCGCAGGGCCTGGTCGACCTGGGCGGCGTGCGGCTGGAGCTCGCCGCTCCCGTGCCGACCTGGCCTGAGTTCGATCCGCGCGTGCTGCTGGGCGTGGGGTTGCCGCTGTTCCTGGTCACCATGGCCTCGCAGAACCTGCCCGGCGTCGCGGTGCTGCGCGCCTCGGGCTACGGCGCGGTGCCGGTGTCGCCGGTCATCGCGGCGACCGGGCTGGTCAACCTGCTGCTCGCGCCCTTCGGCTGCTACGCGATCAACCTGGCGGCGATCACGGCGGCGATCTGCTGCGGACCCGAGGCGCACGAGGACCCGAAGCAGCGCTACCTGGCCAGCGTCTTCGCCGGCCTGTTCTACCTGCTGCTCGGGCTGTTCGGCGCCACCGTCGCGGCGCTGTTCGCGGCCTTCCCGCGCGAGCTGGTGCTGGCGCTCGCGGGCCTGGCGCTGTTCGGTACCCTGGGCAGCGGCCTGGCCGCCGCGCTGCACGACGAGCAGCAGCGCGAGCCGGCGCTGATCACCTTCCTGGTCACGGCCTCGGGCCTCACGCTGGCCGGCCTGGGTTCGGCCTTCTGGGGCATGGTGGCGGGCGCGCTCGCGCTGCTGGTGCTGCGGCGCGGCCGGCAGCGGCGCTGAGCGCGGTTGCACCAGCCAGCGCCCTGGGGGCGGCGTGGCGCGCACGGCAGGGCCGGGGTGGCGGCCGGGCGTATCATCATGCCCTTTGGCGGCCCGTGGGCGGGAACCGCCGCCCATGAGGAAGCACGCAATGAGCAACTACGACCTGGCCGCGACGGTGGCCGAAGATGTGAAACGCGCCCTGGCCGAGGACGTCGGCAGCGGTGACCTGACCGCGCAGCTGGTGCCGGCCGAACGCCAGGTCACCGCGACCATCATCTGCCGCGAAGCGGCCGTGATCTGCGGCCGTCCCTGGGTGGACGAGGTGCTGCGCCAGGTCGCGCCCGGCGCCCGGGCCAACTGGCTGGTCGACGAGGGAGGCCGCTGCGAGCCGGGCCAGAAGGTGGTCGAGATCACGGGCTCCGCGCGCGAGCTGCTGACCGCCGAGCGCACCTGCCTGAACTTCATGCAGACGCTCAGCGCCGTCGCGACCAAGACCGCGAAGTACGTCCAGGAAGTGGCGGGTACCCAGGCCGCGATCCTCGACACGCGCAAGACCATTCCGGGCCTGCGCGTGGCCGAGAAGTACGCGGTGCGCTGCGGCGGCGGCAAGAACCACCGCATGGGCCTGTACGACGCGATCCTGATCAAGGAAAACCACATCGCGGCCGCCGGGGGCATCACCCAGGCGCTGCGCGCGGCCGAGGCCTTCGCCGACCGCGCCAGCTTCATCCAGGTCGAGGTCGAGACGCTCAGGCAGCTGCAGGAGGCGATCGACGCCGGCGCCAGGATGGTGCTGCTCGACAACATGGACGTGCCCACGCTCAAGCAGGCCGTCGAGCTCGCTGCCGGGCGCATCAGCCTGGAGATCTCGGGCGGCGTGACCTTCGGCAAGCTGCGCGAGCTCGCCGAGACCGGCGTTGACCGCATCTCGGTCGGCGCGCTGATCAAGGACGTCCAGGCGGTCGACTTCTCGATGCGCTTCCAGGACCGGCCGGTCGAGCAGGCGGCCTGAGCTCAGGGCGGCGGCTGCCAGCCCAGGTCCAGCGCGTAGGGGCCGCTGCCGAGGTGGTCGCGCAGGAACTGCAGGCAGATCTGCAGCTTGACCGAGTGCTCGGAGCGGGTGGGCATGGCCGCGTAGATGCCGGCCGGCTGCCGGTATGAGGGCAGGACCTGCTCCAGCCGCCCTTGCCGCAGTGGCTCCGCGACGTCCCAGATCGAGAGCAGCGCGATGCCCAGGCCATGCAGGGCCCAGTGCTGGATCGGATCGCTCTGGTTGGAGCCCATTGGACCGCAGACGTTGACCGCCTCCGGGCCGTGCGGCCCCTCCAGTCGCAGCGCGCCGAAGGGCTGGTCGCGGTCGCGGAACAGCAGGCAGTCGTGCTGCGTCAGGTCGGACAGCTGCCGCGGACGGCCCCGGCGCTCCAGGTAGCCGGGGGCGGCGCACAGGATGCGGGCGCTGGGGGCGATCTTTTGCGCCACCAGATGCGGCTCGTGCACCGCGCCGACCCGGATGTCGAGGTCCAGGCCTTCGGCGATCAGGTCGACCCGCCGATCGACCAGTTCCAGCCAGATCTCCAGCCCGGGATGCTGTTGCCTGAGCAGCCCCAGGATGGGCGAGATGTGGCGGCTGCCCAGGCGCTGGCTGGTGCTGAGCCTGAGGGTGCCGACCGGCGAGTCCTTGACCTGGGCCACCGCCTGGTCCAGTTCCTCGGCCGCCTCCAGCACCTTGCGCGCCCAGCGGTAGACGGTCTGGCCCGAGGGGGTGATGCTGACCCGGCGCGTGGTGCGCAGGAACAGGGGCGCGCCCAGCACCGTTTCCAGATGGGCGATGCGCTTGGCGACATAGGCCACCGAAATGCCCAGGTCGATCGCGGCTCCCGTGAAGCTCGAACGCCGGGCCACGGCGCACAGCACCCGCAGGTCGAGCAATTCCCAGCCATTTTTAACCATCAGGAAAAACTAATTAACATAATCTGCATATTGTCCATTTTTTGCTTGTAATTAAGCTGACGGGTCATGATGCCCGGGGGCTTGCTTCGGGTGTCGTTCATTCAAGGATGCACATGAACCCGACCCCCAAGACCCGCATCGCTGTCGCCGGTGCCGGCATCATCGGCCAGGCCCACATGGCCGTGATCCAGGCCAGCCAGCAGGCCGAACTCAGCGCCATCGTCGATCCCGCGCCGGCCGCGGCCGCCCTGGCCGCCCGCTTCGGCGTCCCGCTGTATCCGAGCCTGGAGCAGCTGCTCGCGGCCGACCGGCCCGACGGCATCATCCTCGCGACGCCGAATCCGATGCATGTGCCCCAGGCGCTGCAGTGCCTGGCGGCCGGCCTGCCGGTGCTGCTGGAAAAGCCGATCGCCACCACGGTGCAGGAGGCGCAAGCCCTGGTCGATGTGGTCGAGCAAAGCGGTGCCCGGGTGCTGATCGGCCACCACCGCGCCCACAGCCCGATCATGGCCAAGGCCAGGCAGGTGGTCGATTCCGGCCAGCTCGGCCAGCTCGTGGCCGTGATGGGCAGCGCCACCTTCTTCAAGCCCGACCACTACTTCGACGAGGGGCCGTGGCGGCGCGAGGCCGGCGGCGGCCCGATCCTGATCAACATGATCCACGAGGTCCACAACCTGCGCATGCTGTGCGGCGACATCGTGGCGGTCCAGGCCTTCAAGTCGCATGCGGCGCGCGGCTTCGCGGTCGAGGACACGGTCGCCATCAACCTGCGCTTCGCCAGCGGAGCGCTCGGCACCTTCATGCTGTCGGACGTCGCGGCCTGCGCGCGCAGCTGGGAGCAGACCAGCCAGGAGAACAAGTCCTACCCCAGCTACGACGACGAGGACTGCTATGTGATCGCGGGCACCCACGGCAGCCTGTCGGTGCCGACCATGCGGATCAAGACCTATCCCCGGGCCGACCAGCGTTCGTGGTGGAAACCGTTCGAGGTCGGCACCGTCGGCATGGTGCGCGAGGATCCGCTGGGCCGGCAGATGGCCCATTTCGTCGCGGTGGTGCGCGGGCAGGCGCAGCCACTGGTCACGGCGCGCGACGGGCTGGCCAATCTGCGCGTCACCGAGGCCATTGCCCAGGCGACCAGCAGCGGCACGGTGGTCGAACTGCCCGCCGGCTGAGCGCATGCCTGCGCGGCCGGTCCGCTCGCCGTGCCCGCCGCGCCGCAGCATCCGATGCTCTGAAGTGTTGGAATAATTTACAAACTGAAAACATTCCTGGCAGGCTTCAATGATTTTCCCTTTTGAAATCATGGGTTTGCCAGTGAATCTACCTGCGGCATGATTCTTGCAAGTTTGATCATCGCCGTGGGCGATGGGCTGGCACGGGATCCTGCAGGATGCGGGAATCCGGCTGGCACGGCGTCGGCGGCTCTCTATCCCCCATTAATTCAGTTTGGAGAGAGCGATGCAGAAGAACGCGATGAAGCAGACGGGCAGGGTATTGGCCACGGCGCTGGCGACCGGGATGTTGCTGGCGCCGTCGGCCCAGGCAGAGCCGACGGCGCTGGCGCCGCACAGCGTGGTGGCGGGCAAGACCATTGGGGAGTGGACGGCCGACTGGTGGGCGTGGGCGTGGTCACGCGGTCCGACCAACAACCCCTTCTCCGAAGTCACCCAGATCCAGGCCGCCGCTGACAACGGTCAGTCCGGGCCAGTCTATTTCCTCGCCGGCACGACGGGGGGGACGGCGACACGCACCTTCAACGCATCCCGTTATACACAAGTCAGATCCCGCCGGCTTGACGCGCATACCGTATGCCCTCGACAAAGACGGCCACATCCTGCAGGCCCAGCCAGATCGACTTGGCCCCGGGTTCTCCGTCACC
>JBEEPT010000248.1:0-3197 GCA_041190985.1 Pseudomonadota bacterium
GCTCCGGTGACGCTGTAGTTCGTCGTGAGCGTCAGCAGCGTTTCGACGCCGGCCGAGGTGGTGTAGGTGACGGCGAGGTGCGCGTCCTCGAGGAAGTAGAACGGCACCGTCCAGGGGCCAGTCGTCCCGTTGGTGTTGTACTGGACACGGTTGGTCGAAGAACTGACGGTCATGCGCGCACCCCGGAAGTGCGGGCATTCTGGCGGCGAGCGGGGCGAACGAATTTCCGGCGCCGTTACAGGCGCAGTGCCTTCCCGAACGACCAGATTCCGAGCCAGATCGCGCCGCCTGCTACGGCCAGGACCAGCACGCCGCCGACATACGGGACAGGCGGCATCAGCATCAGCGCCTTGAGCCCGAGCGCCATCAGCAGCCCGATCCACGCCATCAGCAGCACATAGCCGCCGATGACGAGCGCCACGCTAAGGACCGCCTTCAAGGGCTCGGCCCATGTTCGGCGCGCGCATTTCGTTGAACGACGCGCCAGGCGGTAGCCACCACTCCTGCCCAAACTCCTTGTAGGTCCGGTCCTGCATCGCCTGCAGATAGCCAGGATTCAGGAACTCCTGCGCCTGCTGGAAGATGAGGTGATCGGTCGCCCACTTCGTCATCCACATGTTCTGGCCTGGGATGAATCCCTTGACGATGTTCACGCCGCGCGCCGCAGATTTCGACCAAGCATCCGGTTCAGTCGCCATCTGGTTGCCGGCCTGCACCGCGAACTTGAGGATGTCTGCCGCGCTGCCGATGGTCGGCCCGGCGATGGCCTCGAGCGGCCCCGTGCCGTAGCGCGTCGTCGCGGACTGACTGTACAGGAAGTCGCCGTACAGGCCGAGGCTTCCGCCCTTCATCGCCGCCGCCGCCCAGAACTTCCAGTCCCCCATCGGCCGAGGGTCTTTGCCCGAGAGCAAGTCCTGCGTCTGCAGCATCATCGCGCCCATGATCGTGCCCATGACCGGGAACGCCGCGAGGTACGCCGCCTTGCCGCCCATCGACGGGCGCGAGAGGGCAATGTCGAGCATCCGCTCGAACTGCGCAATCGGAAACGCCTTGAACTGCCAGAAGCTGCGCGTCAGTTCGTCGCGCAGGTTGCCGCGCTGCAGGCCGCCATACATGCGCGCCCGGTCGTTCCATCCAGGCTCGATCACGGCCAGGTGCGACTCGCTGGTCAGCGCGCCCATGAGCTTGACCGTCGCGTCGCGCCGAACCTGCGCCGCCTCCTGCGGCCCGCCTGCCTGGCTGATGAGGTTGGCCGCGCGCAGATCGGCGTCGGGGATGGACGCAATGGCCTCGGGCGTAAGCGCCGTCTTGTTGCCGTGGCCCAGGTCCGTCAGGCCGGCAAGTTTCCAGACCTTCCAGTCGAACTCGCTGATCCCGTAGGAGGCGAGCAGGCGCATGTCGTCGGCGCCGACGTTGCCGAAGTCCTTGGTGCTGACGAGATGCCCGAGCGTATCCATCGCCGTCAGCGCCCAGGCGCCGCGCCGCCACTCGTTCACCGCTGACATGCCTGTCGCGCGCATGACGCCGGTCGCCAGCTTGCCGGTCAGCGACGAACTGCCCAACTGCTCGCCGAAGCGCGCCATCGAGTTCGCCATGTAGTCCAGCATCAGGCCCTGCCGGCGCAGCATTCGCCTTTCCGCGGCGTTGGCCGGGTTGAGCAGGCGCAGTTCGTTGTACCAGCGCTGGAAGGCCGGCAGGCTGTTGACCTGCCCCATCGCCTCGAACATCACCTTGTCGCCGAACAGCGACGCCCAGAACGCCGAGCCGAGCTTGCCGGCGACGTTCAACTGCTGCAGTACTTGAAAGCCCTTGGCGATGCTGCGGTCGGCCACCGGCTTTGTCTTGCCCGAAGCGTAGTCGTACAGCCGATCCAGGCGCGACACCTCGCCGTCTGCCTTGGCGAGCTTGGTCGGGTCGGCCTCCACCTGTGCTTTGTACGCCTCGTCGCGCAGCATCCTGTAGGCCGCGTCCGGGTTCGGCCCGAAGTGCTCCACGAACGCGATGTCCTTGGCGATGCCATCGACATGGCCCATCAGGATCTCGGGCACCGTCTTCTCGCCGTACTGGCTCCAGTAGTCGATGACCGAGGCGGCGTCCTTGAAGTGAATCTGCCGCTCCTCGGCGCCCCGGTTCGCGCGCGCGCCGTTGCCCTTGAACTTGCCGGGCTCGATCTTGCTCGCGCCGTTCGTGGCGATGGTGTCCCAGGCATGGCCCAGGAACTCGCGCACCTGCGGCTCCGTCATCGGCGTGCCGTCGATCTCGACATAGCGGCTGCGGTCGATCAGCGGCATCATGTCGTTCACCCACTTGTCGCGCCCCGCCCTGGCGACGAGTTCCTGCGAGTGATGCTGCGGGAATCCCCAGTCATCGAGGTGCCCGATCTTGCCGCCGAGTTCGTTGAACCACTGGCGCGCCTCCTCGGCCGTCTTTAGCCACGCCTGCGCGCCCTTCTTGGCGAGCGCGTTTCCGCTGTCCTGGCCCTTCATCTCGGTGAGCAGATCGCGGACCTTGGCCTTGTCCTGAAAGAACCCCAGGAAGTCGTTGCCGAGCGCCGCCCAGGTGTCCTGAATGCGCGAGCGCAGCATGGCCGAGGTCGCCAGCGCGCGGGCCTCGAGCGAGAACGTGTTCGTGCGTCCGTCCGCGTCGTTGACCAGCAGCCGGCGGATGGCCTCGATGCGGCCAATCTTGCCGCCGACCATCGCTGCGGCGTCGCCCTGCCGGGCGGCAAGCGTCTGCACTTGCCGATAGGCGTTGGCGACCGCGCGCTGCTTCTCGGCGACGAGGTTCTTCGCCTCCAGCTCTGCGGCCAGTCTGAGAACTGCCGTAGCCGACGCGCGCTCTGGCCTTCCAAGCGCGTCGCGCACGTCCTTCGGGAGCTGCGGGTTTTCCACTCGACCCGCAGCGAGGTCGCGCGCCGTCTTGTTGATCTTGTCGAAGACGGACTGCAGTTCCTCGGGCGACAATTCCCGGCCGGCCGCGGCGTTGAGTGCGTTGATGCAGCGGATTGCGGCCATCAGAGTGCTCCGAGCAGACATTCCGCCGCGGTGCGGAACAGGTTGCCGTCAGCCTCAGCTCGCGCGGCCTCGGCCTCGGCCTTGGCGACGAACTCGGACGCCGGGATCGTCACGTCCGAGCCGTCCGGGTGGACTTCGCCGGTCGGGATGCGCAGGTCGGGCGCGGCGGCGATGGTCGCACGG
>JBEEPT010000249.1:0-2847 GCA_041190985.1 Pseudomonadota bacterium
CGCGCATCCAGCACTGGATGCACCGCCAGCGGCGTGCCGGGGCCCTTCGGCCGGTACTGGTTCCACAACCGGAAGGCGCGGGCCGCGCCGGCGTAGTCGCCCGCCCGGTGCAGCCGGATGACCGTCGACCCCTTCAGCCCGTCCAGGCCGATGTTGTAGCCCAGCATGCACAGCGCGACGAGTTGGTCCGTGGTGCACTGACCGTCGACCATGCGCATCACCGCGCTCGTGTAGCGCAGCGTCTCGGCGTCGAGCATGGCGTCCATCTGCTCGCGCGTGATGGGCGGGTCGGCCAGCGTGACCTTGCGCCCGTCCGGGTAGGTGGTAGCGCCGACGCCGATGGTAGGCACGCCGGCCTGGCACAGGTACGGCTTGAGGCGCTCGCCCTCTTCCTGGCGTAGCCCGGCGTTCAACCGAGCGCGGGCAGCGGCTACGTCTGGCGTCATTTCGGCCCCGTGGTCGCCCACCAGAAGGCGAGCTTGCTGAGCACGGCGCCGCCAGCCGCAGCGGCCCCGCCGATGAAGACCAGCGTCTTCCACCCGCCCTTGGCCTGCGCCAACTGCTCGCGCATGGCCTCAACCGCCTCAGCCATCTGGTCCAGACTCGTGGCCATCCGGTCAAGATCCCGCCGCTGCGCCTGCACCTCGGCCTGCAAGCGCCCGAACTCCTGCAAGTTGACCTCGGTCATGGTGGGTCAGGCGGGCTGTGTGATTGACATGGCCGCGCACTGTGGCCGCCGGCCGAAGTCCCAGCAACCGGGGAGCGGCTCACCGCCGCGAGAGCCAACCCCCAAGGACCAGCAGCCCGATGATCAGCAGGGCCATCCACCCGTCCTGCACGAACACGATGCCCGCGCTGATCACCAGCCACAGCCCGCTCACCGGAGCTCTTCCGCCACGCGGCCGCGCAGTTCCTTCGGCGCCGCCCTGATCACCCGATCTTCGCGGGTGGCGCGCATGTCCCGCGCCATCCGGGCGATCTGCACCCGGTTGATGGCGATGCGGGCGTCCGGGTTGCGCTGGTTCCACGCGGCCAGCTGCTCCTGGGCCTGCGTGACCTTGTCGGGCTCGCCGTCGACGATGCCCTGCGCCCACAGCCGCACGATCTCCGACTCCTCGGCGCGGGTCTGCGCCACCACCGACTGCGCCATCCTGCTGTCGCGCGACTCGCGGGCGATCTCGCGCGGCTGGAAGCCCAGGCCCTTGGCCACCGCGTCGGCGCCGTCGACGTCGGCCACCTTGCGCCCGAGCTCGTCGCGGTACTGCCCGGTGCGCGCCATCTCCGCGGCCTTGACCGCGTTGCGCGCTGCCACCGGCAGGAACTCGCCGCGCAGGGCGTCGCGCAGCACGCCGCCGGCCGGGCCCAGGGCCTCGAGCACCTCGCTGCTCTTGTCGCGCGAGCCGTCGGTGCGCAGCAACCCGGTGCCCGGGATCATGTTGCCCAGCGACATCCGGCCGGCAAGATCCACCGGGAAGCCCGGCAACGCCGACGCACCGCGCAGCACCCACTCGGCGCCATCGCGGCCCAGCACCTCGGAGAGCAGTTCCACCTTGGCGCGCTTTGCCGAGAACGCCTTGCCGAAGAGCCGCTGCGCGATGGTGTCGATCAGGTCGTCCAGGTCATCGGCGAACGGCAGACCCTCCAGGCCTGCGGCGATCACCAGCACGCCCAGCGCGATCGCCTTCTCGCGCCGCGGCAGCCGCGACAGGAACTCGACGTAGGCGATCGAGAACTGCTTGAAGGTCATCACCGTGGCGCCGACCGGGCCGCGCGCCCACTGCGGCCGGTTCCCGCGGTTGTAGACCCCCTGCGTCTCGCTGACTGCCTCGGCCGCGAAGGCGAACGGGTCGGCCATCCGCCGCTCGGTGGCCAGCTGGTACGCCGCGATGAACGTGCTGCGCCGGTTGAACTGCTCAGCCAGCGAGAAGAAGCCGCCCCAGGCGAACAGCACGCGCCGCAGGCTGGCGTCGATCACCTCGGCCGCCTTGGTGCTGACGCCCATGGCGCGCAGCGCCGACTCGGTGCGACCGAACCTGTTCACCGCCTGGCCCTGCAGCTCGTGCAGCGCCTGCGGGCTGACGATGCCGTCCTTCTCCGCGCGCGCCACGGCCTGGCCCAGGTCGGACTTCGTGGCGATCCGCGTCAGCGCCGCGCGCATGCCGGAGGTGAGCAGCCGCGCCGCGCCCACCGGGCCGCCGTGCTGGCTGAGCCACGGCAGCGTCATCGTGAAGGGCTGGGTCATGTTGACCATCGCCGACGCCACAGAGCCGCCGATGAACTGCACGAACATCAGCCCGCGGATGGCCTGCGCCTCGTCCGTCGGGTTCTGCACGTACTGGGTCAGCTTGGTGGCGTAGTCCTTGATCAGCCCGCGCTCCTGGTCGATGTCGAGCGTGGCCTCCTCCATCGCGCCGGCGTGCAGGTTCGCCGCGGCCGCGCGGGCGTTGCTGGTCAGGAACGCCGCCAGCACCCGCTGCACGTCCTCCGAGAAGCCCGGCGTGCCCTTGCGCTGGATGAGCCGCTTAAGCGCCGAGTGGTTGGCCTTGGTGCGGCGGATGTACTCCTCGAACACCGGCGTGCGCTCGATGCCCGCCACTTGGCCGAACAGCTCGACGGTCTCGGGGCTCATGCCCTTGAAGAGCCGCCACTGCTCCTGCGACATCTCGCCGCGCGACACGGCCTCGTTCGGCTCCGCGGTCTCGCGCAGCTTGCGCGCCTCGACGTTGGCCTCGGCCTGCGTCTCGTACATGCCGAAGAACACCACCTCCTTGGTGTCGATGTCGCGCACGGTGACGGTGTGCGGGCCGAAGCGCATCAGCGGCATGTAGCCGCGGTCCTTCAGGTCCT
>JBEEPT010000250.1:0-7562 GCA_041190985.1 Pseudomonadota bacterium
CCAAGGAGCTCGACAGCCTGAACCGTCGCACCAAGAACAAGATGAACGTGATCAAGGACGGCCAGGTCGTCAACGACGTGATCATCCAGGAGGGGGTGCTGACCAACGAGCGCATCAACGACGCGGTGGCCGAGCCGGTGGTCTACATGCTGGACCGCCACGTGGTCGGCGGCTTCTACCGCGTGCACGCCGAGCGCGGCGTCGACGAGAATCTCAATGCGCCGGGCGCGAGCTTCGTGCCGCTGGCCTTCGAGCGCGACTTGCTGGCCCCGAACCGCTTCTACATGTATTCGGTGATCGCACGCCTGGCCGCGCTGGCGGCCAGCCACGAGCTCGCCAGCGCCGAAACCCAGCTGCACCAGGAATGCGAATGTATATGAATGCCACCCCACACCGACTGAGACTGCTGCCACTGCCCGCTTTTGACGACAACTACATCTGGCTGCTGCACGATGGCCACGCCGCGCTGGTCGTCGATCCGGGCGATGCCGCGCCGGTGCTGGCCTGCCTCAAGCTGCACGCGCTGGAGCTGGAGGGCATACTGCTGACCCACCACCATGCGGACCACACCGGCGGCGTGCAGGAGCTGCGCCAGGCGACGGGCGCGCGGGTGTACGGCGCCGCCGGCGAGGAAATGCCGGAGCCGCTGCAGCGCGTCAGCGAAGGCGACAGCCTCGAGGTGCTGGGCCTGCATTTCGAGGTGATCGACGTGCCCGGTCACACCGCCGGCCATGTCGCCTTTTTCGCGCCCGACGTGCCGGGCGGCCCGCTGCTGTTCTGCGGCGACACGCTGTTCTCGGGCGGCTGCGGGCGCCTGTTCGAGGGCACGCCCGCGCAGATGCTGGCCTCGCTGGACAAGCTGGCCCGCCTGCCCGCCGAGACGCGGGTCTGCAGCGCGCACGAATACACGCTGTCCAACCTGCGCTTCGCGCGCGCGGTCGAGCCCGGCAACGCCGAGCTGGCCGCCTACCAGCAGCGCTGCGAGGCGCTGCGCGCCGCGGGCCAGCCGACGCTGCCCAGCAGCATCGGGGTCGAGCTCGCCATCAACCCCTTCTTGCGCGTGCGCGAACCGGCCGTGCGCGCAGCCGCGGCTTCGCAGCCTGGCGGCGCCGGCGGCGACGAGGCCTCGGCCTTCGCCGCGCTGCGCGAGTGGAAAAACCACTACCGCTGAAGCGGGCAGCTGGGGGGCGGCGACGCGCTCAGTGCGGTTCGTCCGCTGCCCGCATCGCGCTCAGCGCGGCCGCGAAGTCGAAGCCGCGCATGGCTGCGGCCACGGAATCGAAGCGTGGCCCCAGGCCAGCGTGCAACGCCTCCTCCTCGGCCTCGAGCAGTTGCAGGCTGTCGGTGTCGCCGGCTTCCAGCAGCGCGGCCAGCCGCGCACGCAATGCCTGCCATCCCGGCACAGAGGCCGGCTGCCCTCCAGCAGACGGTCGGGAGGCGCGCTGCAGGCAGGCCGAGATCGCCTCCACCAGGGGCGTCAGCGCAGCGCCGATGCCGGCCTGCAACTCGGCCGCATCCGGCGCGCGCGCGCGCAGCGCCTGCTCCAGCCGATGCGCGCGATCGCTGAGCGGGGTCGCGCCGATCTGGGCCGCGACGCCCTTGAGCGTATGCGCAATGCGCTCGGCCTCATCCCAGCGCGACGAATCGAGCGCGGCCTGCAGGCGCTGCGGCGCGTCGGCCTGGTCCTCGATGAAGCGCGACAGCAGGCTCAGATACAGCTGTTCCCGGCCGGCGGCCAGGCGCAGCCCCTGCCGCGCGTCCAGGCCGGCGATGCCCTCCAGGCACTCCAGCCGCCTGACCTGCGCCACGCCTGGGCCCGCCAGCGGCGCAGCTGCGGCGGCCGGTCCCGGCGCTGATGGCCTGACCCAGCGCAGCAGCTTGGCCGCGAGCTCCTTGGGATCGATGGGCTTGGCGATGTGGTCATTCATGCCCGCCTCGAGGCAGCGCGCCCGGTCGCCGGCCATGGCATTGGCGGTCATCGCCAGTATCGGCTGCTCGGCGTGCCCCGGCAGCCGGCGGATCGCGCGCGTCGCGTCCAGGCCATCCATGACCGGCATCTGCATGTCCATCAGCACCACGTCGAAATCGCGCTGCTGGACCATCTGCAAGGCCACTTCACCGTTGTCGGCGACCTCGACCTCCAGGCCCAGGGCGCGCAGGAACTCGCACGCCACCTCCTGGTTGAGCTCGTTGTCCTCGACCAGCAAGGCGCGCGCGCCCCGAAGCGTATCGATGACCTCCAGCGCCTCGCCTCCGGCGCCAGCGACCAAGCTGTCCTGCGCCCCCCGACCGTCGAGCTGGCGCATCAGTGCGTCGAACAGGGACGAGGCCGTCACCGGCTTGAGCAGGAAGTCGCGCACCCCCGCCTGCCGCGCTGCCTGCTGCTCGGCAGCCTCCTGCTGCTGCGCCGTCATCAGCACCAGCGCGGGTTCATCGCCCAGGCTGGCGCGCAAGCGCCGGACCAGCTCCAGCCAGTCCATGTCCGGCATGCCGCTGTCGATCAGCGCCATGTCGAACTTCCTGCCCTCCCGCTCGCGTGCCTGGCCGACTTCTCGCAGTGCCTGCCGCCCGGACGCGGCCAGGACCATGTCGACTCCCATCGCCCGCAGCATCACCTGCAGGGCGAGGCGGGCATGCTTGTTGTCGTCCACCACCAGGAGGCGAGGACGGCGCAGGTCTGACCGGAGCTTGAAGCGCTCAGCCCGGCGCCGGCCCAGCCCGAGCCGGACCGTGCACCAGAAAGTCGAGCCTGCGCCGGGCTTGCTGTCGATCCCCACCTCGCCGCCCATGAGCCGGGCCAGGCGCATCGAGATCGCCAGCCCGAGGCCGGTGCCGCCGTACTTGCGCGTCGTCGACGAGTCGGCCTGCTGGAAACTGCGGAACAGCAATGCCCGCTGCTCCTCGCTCAGCCCGATGCCGGTGTCGCTGACGGAGAACTTCAGGATGACCTCGTCGGCGCTGCGCGCGGCCACGCGCACCCTGAAGGCGATCTCGCCGCGCTCGGTGAACTTGAGCGCGTTGTTCAGGTAGTTCAGCAACACCTGCGTGATGCGCAGCGGATCGCCCCGGAGATCCTGCGGCAGGTCGGGCGGCACGTCGACGATCAGTTCCAGCCCCTTGGCGGCCGCCTTGTCCGCGACCAGTCCCACCACGCCCTGCACCACTGCCTCGAGGTCGAATTCGATGTCCTCGATCCCGAGCTTGCCGGCCTCGATCTTGGAGAAGTCGAGGACGTCATTGATGATGCCAAGCAGGTGCTGGCCCGAGGCCCGGATCTTCTCGAGGTAGCCGCGCTGCTGCGGCGTCAGCTCGGTCCTGAGCGCGAGCAGGGTCATGCCGATGATGGCGTTCATCGGGGTGCGGATCTCGTGGCTCATGTTGGCCAGGAACTCGCTCTTGGCCTGGCTGGCGGCGTCCGCCCTCTGCGCCGCTTCGGCCAGCCGGCGCGCCTGGGCCTCCTGTTCGGAGACGTCCTCGATCAGCCAGACCCAGCCCTGCGGCCGTTCGCCCTGGATCGGCGCGAAGGTGATGGACAGCGCCTGCGAGCCGCCCTTCATGTGCACGATGCAGGCATTGGCCATGTGCGACTCGCCACGCAGGACCGGTTCGACCTGCTCGCGCACCACATCGATGTTGTCGGTGCGCGCCAGGAAATTCCGCAAGGCCGCGGCCAGCGCCTCGGCCTCGACCAGGCCCGGCGTCAGGCCCAGCCAGGCGGCAGCGGCCGGGTTGACGAGACCCGGCATCTGCCCCAGGGAAACCACCACCACGCCCTGCGGCAGCGCGAAGGCGAGACTGTGCAGCTGCAGGTTCACCTCGCGCAACTGCTCGTTCTCCAGCGGCTGGGCCAGCATGCGTGTCCATTCGCTGCGGACGAATTCCGCCGCCACCTCCACATGCTCCGGCACCTTGCTCGAGTCGGACCAGAAAGCCAGGAAGGCGGCGCCCTCCAGGCCGCTGTCCCTCAGCACCGCTTCCTGCCCCGTGGCCGAGCCGAGGAGTCCGCGCAGCGCCAGCGGCAGCAGCCGGCGCGCGCCCGGCCCCTGCTGCAGCTCGATGCCATCGCGCCGCCCCGCGGGCCAGGCGAACGGCCCCGACAGCAGGCCAGGCGGTGCGCAATCTACCGGGACCGCCGCGCCGTCGACGTCGAAGTGGCAGAGGCAAACTCCGTCGGCTTGCAGCAGTTCGCGCACACGCCAGGCGAGGGTCTGTGTCTCACTGTTCATCTCGGGCAAGGAAATCCATGATTGCGCGACTGACCAGTTCGGGCGCGGCCATGTGGGGGAAGTGGCCATCGACGTCGAGCAGGTGCAGCTCCCCCCGTGTTGCCCGCGCCAGCCACTGCGTAGCCTCGAGCGGGACCGCGAAGTCGCGCGCCGTCTGCAGCAGCAGCGTCGGCACTCCCTGCTCCCCATACAGTTCGGCGTCGGCCCGGTGGTCGGCGAGCAGGAGCATGCCCAGCACCGCGCAGGCGATGTCGGGACGCATGACCTTGAGACTGCTCGCGAAATCGGCTGCGAGGTCGGGCTGGTCGGGATTGCCCATGGCCACCTGCGAAAAGCCGTTGGCCCACCCGGCATAATCGCTTGCCATGCTGGCCAGCATCGCTTCGACCGATTCGGTCGTCGCGCCGCCCTGGTACGCACTGGCCGGATCGTCGACGTAGCGCGCCGACGCCCCCATCAGCACGACGCGCGAGAACAGCCCCGGATCGGCATTGACCGCCAGCATGCCGATCAGGCCGCTGACCGAATGTCCCACGTAGGCCGCGCCCCTGATATCCAGGGCATCGACGATCGCGACCAGATCCTCGGCAAAACCGAACAGGCGACCATGGCGGGAAGCCTGGTAGGCCGGCAGCGTCGCCGCGGTCGATCCGGCCAGGTCGAAAGTCACGACGCGATAGCGCTCGCGCAGGCGCGCGACCTGCGCCTGCCAGGCGCGCTGCGTGCAGCCGAAGCCATTGCCGAGCACTACCACCTCGGGCCCGTGTCCATGGACCGTGACGCCGTGCAATTCAAGCACCTTCATCGCATCCACCTCGCATCGCTGCCTCGACCATAGCCCTGATGCGCCATTCTATGGCGAAGTATCCGCCCAGGGATCCAGTCGTAACGGATCGTTTCATTTTGAGCATCCATGAAGCATGAAGTTCGATCACAGGCGTACTGCCGGCGCGTGCGTCGCACCCCCACCCAGGCGGAGGGGCTTGCGGCGCCGGGGCAAGGTCTCAGATCTTGCCGACCAGGTCGAGCAACGGGGTCAGGGTGGCGGCGCCTTCCTTCCACCTGGCCGAGCAGACCTCGCCAGGGAGGCTGACGGTGGATTGATCACGAAGCTGCCGCGCAGATCCGACCCGCCCCAGCGCGTCCTGCCGGTACGGCGACGGCTTGAGCATGCCGGGGCAGAGCTGGTCGCAATACATCTCCAAAAACGAACAATGCCTTCTCAACAAATCATTTGCAGGGATATTTCAGACGAATTAAGCTCCCCTGCCGGAACGATGGAAAGCCAGGGATGAAGCAGCAAAGACAGCGAGCGCAGGTGCTCGGAGCAGGGATCTTCAGCCTGATCCTGACGATGGGCATGGCGCGCTTTGCCTACACCCCGCTGCTGCCGCTGATGCAGCGCCAGGCCGGCCTGGGCGTGGCCGAGGCCGGCTGGCTGGCGGCGATCAACTACGCGGGCTACCTCAGCGGCGCACTGCTGGCCGCGCTGGTCAAGGACCTCGCGCTCAAGGACCGCTGCTACCGCCTCGGCCTGCTGCTGGCGGTGGCGAGCACCGCGATGATGGCCGGCGACGGCTTCGCGGTCTGGGCCCTGTCGCGCTACCTGGCGGGGCTGAGCAGCGCCGCCGGCATGCTGCTCGGCGCCGGGCTGGTGCTGCACTGGCTGATGCGCCACGACCAGCGACCCGAGCTGGGCATCCATTACAGCGGGATCGGCCTGGGCATAGTCGTCTGCTCGCTCGCAGCGGCCTGGATGGCACCCCAGCTGGACTGGCGCCAGCAGTGGCTGGTGCTCACCGGGCTGGCTGCACTGCTGGCCGTGCCAGCGCTGGCCTGGCTGCCGCGCCCGGCACCCGCCGGCACGGCCACGGGCGCCAGCCAACTGAGCAACAGCCCGCCGGACCCGTCGTTCCTGCGGGTGTTCATGGCCGCCTACTTCTGCGCCGGCGTCGGCTACGTCGTCAGCGCCACCTTCATCGTCGCCATCGTCGAACGCCTGCCGGGGCTCGCGGGCCGCGGCCAGTGGGCCTTCCTCGTCATGGGCCTGGCGGCCGCCCCCGCCAGCGTCGCCTGGGACTTCGTCGCACGCCGCATCGGGCACCTGAACGCGCTGATCACCGCTGCCGTGCTGCAGATCGCCGGCATCTTGCTGCCGGTGGCCGTGGACGGCCTGGCCGCGACGCTGGCCGGCGCCCTGCTCTTCGGCGGCACCTTCATCGGCATCGTGAGCCTGGTGCTGACCATGGCCGGGCGCTACTACCCGGGCCACCCGGCCAGGATGATGGGCCGCATGACGCTGGCCTACGGCGCGGCCCAGATCGCCGCGCCCGCCGTCACCGGCTGGCTCGCGACCCGCTTCGGCGGCTACGCGGCCGGACTCTACCTGGCGGCGGCAGCGATGGCGCTGGGCACCGTCCTGCTGCTGGCACTGAAATGGCTGCCGCAGCAGCGCCGCGCAGGCGCCGCGCCGGCCAGCACCTGAAACACGATCGCAGGAGCATGTAACCATGAAGCCCGGCCAGCAGGAGATCGCCAGCTTCATCGCGCGGGAATTTCCGCAGACCAAGTGCAGCGTCGAGGCGGTGGGCGACATGGGCGCGCGGGTCTGCCACCCGATCGGCGCCGACGAGCTCAGGCCGGGCGGAACGGTCTCGGGACCGACCCTGATGGCCGTGGCCGACGTCGCGCTCTACGTCGCCATCCTGGGCGAGATCGGCATCGTGCCGCTCGCGGTCACAACCAGCCTGAACGTCAACTTCCTGCGCAAGCCGGCCGCCGACCGCCCGATCGTCGGCGAGTGCCGGCTCATGAAGGTCGGCCGTTCGCTGGCGGTGGGCGAGGTCTGGCTGTATTCGCAAGGCTCGGACGAGCCGGTCGCGCACGCGGTCGGAACCTATTCGATCCCGCCGCGGCGGGCTCACTGATCGCGCAGGAACACCCGGGCCTTCTTCGGCGACAGCACGAGCTTTTCGCCCTCGCGGAAGGCCAGCTCGCGGAAGCGCTCGGCCGGGATCTGCGCCTCGATCAGCGGGTCGTGGCCGCTGGGCACCTGCGGATCCTCGGGCAGCAGCTCGAGCCGCGCGATCGGGCCGACCACGATCGCGCGCTCGAGCCGGGCGACGATGCCGGTCGCGCCAGACTGCCAGCGCTCGACCTCCAGGTCGTGCGGGCGCACATAGGCAAAGGCCTTGGCATCCTGCGCGCCGGCATGCTCGGGCGCCGGCACCGCGACGCCGTCGAGGTGCAGCAGGCCCTCGTGCGCACGGCCGTGGAACAGGTTGACGTCGCCCAGGAAGCCGTAGACGAAAGGGCTGGCCGGCTGGTCCCAGACCT
>JBEEPT010000251.1:0-29697 GCA_041190985.1 Pseudomonadota bacterium
TACTGCGCCCAGGGAATGGTCAGGATGCGCACCGCAGTGGGGCGGCGCGCGCTCGACGGGGAGATTTGCGGAAAAAACCGGCTGCGGCCCCGCGTCCGCAAGGCGCCGATCATGCCAGAAGGATAAAGAACCTGGGCAGGATCGGCTTCGTCGCTTGGCGCCGGCTGCCCCACCTGGCTCAGCCTTCGGACATGGTGCGACGACCTGCTGCGCTCAGGCGAACTCCTCGACCTCGATCAGGAAGGCTCGGAAGTCATTGTTGGCAAGAGTCGGGAACAGGGTGCGCCGCCTCCTAAGTGGGACTCTGGCGCATCTCTTGCCTCCTTGGTCCGGCTGCAAGCTCAGGCCTGCTGGCCGATCTCGAAGTTGGACAGCTGCTCGAGCGCGCGCACCAGGCCCGAATGGTCCCAGGCCGCGCCGCCATGCGCGACGCAGGCGCTGAACAGCTGCTGCGCCTGGGCCGTGCCCGGCAGCGCCAGCCCCAGCGACCTGGCCGAGCCCAGCGCGAGGTTGAGGTCCTTCTGGTGCAGCGCGATGCGGAAACCCGGCTCGACCGTGCGCTGGATCATGCGCTCGCCATGCACCTCGAGGATGCGCGAGCTGGCCAGGCCGCCCATCAGCGCCTGGCGCACCTTGGCCGGGTCGGCGCCGGCACGCGCGGCAAACAGCAGGCCCTCGGCCACCGCGTTGATCGTCAGCGCCACCACGATCTGGTTGGCGACCTTGCAGGTCTGGCCGGCGCCGCTGTCGCCCACCAGCGTGATGTTCTTGCCCATGGCCTCGAACACCGGCCGCACGCGCTCGAACACCTCGGCCTTGCCGCCGACCATGATCGACAGCGTCGCGTTGCGCGCGCCGACGTCGCCGCCCGAGACCGGCGCGTCGAGATAGTCGCAGCCCAGCGCCTCGATCCGCTGCGCGAAGGCCTTGGTCTCGACCGGCGAGATCGAGGACATGTCGACCACCACCTTGCCGATGCGGCCGTCCGGGCCGCCGGGGCTGGCCTGCAGTCCCTCTGCCACGCCGTGCTCGCCGAACAGCACGGCTTGCACGTCGGGCGTGTCGGGCACCATGGTGATGATGATGTCGGCGCGCTCGGCCACCTCGCGCGCGCTCCGGCACTGCGTCGCGCTGCTGTCTGCAATCTCCGGCGGCACCTTGCTGCGGGTGTGGACGAAGAGCTGGTGGCCGGCCTTGAGCAGGTGGACCGCCATGGGCGTGCCCATGATGCCGAGTCCGATGAAGCCGATCTTGAAGGAAGGAGTGCTCATGTGGTGGGTCTTTTCTGTGTGCTGTCGGGTGGAGATGTCGTGGTGCCGGCCCGGTTTCAGCCGGCCAGGCGCGCGCGCCAGCCCAGGCCGGCCTCGGTCGTGGTCGCAGGCTTGTACTCGCAGCCTATCCAGCCCTGATAGCCGATGCGATCGAGGTGCGCGAACAGGAAGGCGTAGTTGACCTCGCCCGTGCCCGGCTCGTGCCGGCCGGGGTTGTCGGCCAGCTGCAGGTGGGCGATGCGCTTCAGGTGTTTTTCCAGCGTCGCGGCCAGCTCGCCTTCCATGCGCTGCGCGTGGTAGATGTCGTACTGCACGTAGGCGTTGTCGGCGCCGACCTCGTCGAGCAGGTCGATCGCCTGCTGCGTGCGGCTGACGTAGAAGCCCGGGATGTCGTAGGTGTTGATCGGCTCCACCAGCAGCCGCAGGCCGGCGTCCTTGAGCTTGGCGGCCGCGTAGCGCAGGTTCCCGACCAGGGTCTGGCGCAGCAGTGCGTCGGGCACGCCGGCTGGCGCCTTGCCCGCCAGGCAGTTGAGCTGCCCCACGCCCAGCGCCTGCGCGTACTCGATGCCGCGCGCGACTCCGGCGCGGAACTCCTCGACCCGGTCGGGGTGGCAGGCGATGCCGCGCTCGCCCGCGTCCCAGTCACCGGGCGGCAGGTTGTGCAGCACCAGTTGCAGTCCGCTGGTATCCAGCCGGGCCTTGATCTCCCGCGCCTCGAAGGCGTAGGGGAACAGGAACTCCACCGCCTCGAAGCCGGCCCGGGCTGCCGCCTCGAAACGCTCGAGGAAGGGCAGCTCGGTGAAGAGCATCGTCAGGTTGGCTGCGAATCGTGGCATCTGGTCGTCTCCTCTTTCATTCTTTCATCAAGTTACGGCGCCAGTCGCGCCGGGTCATGACTGCCAGGTCACAAGCGTGCCGGCTTGCCGATCAGGGTCCGGACAGGCCTTCCCCAAGCCGGCGCGCCAGGGTGCGGGACTCAGGCATCAGCTGGCGGCCGGCCTGGCATTGCGCCGGCACGGTGCCCTGCCGCTGGCGATTTTCGCTGCTGGCGAGTCGCACTGCAGCGCCGCCGGCCATTCCGGGCATCCGGAAGCGAGGGCGTGAGCAATCCATTCGAAAAACAAACACAAATCATAAGAAATATAAACTTCCATGACATCAGGGTTTCCACTAACATGCAGCCAGCATCGAGAAAGAATCTGGCCTGGAAAGGGAAGCACCATGAAGGATTACAACGCCTGCAGCAGCGTTTACAGCCGGCGCAACGCCGACAAGTTGACCGGCCAGCCCGAGGCAGCACTGAGCGACAAGGTCGGGCCGATCTTCATGGCTGCGGTTGCCGCCTGCATCACCTTGCTGGAACTGTTCAGCGACAGGATGGCCTGATCGCGTCCCTTGCGGCCGCAACGGCGACCGCCACAAGGGCCAGGTCGGGGCTCGACCAAGCCGAGCGGATGTGCGGAGCGCTCACACCCGATTCCCGGTGCAACGAACCGGGTCCTTGCCTGGATCCGGCACCAGTCCGAGGACGAGGGCGGCGCAGCCCCTGCAATGCGGACGCAGCTGGAAGCCGGCGCGCGACCAGTGGGCTGCGCCGGTGCCGGCAGAACGGCCCTCAGTTGAGCAGCGAAGGCCTGGGCGGCGCCACGCCGTCGAGCTCGGCCAGATGCAGCGACTCGCACAGGTTGCGGCATTCGCCAGCCATCTTCGCGCACAGGCCGAGGTAGTAGGCCTGGAGCTCCTGATCCTGATTGCGGAAGTTCTCGACCCCGCCACCTCCGACGACGGTCAGCAGCGCCTCCAGCTGGGCGAGCTTGCTGCTCAGGCGCTCGAAACGATCTTGCGCGACAAGTTGGTTGTCCATGCGACCTCGCTTCCCAAGTGTGTCTCCGGCGCTACCCTCGACCGGACATTGGGCCAATTCTAGCGTTCAAACCCCATGACATTCAATTGCAAGCAGCCAGGCCAAACGATGGAATCAGCGGCCGACTGGTCCATTGCCGAATGCCGGCGCCTGCCCGCCGGTCCAGCCTGGACAAAAAAAACCCGGCTCTTCGGCCGGGCTCAAGGGCTTTGCCCTCCCCCTCATGCGTCTTGTAGCCCCCTGGCATGCGACAGCAGGAATCGAACACAAATTCAAGAAGACTCCTGGCAACAATATCACACAAGGATCATGACAAAAGGGATATTTTGTCCTAACCAATGTCATACATATTACCTAGGAGCTTGTCGGCCGACCCTCTGCCCACTTTTTGCGCAATGCAATAAACCATATTAAAAACAATGGCTTGCATAATTTTCCTGGAACTTTTCCACAAGTTTGGGCACGGCTTCTGGGGATTTCACCCCGGCGATCAGGCCAGGCCTTCCGACCTCAGGGCCGCCTGGACGCCAGGGCGCGCCGCGACACGTGCCTGGTAAGCCACCAGAGCGGGCCAGCGCGCGAGGTCGAGCTGGATGAACTTGAACCAGCTCATCACGGTGAACAGGTAGGCATCGGCGACCGTGAAGTCCTCGCCCATCAGGTAGTCGCGGCCGGCGAGCTGGGCCTCGGCGTAGGCCAGGCGGCGCTCGAGATTGGCGCGCGCGATGTCCTTCCACTCCTGCGGCGCGGCCGGGTTGAAGAAGGGGTTGCAGGAGCGATGCAGTTCGGTGCCGATGAAGGTCAGCCAGGACTGGAGCTGGTAGCGCTGCAGGCTGCCGTTGGCCGGTGCCAGCCTCTTCTCGGGCACGAGGTCGGCCAGGTACTGGACGATGGCCGGACCTTCTGTCAGCAGCACGCCGCCGTCGAGTTGCAGCGCCGGCACGTAGCCCTTGGGATTGATGGCCAGATAGTCCTGGCCGGATGCGGTCTGCTTGGTCTTGAGATCAACGACTTCGGTCTCGTAGGGCAGGCCGAGCTCTTCGAGCACGATGTGCGGGGACAGCGAGCAGGCGCCGGGTTTGAGGAACAGCTTCATGGGTCAATCACCTGTCTGTTTGCGGTTGGAACGGATGGAAAAATGGCGGTGGCCAGCGGCAAGACGGAGACCTGGGACGTCAGAACGGGATATCCCCATCCGACAAATCGTCAGACTCATCCGGCTCGGGCGGCCTGTCCGCTTGGGCACGCCTGGCGGCACGCGCCGGGGCAGCGGCCTGGCCGGCCGGGGCGGGAGCTTCGGCCACGCTGCCCAGGGCCTTCTCGAGCGCCTGCTCGACCGCATCGATGCGCTCCTGGCACAGCTTGTAGGCGCTGACCGATTCGGTCACGATGCTCAGCAGGTCGTCGATGTTGGGCTCGTCCTGCTCGCGCAGGGTCTGGGCGTGGCGTTGCAAGACGCCGTAGGCTTCCTTGAAGGTCTTGACTTTCATGATTCGGGATCGTTCGGCTGGAAGGAATGAAGGCGTCAGGGTTCGACCCGGGCACGCGCGCTGCCGTCGTGGAACTCGATCTGCAGGGCCTGGCCGGGGCTGAGCTCGGCGGCACGCTGCAGGGTGCGCCCTGACTCGTCGCGCACCACGGCAAAGCCGCGCGCGAGCGTCTTCTCGGGGCCCTGGCCCGCGATCTCGCGCACCAGCGCCTGTGAGCCTTCGCGCGCCTGCCGCACGGCCTGGCGACTGGTCACCGCCACGGCCTGCAGCGCGCGCCCGGACTCCTCGCGGGCACGCCGGACCGCGCTGGCAGTACGCTCGCCGATCTGCTGCAGCCGAGACTGCGATTCGCCGCGGGCCGATCGCAGGGCGATGCGGGCACTGGCCTGGATCTCGGCCCAGGCAGCCGGCACCCGGTGGCGAGCGGCGTCAAGCTGGCGGCGCGCCTGCGACCTGAGCTCGGCGTCGGTCTGCTGCACCGACAGGCGGCTGCGCGCCAGCAGGCGCTGGCCCAGCTGGGCGATGGCCTCGAAGTTGGCGCGGGCTTCGGCAGCGCGCCGCACGATCAGCTGCTCGATGCCGCCAATGACCTTGGAGGGCGTGTCGAAGCGCTGCTGCGCGACCTCGTCGAGCAGGGTGTTGTCGCGCTCGTGGCCGATGCCGGTCAGCACCGGCAGCTCGAGCTCGCAGACCGTGCGCGCCAGCGCGTAGTCGTTGAGCCAGGCCAGGTCGTTGACCGCTCCGCCGCCGCGGATGATGGCCACCGCATCGGGCCGGCCGTCCGCTGGCAGCTTGTCGAGCGCGGCGAGCAGCGCCGCGCGGATGCCGGCCGCCGCGCCCTCGCCCTGGAAGCGGCTGTAGACGTAGACGAAGCGGCACAGGCCGTGCCGCCCCAGCCGCTCGGCCTCGGCCTGGAAGTCGCCCAGGCCGGCGCCACCCTCGGGCGCCAGCACCAGCACGAAGTGGTAGTCCCAGGGCGGCGCGAGCTGCTTTTGCAGCGGGTACAGGCCCTCGCGCTGCAGGCGCTCACGGATCTCGCGCTTCCTCGCCTCGAGGTCGCCCAGGGTGTAGCCCGAGTCGATGGCGTCGATCTCTAGGCTGAAGCCGTATTGCGGCTTGAACACCGGGCGCGCGCGCGCCAGCAGCTTGATGCCCGGGCCGAGCGTGGCGCCGGTGGCGCGCTCGAACTCGGGCAGGATCCGGCTGGCGGTCGAGGCCCAGATCATCGCGTTGGCCTTGGCCAGGACCTGGCCTTGCGCGTCGCGCTCTGAGAGTTCGAGATAGACATGGCCATTGCGCAGCCGGGCGTCGACCACCTCGACCAGGGTCCAGACGCCTGCCGGGTAGGCCTGGGCCACCAGCTGCGCCACGCCGGCGAGCAGCTGCGACAGGCTGACGCCCGCGGGACGGGCCAGGCTGCCATAGGAAGCCGCGGGCTCGGCCGCCACGGGCGCGAGCATGGCCGGAGACTGGGCCGGCGCGGCGCCGGCCGACAACCAGGCCGAGAAAGGAGCCAGCTCCCGGCCTTCCGGGACGAACCACTGGCGCTGCGCCGGATCCCAGCGCGCACCCAGGGCCTTGGCGGAATCCTTGTCGCGAAACGGGACGTTCAGATAGGTCGACGGCATGCCCGTATTGTGGCCCATGCCCCTCGCCGGCCTGGCCGGCCGGCAGCGCTTTACCTGCGCGAGCGCGCGTCCTATGCTTGCGCCATGTCAAACCCGCCGGCTGCGCCCTCCTGCACAGTTGGAGCTTGCTCACGAGACGGAAGGAGTGCCATGTCAGGCAATACGGATCTGGCCGCGATGTTCGACTCCCTCGCCGCCACCCACCGCGAACTCGCGCGCCAGCTCACGGCACTGCGTCGCCTGGTCGATGCGGCGGAGAGCAGCGGGCTGGATGGATCCATGCGCCAGGAGGCCCGGCGGGTGCTGGACTTCTTCAACGGCAAGGCCAGGCAGCACCACCTCGACGAGGAAGCCCATGTCTTTCCGCCCCTGCTCGCGAGCCCGGACCAGGCGGTGGTGGCTGTGGCACGCCGCCTCAGGCAGGACCACGGCTGGCTGGAGGAGAACTGGCTCAACATCGAGCCGGCCATCGCGGCGGCCAGCCAGGGCAGCCAGTGGTTCGACCTCGCCGAGCTGCGTCATGGCCTGGAGGTGTTCGATGCACTCTACCGCGATCACATGATGCTGGAGGAATCGGTCGCCTATCCGCAGGCCAGGGCCCGGCTGCAGGCCTGGGAGCAGGCCGGCGCGGGGCGCGAGATGGCTGCCCGTCGCGTCCAGGCAGCACCTCGCAGCCCCGGGCATGAGGCTTAGTGCCGCTGCAGCTGCTGGATGCCCGACAGGATCCAGCCGCCCGCGCCGGCGCGCGGCTTGCTCAGATGCCAGACCTCGTCGAAAGGCTCGGCCGCCGCGCCTTTTTGCTCGCGTACCAGGCCGCTGTAGCGCACGCTGGCGACGTAGCGCGCGCCCTCCTCGAGCACCTCGAGCACCTGGGCCTCGAGGCTGACGACCTCGGTCTGCTGGAGCGCGCCGCCGCGCTCGAGGATGTCCATCTGGAGCTCGGCGAACATCTCGGGCGTCGTGAACTCGCGGATGTCGTCGAGCCGGCCGGCGTCATTGGCCGCCTGCAGGCGGATGAAGTTGACCTTGGCGTTGCGCACGAAGGCTTCGACATCGAAGCCGGCCGGCATCGCCGCCGCGGCGCCCAAGCCGGCACCGATGGCCGAGCCAGCCGCTGCACCGCCATCCAGGCCCGCGCCGATGGCGGAACCGCCCGCCGCCGGCATCGCGACCTCGTAGCCGCGCGCCGCGGCCTCAGGCTGGGCTGCGGCGCCGGCGTACTGCATGCCGCCCGCGGCCGGCTGCTGCGCGGCGGCGCGACGGCGCATGACCATGCCGATCACCGCCACCACCACCATGGCCAGCAGGCCCATGGTCAGCGCCGAGGCCAGTTCCGCGCCGAAGCCGAAGTGGGAAGCCAGGGCGGCCAGGCCCAGGCCCGCGGCGATGCCGGCCAGCGGCCCCATCCAGGAACGCTTGGGCTGGGCGGCCGCCGGCGGCGTGGCGGCGGCCGGCTTGTAGGCCGGTGCCGTGGCTGCCGCGGGTGCCGTCGACGCGTGCGCGGGCGTCGCGCCCGGGGCGGTCTGGGTGACCGACTCGCGCTGCATGCCGCTGGAACGCCCGCCGCCCAGACGCTTGGCTTCGGCTTCGGCGGTGCCCAGGGTCAGGCCCAAGGCCAGCACGGCCGCGAGCAGGGAAAGTGTCTTCATCGTTTTTCTCCGGGGTTGGAAACCAGTCATGCGCGACAGGATAACCGCAAGAGCCTAAAGAAAAAACAGATTTCTACTGATTGACACTTCGAATAAACCAGAGAATTGGGGCGGTGCCGGGACCACGGCGCCGGCTGGTCCGGGCTTCAGACTGGGCGACGGCCGCCCCGCAGCGGGCGCAGCAGATCGCGCAAGCCGTTGTGGTCGATCAGCTGCATCAGCGCCAGCAGCCGCCCGAGCTCGCCGGCGGGAAAACCCTCGCGCGCGAACCAGTTGAGGTAGTGGCCCGGCAGGTCGGCGATCAGCCGGCCCTGGTACTTGCCGAAGGGCATCTTCACCGTCAGCAGCCGTTCGAGCTGAGCGGGATCCATGGCGTCCATTGTTCGGCGTCGCTGGCGGCGCGGGGCAGCGGCAGCCCGGCCGGCCTCAGTTGACCAGCTGCGCGAGCAGGTTGGCCACCTGCTTGCGCAAGGCCTCGTTCTCGGCGCTCAGTTCGGCGACGCGCTTCTGCAGCGCCTGCAGCTGCTCGGTCGGCTCGGCCTGTCCGGCTTGCAGCTCCGACGCGGCCACTTCGCCTTCGGCGCCGGCCGGCCTGGCCTCGCGCGGCTTGCGCTTGGCCTCGCGCACGCGCCGGGCGGCCTGCTTGAGCTCGTCCTTGCCCGCGATCGCGGCGCTGCGCTGCTCCTCCTCGGGCAGGCTGGCGACGGCGGCGGCGGCGCTCAGGGAGATCTCGCCCGCCTTGACGGCAGCGACCACCTCGGGCGCGGCCTGCTTGTGAATCTTCTCGATCATCGAGACCTGGCTGCTGCTCAGGCGCGCAGCGCGCGCGAGGTCCTCGCGGCTCCTGAGCGGCTCGGGCACGGCTGCCGCCGGCGCGGCGGCGGGAAACTCCGACTCGCCCTCCCAGGGCGCCGGAGCGTCGGCAGCGGCCGGCGAGTCAGCTTCAGGGCTGGTCTGGGCCGCTGCCTCGAGGAAGCGGGCGCGCCGCGCGGCCACGATCTCGCGCTTGCGCAGCGCCAGCACGCCACGCTGGAATTCGGACACGCTGCGCCGACCCAGGTGCTGGTCGATCATCCAGAGGTGCACGTCCTCCATGCTCTGGAACAGGCTGCTCTGCACGGTCTGGAACGGCAGCCCGTGCTTGCGGCAGATCTCGTAGCGGTTGTGGCCGTCGATCAGCAGCTCGCCCCAGAGCACCAGCGCATCGCGGCAGCCCTCGGCCAGGAGGCTGCGCTCGAGCGCCTCGTACTCCTCGGGGGTCAGAGGGTCGATGTAGGCTTTGAGTTCTTCGTCGACGACGATGTTCATGGCGGGGTTCCGGAAGCGTTGCGAGGGGCCGCATTGTAGAGGCCGGGCCGCGCGCCGCGCCCTTTCCGGGCTGACGCAAAACGGCGCACAATGGGGCCCGGCCGCCGGGTGGCGGCAGGGAGAGCCGACGCGTGGACCAGAACCCAGCCCCAGTCGCGGCAGCGCCGGATCGTCCGGACGATGCAGCCCTGCTCGCAGCCCGCGGGCTGCGACTGACGCTACAGGGCAAGGCGATCCTGGCGGGCCTGGACCTGAGGCTCGCTCATGGCGAGATCCACGCCCTGCTCGGCACCAACGGCTCGGGCAAGTCCAGCCTGGCCTACACGCTGATAGGCTGCGAGGGCTATCGCCCCGAGGCTGGCGAGATCCTGCTCGAAGGCCGCGCCATCACCACGCTGCCGATGCACGAGCGCGCCAGGCTGGGCCTGACGCTGGCCTGGCAGGAGCCGGCGCGCTTTGAGGGACTCAAGGTGCGCGACTACCTGCGCCTGGGACGGCGCGGCACCGACGTCGCCGACTGCCTGAAGCGCGTCGGGCTGGATCCGCCGGAATACGCTGAGCGGGCCGTCGACCGCACGCTCAGCGGCGGCGAACGCAAGCGCGTCGAGCTCGCCGCGGTGCTGGCGATGCAGCCCAGGCTTGCGATCCTGGACGAGCCGAGCGCCGGCATCGACCTGCTCTCGCTCGACACGCTGATCGCGCTGATCGAGGCGCTCAAGGACAGCGGCAGCAGCGTGCTGCTGATCACGCGGTCGCGGCACACGCCGACCGGGCCTCGCAGCTGTGCGGCGGTCGCATCACCTGCCAGGGCGAGACGGCCAAGGTCCTTGACAATTACCGCGCCCGGGCCTGCCGGCGCTGCGACGGGGAGATCTGCCATGCCTGAAGCACTCCGGCCCCTGATGAGGCTGTTCGCCGCGGCGGGCACGCCGCCGCCCGCAATCCTGCAGCATCCGCACCTGGTCGCCTACGGCCACGAGCTCGCGAGCCGCAAATCGGTGCCTGGCCTGCAGCTGCAGGCCAGCGCCGGAGCGCAAGGCATCGCGGCCGAGATCGTCGTCGAGCGCGGCGTGCGGCTCGAGCAGCCGGTGCACCTGTGTTTCGGCCTCTATGAACGCCATGGCACGCAGAACGTGGAGCTGACGCTCACGCTGGAGCCGGGCGCGCAGGCCACGCTCTGGTCGCACTGCCTGTTCTCGACCCCGCAGGCCGCGCGCCACGCGATGCAGGGCAGGATCCGCCTGATGGAAGGCGCGACGCTGCGCTATCAGGAAGCGCACTATCACGGCGCCTCGGGCGAGATCGAGGTCGTGCCGCACGCGCATGTGACGCTGGACGCGGGCGCGCGCTACCAGGCCGACTTCAGCCTGGTGCAGGGCCGGGTCGGCCGGCTCGAGATCGACCAGGTCGACGTCGGCGACAACGCGCTGGCCGAACTGGTCAGCCGCGGCTACGGCTACGGCTACGGCTACGGCTACGACTACGACTACGACTACGACTACGACTACGACTACGACTACGACTACGACGACATCGTGCTGCACGAGCGGCTCAGCCTGGACGGCACGGGCGCGCGCGGCCTGCTCAAGACCCGGGTCGCGGTGCGCGCGCGGCATGCTGGCATGAGGCGGCTCCTGCGCGTTCACCCGCCACGGCCCCCCCGTCATCGAAAACTCAGCACGCCGCGCCAGGCATGGAAAAATCAGGAATAATCCCTACAATTCTTGTCAACTAACGGCCCATTTCGGCGCCGCTGCGACTCGACCCGGCTCATGCGCTCGACTCTCATTGGATGGCTGCTTCTGCTGCTCGTCTCCGCCTTCTGGCCGGGACAGGCGGCAGCCATGGCCGAGGAGATCGAACTGCATCACCTGATACAGGCCGACACGACCGAGCACCTGAGTCCGCAAAACGACGCCGAAGCTGAAGTCGCCGCCTGCACCGCACCACCTCTCGACGCAGAGAGCGGCCAGACCCCTGACAGTCAAATGGCCGACCTGGCCGGCGACAAGCTGGACTGCATGCAGCTGATGGCTGCCCCCTGCCACGCCATCTGCCTGCCGCGAGCGACACCGCTGTTTTCCTTCCGCACATTGGCCAGCCACTGGCCCGAGGCGCTGCAGCGGCCGCCTTGTGCGCTGAACGCCTGATCCCAGCTCCCGCCTGACGACCGCAGTTCGGCCGCCAGCGCATTTCCCTCTCTTGTGCGGCCTTGATCAGCCGCAGGATGACATATGAGTACTGCATTTCCACCGGGACATGCCAGGCACTGGCTCGCCGCTGCGTGCCTCGCCGGCCTGTGCACCCTTTCACACAGCACGGAAAACGCCCCGCTTCAAGCCGCTGCCGACACGGCTGCCAGCCCGGCCACCTACAACCCTTCGGAGACCGTCGTCCTGACGCTGGGCGAACTGACCGAGGCGGTGCTGGCCAGCAACGTCGAGGTCCAGGCCGCCGAGCTCAGCCGGGCTGTCGCCAGTGCCGGCGTCATCACGGCCGGCGCCCTGCCGAACCCGCGCCTGGAATGGACTGGCGGACAGCAGACGGCCCGCCTGCCAGGCGGCATCAACGGCAACCAGCAAGGACTGGCCATCAGCCAGCTCATCGAGCGCCCCAGCCTGCGCCAGGCCAGGACGGATGCGGCAGTGGCCAATGAGCGCGGCAGCGAGCACCTGCTGAGCTCGACCCGCAACGAACTGAAGGCACGCACTCAGCGCCTGGCCTATGAATGGCTCTGGCGACAGGCCGAGGCAGCGGCAGCCATCGAGGCGCTGAACCTACTGGAGCAGGTGCGCGAGCGCGTGCGCCTGCGCGTCGCCAGCGGCGAGGCCGCGCGCTACGAACTGATCAAAGCCGACGTCGAGGTCATCAATGCGCGCCAACGCCAGCAGAACGCCTCCTTGCAGGCGGAACAGGTGCGTGTGGGGCTGAACCGGCTGGCAGGCGGCCGTCTGCCGGCGCAGTGGGTGCTCAACGCCCAGCTCAAGGACGATCGCCAGCTGCCCGAGCTGGAGGAGTTGCAGGCCCTGTTGCTGCAGCACAACCCGGAGCTCAAGGCACTGCAGTCCGAAGTCGAGCGCACCCAGGCGCGGCTGCAGCTGGCGCAAGCCGGGCGCTGGCCCGGCGTCGAACTGCGCCTGGGCCAGAGCCGCGACCCGGAGCAGCGCCTGCAGCAGCTGGGCGTCAGCCTGCAGATTCCCCTGCTCGACCAGCAGCGCGGCCCGCTCGCGGAAGCTGCCGCCGAGATCGAGCGCGCGCGTGCCCGGCTCGACGGGCGGCAGGCCGAGCTGCGCCAGCAGTTGCTGCAGGCCTGGAAAGCGCTGGAGATGGCCAAGCTGCGCGTGCGCTCGCTCAGCGAAGGCTCGGCGCGCGAAGCGGAGTCGGCGCTCAAGGTCGCACAGGCCGCCTATCGCTTCGGCGAGCGCGGCATCCTGGACGTGCTCGACGCCGAACGCGTGCTGCGCAACGTGCGCACCGAGCTGCTGGAGGCCCGCTACCAGGTCCAGGCGGCCCACAGCGACATCGACCTGCTGGTCGGCCGCCAGGCTGGCCAGCTCAACCCTTGAATGAACCAGACATCATGAATACCGCATTCCTGCACCCACGCCTGCAAGCCGTCGCCCTGGCCGTGGCACTGGTCCTTGGCCTGTCCGCATGCGGCGAAGAAAAGCAGCCCACTGCTGCCCCGGCCAAGTCGGTGCCTGCTGCCGACCCGATGACGGTCGCCCCCAACCCCGCGATGGCCGAGCATTTCAAGGTGAAGAAACTGGACTGGGCCGAACTCGTCAGCTACCAGGAAGTGGCCGGTCGCATCGAGGCCAACGAGCGCCAGGTCACCCGCATCGGCGCCTCGGTGACCGGGCGCGTGACCGAGGTGCTGGCCGAGGTCGGCGACCGGGTCCGCCCTGGCCAGGTACTGGCGCAACTGGCCAGTCCCGAGCTGACCACGGCCCAGCTGGCCTACCTGCGTGCCAACGCCTCGGCCGCGCTGGCCGAGCGCGCCGTCCAGCGCGCCAGCCAGCTGTTGCAGGCCGACGTGATCGGCTCGGCCGAGATGCAGCGGCGCGAGTCCGAACTCTCGATCGCGCGCGCCGAGCTGCGCGCCGCCGGCGACCAGCTCAGGCTGATGGGCTTGCCATCCGACGCGATCGAGCGCCTGCGCGCCCAGGGCACGCTGCACCCGCATGCCGGCGTGGTCGCCACGCAGTCGGGTGTGATCGTGGAACGCAAGATCAGCCAGGGCCAGGTGACCCAGCCGGGCGACCCCCTGTTCACCGTGGCCGACCTCGGCAACGTCTGGGTCGTGGGCGAGATTCCCGAGCAGACCGCGCGCCTGGTCAAGGCTGGCCAGGCCGTCGAGATCATCGTGCCGGCGCTCGGCGACCGCCACATCACGGGCAAGCTCGTCCATGTCGGCGACACCGTCTCGCCGGAGACGCGCACCGTCATGATCCGCACCCAGGTCGACAACAGCCAGCGCGACCTCAAGCCCCAGATGCTTGCCACCATGCGCATCAAGGCTGCCAGCGAGCGCCTGCTCGCCGTGCCGGAGGCGGCCGTGGTGCGCGAGAACGACCGCGACCATGTCTTCGTTCGCCTGGCCGAGCAGCGCTATCGCCTGACGCCGGTCGAGCTCGGCCAGGCCAGCGGCGGCCTGCGCCCGGTGCTCAAGGGCCTGGAGGAAGGCAGCGAGATCGTGGTCGAAGGCGCCTTCCACCTGAACAACGAGCGCAAGCGCGCCGAACTGGAGTAAGGCCATGGTTGCATCCCTGATCCGTGCCGCACTGGGCCAGCGCCTGCTGGTGATCGTGCTGGCCCTGGCGGTCTGTGGCTTCGGCCTGCGCGCCGCCATGCGCCTGTCGGTCGACGCCTTCCCGGACGTGACCAATGTGCAGGTCCAGATAGCCACCGAGTCCCCGGGCAGCTCGCCGGAGGAGATCGAGCGCCTGGTCACGGTGCCGCTGGAAATCTCCATGACAGGCCTGCCCGGCCTGACCGAGATGCGGGCGCTCAACCGCAACGGCCTGTCGATCATCACCCTGGTCTTCACCGACAAGACCGACGTGTACTTTGCCCGCCAGCTGGCGATGGAGCGCCTGCTGGAGGTCACGCCGCGCATGCCCGAGGGCATCGTGCCGGTGCTGGGGCCAGTGTCCACCGGACTCGGCGAGGTCTACCAGTACACCCTGGTGCATCCGGACGACGGCAAGCGCCAGCTGACCGACGCCGAGCTCATGGAGCGTCGCGTGATCCAGGACTGGGTGGTGCGGCCGATGCTGCGCTCCATTCCCGGCGTGGCCGAGATCAACTCCATGGGCGGGCTGGAGCGCCAGTTCCAGGTGCTGGTCAACCCCGACCGCCTGCGCGCCTACCGCATCTCGCTGGCCGATGTCGAGTCAGCGATCGACCGCAACAACGCCAACTCCGGCGGCGGCGTGCTGCGCGCCGCGGCCGAGCAGTACCTGATCCGCGGCGTCGGCCTGATCCGCACCGAGGCCGACATCGGCAACATCATCCTGAAGGAAGCCGGCGGCGTGCCGGTGTTCGTGCGCGACGTGGCGCAGGTGAAGGTGGGCGCGGCGGTGCGCCAGGGCGCGATCATCAAGAACGGCGACACCGAGGCCGTGGCGGGCATCGTGATGATGCTGCGCGGCGGCAACGCCAAGGAGGTGGTCACGCGCATCAAGGCCAAGGTCGCCGAGATCAACAGCAGCAACCAGCTTCCCGGCGGCCTGCAGCTCGAGCCCTTCTACGACCGCACCGAGCTGGTGGATTCCGCTCTGTGGATGGTGACCAAGGTACTGCTCGAGGGCATCCTGTTCATCATCGTCATCCTCTACCTGTTCCTGGGCGACGTGCGCTCCAGCATCGTCGTGGTGGCCACCATCGTCATCACCCCGCTGGTCACCTTCATGGCCATGAACAAGCTGGGTCTGTCGGCCAACCTGATGTCGCTGGGCGGGCTGGCGATCGCGGTCGGCCTGATGGTCGACGGCACCGTGGTGGTGGTCGAGAACGTCTTCCACAAGCTCGGCCATGCCGGCCCGAGCCGCTCGGAGCGACTGCGCGTCATCCTCGACGCGACCAGCGAAGTGGCCAAGCCGACCATCTACGGCATCAGCATCATCATCCTGGTGTTCCTGCCGCTGATGGCGCTGTCGGGCATGGAAGGCAAGATGTTCGGGCCGCTGGCGCTGACCATCGCGATCGCGCTGGCGGTGTCGCTGGTCGTCTCGCTGTTCCTCTCGCCGGTGCTGTGCTCCTGGCTGCTCAAGGGCGGCGCGGACCACGACACCAAGCCGATCGCCCTCATGAAGCGGGGCTACCTCAAGCTGCTGCACGCGGCCCTGGCGGCCGAGAAGAAGACCATCGTGGTGGCCGTGGCGCTGCTGCTGGCTTCCTTCGCGCTGTTCCCGCTGCTGGGCAAGAGCTTCATCCCGACGATGAAGGAAGGCTCGATCGTGCCGCAGATCATCCGCGTGCCCAGCATCTCGCTGGACGAGTCGATCAAGATCGAGAACGAGGCCATGAAGCTGGTGTCGCAGGTGCCGGGCGTGAAGATGGTGGTGGCCAAGCTCGGCCGCGGCGAGTCTCCGGCCGACCCGGCCGGCCCGAACGAATCGGACCCGATCGCGGTGATCGACCCCGCGGCAGGCCGCAGCCAGGCCGAGATCGAGGCGGACATCCGCCAGGTGCTGTCCAAGCTGCCGGGCGTGCAGGTGATCATGAACCAGCCGATCGCGCAGCGCGTCGACGAGATGGTCACCGGCGTGCGCTCGCAGCTGGCGATCAAGGTCTTCGGCGACGACCTGGGCGAGCTCAAGCGCCTCTCCGAGGAGATCGCCCGCGTGGTGCGCACCGTGCCCGGTGCCGTCGACATCCGCGTCGAGCGCCTGACGGGCCAGCAGACGCTGCAGGTGGAGATCGACCGCAACGCCATCGCCCGCTACGGCATCAACGTGGCCGACATCAACGAGGTCATCGAGATGGCTTTCGGCGGCCGCGAGGTCAGCCCGCTCTACGAAGGCCAGCGGCGTTTCGGCATCGCGGTGCGCTACCCCGAGCAGTTCCGCAACTCGGTCGAGGCGATCCGCGCGACCACGCTGCGGGCCCAGGACGGCACCCTGATCCCGCTGGCCGCGGTGGCCAGGATCGACCTGGTCGACAGCCCGCCGACGATCAGCCGCGAGATGGGCCAGCGGCGCGTGGTGGTGGGCGCCAACGTGAAGGACCGCGACCTCGGCGGCTTCGTGGCCGAGGTGCAGCAGAAGGTGGCCGAGCAGATGCAGCTGCCCGATGGCTACCACCTGTCGTGGGGCGGACAGTTCGAGAACATGGAGCGGGCCCTGGGCACGCTGGCGGTGATCGTGCCGCTGACCATCGCGGCCATCTTCTTCCTGCTGTTCATGCTGTTCAACTCGATCAAGCTGGCCTCGCTGATCATCCTGGTCCTGCCCTTTGCCTCGATCGGCGGCATCTTCGGCCTGTTCGTCACCGGCGAGTACGTCAGCGTGCCGGCCTCGGTGGGCTTCATCGCGCTGTGGGGCATCGCGGTGCTCAACGGCGTGGTGCTGGTCAGCTACATCCGCAAGCTGCGCGACGACGGCATGTCGGTGGCCGAGGCGGTGCGCGAAGGCTGCGTGCAGCGCTTCCGTCCCGTGATGATGACGGCCACGGTCGCGCTGCTGGGCCTGGTGCCCTTCCTGTTCGCCACGGGGCCGGGCAGCGAGGTGCAGCGCCCGCTGGCCGTGGTGGTGATAGGCGGGCTGATCAGCTCCACCCTGCTGACGCTGGTGGTGCTGCCCACCCTCTACCGCTGGTTCGACGACCAGCCCCGCGAAGCCTGAAGGAGACAGACGAAAATGAAGGAAATCCGCGCCATCGTGCGCCCCAACCGGCTGCAGCGCCTGCGCGATGCCCTGCACGCCATCCCCAACTTCCCCGGCGTGACGATCTTCAAGGCCGAGGGCTTCACCGCCCCGGCCGCGGTGAGCAAGCGCACGGTGAAGGAGGAGCTGACCGACTTCAGTCCCAGGCTGATGGTCTGCGTGATCGCCGACGACGAGATGGTCGAGCCGATCCGTGCCGCCATCATGGAGGCCTGCCACACCGGGCAGATCGGCGACGGCCTGGTCTGGACGGTGGACATCGTCGACCTGCACCGCATCCGCGACCGCTTGCCCTACTAGGGGTCTGCCCGGCTCCGCCGGGCGACAGGGCTGGGCCGGCTTCAGCAGCTGGCCAGAAAGCGGGCGGCGAACTCCTCTGGCGTCAGCGGCGGGCTCAGGAAATAGCCCTGGCCGACCTGGCAGCCCATCTCCAGCAGCAGGCTGCGCTGGGCTTCGTTCTCGATCCCCTCGGCCACCAGCTCCAGGCCGAGGCGGCGCGCCAGCTCGGTGATGGTCTCGACCAGCACGCGATCGCTCTCGTGCGCGAGCATGCCGTGCACGAAGCTCTGGTCGATCTTGACCCCGCTGGCGGGCAGGTGCTTGAGATAGGACAGGCTGGAGTAGCCGGTGCCGAAATCATCTATCGTCAGCGACACCCCGAGCGCCTTGAGCTGGCGCAGCCGCTCCAGCACCTCGGGCGTGGGACGCGCCCAGACCGTCTCGCTGAGCTCGATGTCCAGCCAGCGCGGCTGCAGCCGCGACCCCTGCAGCAACTGGTCTAGATGCGAGGGCCAGTGCGGCTGCTGGATGTCGGAAGCGCTGTGGTTGACCGACAGCGTCCAGCCCTCGGGCCAGCGCCCGCGCGCCGCCCAGGCGTCGACATGGCGCAAGGTGGTCTGCAGCAGCCAGGTGTCGATCTCGCCCAGCATCTGGTGCTGCTCGGCCACGGCCAGGAATTCGCCCGGTCCCAGCAGGCCCAGGCGCGGATGCTGCCAGCGCACCAGTGCCTCGGCACCGACCACCGCGAGGTCCCGCAGCCGGAACTTGGGCTGCAGCCGCACCCGCAGCTGCCCCTGCTCCAGCGCCCGCCTGAGCTCGAGGTGCAGGTTGAGCACCTCCTGGCTGCTCGCGCCCAGTTCGGCCGAATAGACCTGCAGGCGGTTGCGCCCGCCGCGCTTGGCGGCATACATGGCCTCGTCGGCGTGGCGCAGCAGCGCGTCGGCATCCTGGCCGTCCTCCGGGTACATCACCAGGCCGACCGAGGCCTGCGCGCGATAGTCGGGCAGGCCCTCGAGCTTCATCGGCTCGCGCAGGTACTGCAGCAGGCGCGCCGCGAGCTCGACCGCATGCTCGCGGCTGATGTTGGGCAGCAGCATCACGAACTCGTCGCCGCCGAACCGCGCCACCGTGTCCATCTCGCGCACCGAATCGCTGAGCCGGTGCGCGATCACGACCAGCAGCTCGTCGCCGACCGCATGGCCCAGGGTGTCGTTGACCGCCTTGAAGTGGTCGAGATCGGCGAACAGCAACGCAAAGCTCTGCTGCTCGCGCTCGGCGCGCGACACCGCCTGCTGCAGCCGGTCGAGGAACAGCGCCCGGTTGGGCAAGCCGGTCAGGCTGTCGGTGGTCGCGAGCTTGCTGATCTCGTCCTGGCTGCGGCGCTGCTCGGTGAGGTCGGTCAGGATCGCCATGTAGCCGCGCCGGACCCCGCCCTCGTCGCGCACCACCGCGACGTTGGCCCACCAGACCAGGGGCTTGCCGAGGGTATCGTGGCTGGCGAGCTCGCCCGTCCAGTGCCCCCGCTGCTCCAGGCTCTCGAGCACCTCGCGATACTGGTCCGGCGATCCGTCCCCGGGCTGCGCGAACAGGAACATCGCCGGCCGCCCCTGCACCGCGGTCGCCGGCAAGCCCGTGATGCGCTCGAAGGCCGGGTTGATGCGTTCGATGCAGCCCTCGTCGTCGGTCACGAAGATGGCCTCGCGGCTGTGCAGGAAGACCGCCTCGCTCAGGCGGCGTCCCCGGTTCGCCTCGAGTTCCCGCGTGCGGTCGAGCAGCTGCAGCAGCACGCAGGCCGCGGGGCCGTCCGGATCAACCGCAGCCTGCAGCCAGGCGTCCACGCGCAAGGACTGGCCTGCGCCCGTCTCCAGGACCAGGCCCTCGAGCCGCTGCTGCAAGGCCTGCGCTTCGGCACAGGCGATCGCATCGAGCAGGCGCGTCCGGTCGTCCGCGGCGAGCCGCCCGAGCAACAGCCCGCGCAGCGGCTGCCCCTGCGGCACCACGCCCAGCAGCCGGCGGGCCTGGTCGTTGGCACGCCTCACGTCTCCCGCCGCATCCAGCTCCAGCGCAGGCAGTGGCAGGCGTTCGAACAGCGCCGCGTCCGAGGCACGTGCGGGCGCATCGGTTGCACGGGGCTTGCCTGACCTGGCCATTCGACCTTCCTCCTGTTGCTGGATTCGGCACGATGCCGCCAGAACAAGAAGATGCTATCGAACAATCACCGTCGAAGACAAGATGTTTCTCGACATCCACGCCATCATCGGCAAACACGCCGCAGCGCGTGACCACGCTGTCCTGCAACGCGCTACGGCGGCCCCTTGCGGGTGCCGCCCCCTGTTACCTGTCGCTTGCGTCGCCGCGGACGCTCAGGCCCTGGCCGACTTCGCGCCCATGCGGGTGACCTGCTGGTCCAGGATGGCCTCCGGTTCCTGCGCCTCCAGCAGCGTCGGGTGGTCGAGGCCGGCCTTGAGCCGCTGCATGTCGAGGTCGCCGGTCCACTTGGCCACCACCAGGGTCGCGACGCCGTTGCCGACCAGGTTGGTCAGCGCGCGCGCCTCGGACATGAAGCGGTCTATGCCCAGGATCAGCGCCAGGCCCGCGACCGGCACGCCGCCGACCGCCGACAGCGTCGCGGCCAGCACGATGAAGCCGCTGCCGGTGATGCCGGCCGCGCCCTTGGAGGTCAGCAGCAGCACGGCCAGCAGGGTCAGCTGCTGCACCAGCGTCATCGGCGTGTCGGTGGCCTGCGCGATGAAGACGGCCGCCATGGTCAGGTAGATCGAGGTGCCGTCGAGGTTGAAGGAGTAGCCGGTCGGGATCACCAGGCCGACCACCGACTTGCGCGCGCCCAGGTTCTCGAGCTTTTCCATCATGCGCGGCAGCACCGACTCGGACGAGGAGGTGCCCAGCACGATCAGCAGCTCTTCCTTGATGTAGCGCACGAACTTGAAGACCGAGAAGCCGTGCAGGCGGCCGATGATGCCCAGCACCGCGAAGACGAAGATCAGGCAGGTCAGGTAGAACGCGCCCATCAGCTTGCCCAGCGAGAACAGCGAGCCAACGCCGTACTTGCCGATCGTGAACGCCATCGCGCCGAACGCGCCGATCGGTGCCACCTTCATGATGATGCCGACGATGTCGAACAGCACATGCGAGAACTTCTCGATGAAGTCGAACACCATGGTGCCGCGGCCGCCGAACTTGTGCAGCGCGAAGCCGAACAGCACCGAGAACAGCAGCACCTGCAGGATCTCGCCCTTGGCGAAGGCGTCGACCACCGAGCTCGGGATCACGTTGAGCAGGAAGTCCACCGTGCCCTGCATCTTGCCCGGCGCGGTGTAGGCGGCGATGCCCTTGGTGTCGAGCGTGCTCGGGTCGACATGCATGCCGGCGCCGGGCTGCAGCAGGTTGACCACCACCAGTCCGATGATCAGCGCCAGCGTCGAGACGATCTCGAAGTACAGCAGCGCCAGGCCGCCGGTCTTGCCGACCTTCTTCATGTCCTCCATGCCGGCGATGCCGACCACCACGGTGCAGAAGATGATCGGAGCGATGATCATCTTGATCAGCTTGATGAAGCCGTCGCCCAGCGGCTTCATGTCGGCGCCGAGCTGCGGCTGGAAATGTCCCAGCAGCACGCCCACGATCACCGCGAACAGGACCTGGACATAGAGGGACTGGTAGAGGGGCTTGCGCCCGGGTTTTGGCGACATGGCTTAGGCCTCGCGAGGAAAGGATGGAAGCGGGGGAAACGGTCACTGGCGGGAACCGCAACCCGGCGAAATCCCGATGCGGGAAACGTGCCGAACGATACCGAGCACCACCCGGCGCGCCAACTGTGGCGTTCAACAGTAGGGTTAACCCTAATTCACGCGGCCTATGGCCCGGCGCACCTCGTCCAGCCAGGGGCCCGCGACCGTGCTGCGAAAGCCCGCGTACACCGGCTGCGCCGCCGCCCTGAGCGCCGCGCGCTGCTCGGGCGTGAGCTCGTGGATGCGCAGCCCCGGGGTGCGCCGCAGGCGCTCCAGCGCCTGGCGGTCGAGCTCGGCCGCCAGCCGGTTGCCGAACTCCAGCGCCTCGGCCAGGGCCCGGCTCAGCAGCTGCCGGTCGGCGTCCGCCAGGCTGGCCCAGAAGCGCGGGTTGCTGACCACCGCATAGCCCAGGTAGCCGTGGCGGGTCAGCGTCAGGTCCGACTGCACCGCCGCCAGGCCCTGGGTGAGGAAGTTGGACAGGGGGTTCTCGGCGCCGTCCACGACGCCGCTGGCCATGGCCTGGCGCGTCTCGCCAAAGGGCAGGATCACCGCTTGCGCGCCCAACGCGCGCATCTGCGCGACCAGCACGCGCGAGGCCTGCACCCGCAGCCGCTGGCCCTTGAAATCCTCCGGCACCTTGAGCGCCCGGCGGGCGCTCATCTGCTTGAAGCCGTTGTCCATGAAGCCCAGGCCCACCATCTGCTGGCGGCCCAGGCGCTCGAGCAGACGCTGCCCGACCGGTCCCTGCGTCACGCGCCGGACCTGCTCGAGGTCGTCGAACAGGAAGGGCAGGTCGAAGACCTCGAATTCGGTGATGCCGAAATTGCCGAACTTGGACAGCGAAGGCGCCAGCATCTCGACCGCACCCAGCCTGAGGGCCTCGATCTCGTCCTCGTCGCCGTAGAGCTGCGAGTCGGGATAGACCTCGACCCGGATGCGGCCGCCGGAGCGCTGGGCGACCAGTTCCTGGAAGCGCCTGGCCATCTGTCCCTTGGGCGTGTCGGGCGCGACCACGTGCGAAAAGCGCAGCAGCAGCGGCCCACGCGCCGCCTGCAGCGGGGCGACGGCGGCAAGCAGCAGCGCCGCCAGCGCCAGGCCCAGGGTCCTGCGCCGCCTACCGCCAGTCATCCCCGCTCGTGCACGCATGTCCGCTATGCTAGCGACATTGCCCGCCATGACGCCCGAGCCCGCCCCAGACCTCGACCAGTTCGGCCTGGACGCCAGCCGCGCCGCCGCGCTCGACCGGCGCGCCATGCGCTGGCTGCTCGCCTTGCTCGCGCTGGTGATGGCCTGCGTGGTGCTGCTCGCGCTCTTCCTGCGGCAGATCGAAGCCGACGAGGAGGATCTCCGGCGCGCCGCCGACGCCGAGTGGCTGGACCAGACCCTGCGCTTCCATTTCCGCCGGCTCGAGAGCGACCTGGGCCGGCTGGCCGCGGCGGCCCGTCCCGACGCAGCGGCCGCGGCACCGCTCATGCGCGCCGGCGCCCTGTGGCGCGGCGCGGGCGTGATCGCCCACCACGGCTGGATTGCAGCCCAGCGCCAGGGCGTCATCGAGCACTGGCCGGCCTTCCTGCGGGACGCGGCGCGCCAGGGCGACCACGCGGGCGCGCTCGCCGTCATGCTGTCCACCGGACGCGGCCTGCAGCGCGCCGCCTACGCCGGCCCGCTGGCGCCGCCGCCGGATAGCCCGGATGCGCCAGGCCTGACGCTGTGGCTGGCCGTGCCCCGTTTCGAGCAGGGCCGCTTCCTGGGCAGCTACGTGGCCGCGGTGCGGGTCGAGCGCGCGCTCGAGCAGGTCGTGCCGGGCTGGTTCCTGCAAGACCATGCACTGGCCGTGGCGGACCAGGGCAGCGGAGCGACAGCGGATTCAGCGCCGTCGGGCTTCCAGGCCGCGATCAACCTGCCCGGCACGCAGTGGACGCTGCGGGTCGGCGTCCTGCAGGCCAGGCCTGCGCCGGCACCGCGCACCCTGTTCGGCGTCGCCCTGCTCTGCCTGGGCGGCATGCTGGCCGCGCTGCTGCTGCTGTGGCGGGACGCCGCGCGCCGCCGGCGCACCGAATCCCGGCTGCAGGCGCAGATGGCCTTGCGCGCTGCCATGGAGCGCTCGCTCACCCTGGGCCTGCGCGCCTGGGACATGCAGGGACGGCTGATCTATGCCAACCAGGCCTTCTGTCGTCTGGTGGGCTGGAGTCCGGCCGAGCTCGTCGCCGCGGCCGCTGCCCCGCCCTACTGGCCAGAGGGTCAGGGCGACGAGTTCGCACGCATCACCCAGGCCGACGACGTCGGTGCCGAGCCGCAGCTCGGCATCGAGCTGCAGCTGCGCCACCGCGACGGCCATCTGCTCGACGTGCTGGCGCATGGCTCGCCGCTGGTCCTGGCCGACGGCAGCGTCATGGGCTGGCTGGCTTCGGTGCTGGACATCACCGAGCGCCGGCGCATCGAGCGCCTGGCGGCGCGCCAGCAGGAGAAGCTCGAGGCCTCGGGCCGGCTGATCGCGGTCGGCGAGGTCGCCTCCACCCTGGCGCACGAGCTGAATCAGCCGCTGGGCGCACTCAGCAGCTTCGCCAATGGCCTGCTGAATCGCCTGCGCGAGCGGCGCATCACGCTCGACGAGATCGAACCGGTGGTCGAGCGCATGGAGCGCATGGCGCAGAAGGCCGGCCGGGTGATCCAGCGCGTCAACGCCTTCGCGCGCCGCCAGGAGATGACGCGCCAGCCGCTCGAACTCGTCGACTTCGTGCGCCGCGTCGCGGGCCAGGTCCCGCTGCCCGACGGCCTGACGCTGGAGCTGCGCCTGCCCGACGCGCCGCTGCAGGCGCCGGCCGATGCGCTGCTGCTCGAGCACGCGCTGCACAACGTCGTGCTCAATGCCACCGAATGGGCGAGCCAGGCCATCACTGGAGGCGGACACCGGCACGCCGTCGTGCGCGTGAGCCTGGAGCAGGCCGGCGACATGGCGGCGATCCGCATCGAGGACAGCGGCCCCGGCGTCCCGCCCGGGCAGGCGGTCAGCATCTTCGACGCCTTCTCCAGCCAGAAGGCCGGCGGCATGGGCATGGGGCTGTCGATCTGCCGCTCGATCGTCGAGGCGCACCACGGCCGCATCGAGGTCACGCGCAGCGCCGCGCTGCAGGGGGCACAATTCACGCTGTGGCTGCCCCTGAAACCCTGAACCCCATCGTGCACATCGTCGACGACGACGCGGACTTCCGCGACGGCCTGGCCTGGCTGCTCGACTCGCGCGGCCTGCCCACGCGGGCCTGGAGCGGCGGCGACGCCTTTCTGCAGGCCCTGCGCGCCAACGCCGATCCCTGGCCGTGCTGCGTGCTGCTGCTCGACATCCGCATGGAGCCGCTGTCGGGCCTGGCGACCTTCGCCCAGCTCAAGTCACGGGGCTGGCCGTGGCCGGTGCTGTTCCTGACCGGCCACGGCGACGTCGCGATGGCGGTGGCGGCGGTCAAGGACGGCGCCTGGGATTTCCTCGAAAAGCCCTTCCAGGACAACCTGCTGGTCGACCGCGTCGAGGCCGCGCGCCAGGCCGCGCTCGCGCTGCAGGCCGAGGCGCAGGAACGCATGCGCCTGCGGCGCGCGCTCGCGGCCCTGAGCGCGCGCGAGCGCGAGGTGCTCGACGAGCTGCTGCAGGGCCACTACAACAAGAACATCGCCGACCACCTCGGCATCACCCAGCGCACGGTGGAGTTCCACCGCGCCAACATCTTCGACAAGCTCGGCGTCGAGTCAGCGGTCGAGCTCGCGCACCGCATGGGCCGCTACGGCGAAACACAGCGGGGCTGACGACGCGGCTGCTAGAATCGCGGCGTCATTGGGGAGTAGCCGCTCTTCGCCCTCGAAGAGGCTTGCGTCAACACACTTGTCCCGCAGGACATGGCGCAGGCAGTCCACCCGCCTGGCAAGACCTTTGACCACAGCGCCTCCGTTCAGGCCGGGGATGCGCCGTGGTCAATCGTCCGCAATCCGGCCTCGCTGTTCGTCATGGAATCCCTCCTCGTCTCCACCGGTGTCGTCGCCCTCGCTGAAATCGGCGACAAGACCCAGCTGCTCGCCTTCCTGCTGGCGGCACGCTTCAAGAAGCCCCTACCGATCGTCGCCGGCATCCTGCTCGCGACCATCGTCAACCACGGCCTCGCCGGCGCGCTCGGCGCCTGGATCACATCGGCCCTGAGCCCCGGCGTGCTGCGCTGGGTGCTGGGCCTGTCCTTCCTGGGCATGGCGGCCTGGACCCTGATCCCCGACAAGATCGAGGAAGAGGAAACGCAGATCGCACGGCGCTTCGGCGTCTTCGGCGCCACGCTGCTCACCTTCTTCCTGGCCGAGATGGGCGACAAGACCCAGGTCGCCACGGTCGCGATGGCCGCGCATTACGCCACCCCGCTGCTGGTGGTGGCCGGCACCACGCTGGGCATGCTGATCGCGGACGTGCCGGCCGTGTTCGTCGGCGACCGGCTGGCCGGCCGGATTCCGATGAAGCTGGTGCACGGCATCGCCGCCGGCGTCTTCGCGCTGCTGGGCGTGGCGACCCTGCTGGGCGCGGGCGCCGGACTGGGCTTCTGAAGCCCGGGCGGCGCCTCACTGGCGCCGCAGCATCTCCCGGATCATGGCCGAGAACTGCTCCGCCGTCTCGTGCCGCACCAGGGACGGTCCGAGCAGGGGCGGCAGCCAGAAGTCGGGCTCGACCTCGGCGTGGTAGCGCAGCCTCACCCCGCCCTCCTCGGGCTCGAGCCGCATCAGGCTTTCCATGCGCTTGACATTGCCGCCCGTGCCGTGGGCGCGGATCTCGCGCATCGGGGTCAGGAAGATCTCGCGCTCGGTGCTGAACTCGCTGGAAAAGATGCCGAAGCGCGCCTTGCCCGTCTGCCGGATCCGCAGATAGTTGTCGCGGCGCTCGACGACCTGGCTCGAGCTCAGGTTGCCGACGAAGCTGGCCATGTGCTCGAAATCCGTCAGGACGGCCCAGGCCGTCGCGAGATCCACCGGAGCCCGCACCTCCATGTCGACGGTGAAGTGCGATTCCGCCCGGACGACCTGGACGTCGTGCTCCTCCACGTAGGCCTCGGCCTTGTCTGCCGCTGCGGCCGGCAGGGCCAGCGCCAGCAGCAAGCTACCCAACAGGCGAAACACGGCGAAACGGCAGCGCATGGACATGGCGGCTCTCCAAAGTGCGAGCATTTATCGTAGTGCCGACGCACCGCGACCGCAATCGCCGCGCGGCGGCCTTCAGCGGAAATAGCCGGCGGCCAGGCCCAGCCGTGCCCGTGCCTCGGCCACCATGCGCTCGAGGAGGTCGCGGCAGCTCGGGATGTCGTCGATCAATCCCATCACCATGCCTGCGCTGATGATGCCGCCGTCCTTGTCGCCGGCCTCGGTCGCGGCCTTGCCGCGCGAGCCCGACACCAGCGCCTGGAGGTCGGCAAAGTCGCAACCGCCCGGGCGGAGTTCGAGCGCCAGCACCTCTTGCGACACCGCGTTCCGGAGCACGCGGGCCGTGTTCCTGAGCGTGCGCAGAATCAGCTGGGTCGAGCGCTCGTCGCCCTCGACCAGGGCCTGCTTGATCGCCGGGTGCCAGGGGCTTTCCTGCGTCGCGCAAAAGCGCGTGCCCATGTTGACCCCCTCGGCGCCCAGCACCAGGGCGGCCGCCAGGCCGCGGCCGTCGGCGATGCCGCCCGACGCGATGACCGGCACCGCGAGCCTGCTGGCCGCGACCGGGATCAGCACCAGGCCCGGGATGTCCTCCTCGCCGGGATGGCCGGCGCACTCGAAGCCGTCGATGCTGACCGCGTCCACGCCCAGGCGCTCGGCCGTGAGCGCGTGCCGCACCGCCACGCATTTGTGGATCACGGTGATGCCCGCCGCCTTGAGCCTGGGGATGTAATGGGTCGCGCCCGGGCCGGCAGTCTCGACGATCCGCACGCCCTGCGCGATGATGACGTCGATGTACTCATCGTAGGGCGGCGGCTTGATGCTGGGAAACACCGTGAGGTTGACGCCGAAGGGCCGCCCGGTCATGGCGCGGCAGCGCTCGATCTCACGGCCCAGCGCCGCCGGCGTGGGCTGGGTCAGCGCGGTCAGGATGCCCAGGCCGCCGGCGTTCGAGACCGCGGCCGCCAGCTCCGCCACGCCCACCCACTGCATGCCGCCCTGGATGATGGGATAGCGTGTCCCGAGCAGTTCGGTCACGCGGGTCTTCATGGTCGGTTCGCTCATGGGCCTGTCTCCCTCCTGCGTCACAGCAGCGTGCGCTTATCATGCTCGGTTCCGCCGTGCCCGTCCTGCCCGACGCCAGCCCGGCCGCAGTTCGAAGTATGCCGACAAAGACGCCTGATTTTCCGCCCCCTCCCACCCGTTCCCGCCTCGTCGCCACGCCCTGGGCCGTGCTGACCCTGGCCTTCCTGGGCGCTGCAGCCGGCCTGGGATACGACCTCTACGCCGAGCAGCGCAGCATCGTCGAGAACGAACGCCATCGGCTGGCACACCAGTCGGAAGTCGTGCAGGTCAGCCTGAGCCGACAGATCCAGGTGACCAGCAACGCGCTGGACACCATGCGCTCCGCCCTCCCCGCCATGCTGGCGCAGCAGGACGGCAGCCGCCTCGCGAACCGCTATCTGCAGACCATGGCCCCCGGCATGACGGGCGTGCGCAAGCTGGTGCTCGTCGCCCCCGGGGGCAAGGTGATCGCGGGCAGCCAGCCGGAGCTGACCGGGCGCGACTACCGCGACAGCGAACGCTACCGGACGATGCGCGACCGGGGCGACCCGAACCTGCTCTACATCTCGGAGCCCTTCACCACCCTGGCCGGCACCGTCACCATCGCGCTGGGCAAGATCGTGCTCGACGACCGCGGCAGGGTCGCCGCCTACCTGATCGCCGGCATGGACCCTGAATACTTCATCACCATGCTGAAGTCCATGCTCTACGCGAGCGACATGCGGGTGCTGCTGATCCACGGCGACGGCAAGGCCATCCTGCGCCTGCCCGAACCGGCCGGCATCCCCGGGATGGACTTTGCCACCATGCCCGAGTCGTTCACCGCACGCCACCTTGACAGCGGGCTGGACAGCAGCCTGATGAGTGGCATGGCCGCCAGCACCGGCGAGCACCTGCTGGCCGCGCTGCGCACGGTCAGGCCCGAGTCGATCCGGTCCGACAAGACCCTGATCGTGCTGCTGGGTCGCCGGACCGATGCGATGTTCGAGCGCTGGCGCCAGGACCTGGCGCTGCATGTGAGCCTGTTCGCGCTGGTGGCGCTGAGCTCCTTCCTGGGACTGTGGCTCTACCAGCGACGCCAGTTCGCGCTCGAGCAGACGCTGGCCGCCGAAGAGGCCGCGCGCGCGCGCGCCGAGAAGAGCCTGCGCACCCAGGAGGCCGAACACAGCCGCACCGAGGAAAAGCTGCGCAACAGCGAGGCGCGCTTTCACAGGCTGTTCGAGGACATGCGCCAGGCGGTCGTGCTGCTGGAAGACGGCCGCTGCATTGCCGCCAACCGGGCGGCGCTGGCCATGCTGCGCGTCGACCAGGCCGACAAGCTCGTCGGCAAGACACCGATGGACATCTCGCCTCCCTTCCAGCCTGACGGCCGGGCATCGGCCGAGAAGGCCGCCGAGATGATCTGGATCGCCTCGGAGCTGGGCTCCAACGTCTTCGAATGGGAGCATGTCCGGGCCAACGGCGAGCCCTTCATGACCCGGGTGCTGGTGAGCCTGATCCGGCAGAGCGACAAGGACCTGCACCACGTCGTGCTCTACGACATCACCCAGGAGCAGCTGGCACGCCAGGAGCTCGAGCTGCTCGCCTTCCACGACACGCTGACCGGCCTGCCCAACCGCCTCCTGGGGCGGGAACAGCTGCGGCGTGCCATCGCCGCCGCCGCGCGTGACAACAGCCGTGCTGCACATCAGCCTGTGCCAGCTCAAGGCCGTCAACGACGCCTACGGCGAGACCACGGGCGACCACCTGCTCGTCAGCGTCGCCATGCGCCTACACGGCCTGCTGCGCGACGAGGACCTCCTGTGCCGCCGCTCGGGCGACGGCTTCATGCTGGTCTTTACCCGGATGCTGTCCTACCAGCAGCTCAGCGAACTCTGCGACGCGATCCTGGCACGCTGCGCCGCCCCCTTCGGCATTGCCGGCCTGCAGCTCGGCGCGCCGCTGGCACTGGGCGCGGCCTTCTACCCCAAGGACGGCACCGACGGCGACACGCTCGAGCGCAACGCCGACACGGCACTGCGCCAGGCCAGGAAGGCCGGGCCGGGCAGCTGCTTCTTCTTCGAGCCGGGCATGAACACCGCCCTGGAGCGCTACGTCCAGCTGCGCGACGCCCTGCGCCTGGCGATCGAGCGCGGTGAGTTCGAGCTCCACTACCAGCCCCAGCTCGACCTGCGCAGCGGGCGGCTCGTCGGCGCCGCTGCCTGCCTGCACTGGCGACGCCACGGCCAGCCGGTGCCGCTGTCCAGCGAAGTCATCAAGGTCGCGGAGGAAAGCGGGCTGGCCATACCGCTGGGTCGCTGGGCAGTGCACTCCGCCTGCCGGCAGGCCGCGGCCTGGAACGCCCCGGG
>JBEEPT010000252.1:0-3655 GCA_041190985.1 Pseudomonadota bacterium
GACGCCGCCAAGCGCCAGCCGCTCGACACGATCCGCGAGTGCCTGGACTTCGCCAAGACCATCGGCACGGCGGTGGAAAGCGCGCGCGTCCGCACCGCTCGCTGCCCGCATGGCGTGTCCGAACTGAACCGCTGCAAGCGGTGCGATTGACCCATCACCCGATCAACGCAGCGGCGGCAAGCGCCGTGAGGGCGGTCTTCTCTCTGACTTCCACGCCCAATGAGCCCGGGGTTGCGCCCGGGCCGCTGTACCACCACCGAAAGGACCGACATGGAACGAATCGAATCCCCCCGCGCTGACGACAGCGCCATCGAAGCCGAGATCAAGGCCAAGGGCCTGACCGCGCCGCGCGTGACGCCGGCCGACATCGAGGCCGAGATCGACAGCACGTGGTACTTCACGGCCGCCGAGGGCTGCGAGGGCGCCGCATTCGCCGGCACGCCACTCGAACAGCAGCCGCCTGTCGGCGCCGCGTCGCCGCTGCGCCTGCTGACCTTCTGCGTGCTGGTGCTGCGCAACGGATTCACCGTCACCGGCGAGAGCGCCTGCGCCAGCCCGGAGAACTTCGACGCCGACGTGGGCCGCAAGATTGCGCGGTCCAACGCGGTCAACAAGGTCTGGCCGCTGCTGGGCTTTCGGCTCAAGGACCGGCTGCAAGACCTGTCGGAAGGCCCGCAGTCGGCCGTGGCCGCCGCCGGGAACATCACCCAGACGGCCATCGAGCGCTGACCATGAACTTCCAAGAGCACAAGGCCATGCTGGCGGCCCACGAAGCCGGCACCGCGACGCCCGAGCAGCAGCGCGCCATGCACGCGCACCTGCTGAACATCAAGCGACAGCACAACGCCGACCTGCGCGAGTCCGAGCGCGACGCGCGCGACGCCTACAGCGGCGGGCGCTCGGACGCCGCGGCCGAGGCGCGTGGCGAGCCGTTCGGCACGTACTGATCCCCCATGCCCCGCCGCCGCTTCCGCTGGACCCGCGAGCGCTACCGCAAGGCGGCGCAACTGTCGCGCTACTTCGCCCGGCACATCTACGACCTGCCGAGCGAGCAGCCTGCGCTGCTGCGGCTGTTCGGGGAACTGTGGGAGCGGCATCCGCAGCGCGATGACCCGCTGACCGTGCCGATGTGCTGGCGCGAGCCGTACCTCAGCCGCGAAGACGATGTTCCATTCTGACCACCACCACGGAGCAGTGTTGCCAACCTCTACCCACCCTACCGCCGAGCGCCTGCGCGAGGTCCTGAGCTACGACCCGGCAACCGGCGCGTTCACCTGGCGCGTCACGAACAGTCGGCGCAGAGTCGCCGGCTCACCCGCTGGCGGAGCGCACAAGGCCGACGGCCGCGTCTACATCGGAATCGATGGCGGACTGTTCAAGGCCCACCGCCTCGCGTGGATCTACGTCCACGGAGCGCTGCCGCCGCACGGCATCGACCACATCGACGGCAACCCGCAAAACAACCGCATCGCGAACCTCCGCGCAGCGACGCAGGCCGAGAACATGCAGAACCTTCGTGCTGCGCATCGCGACAGCGCCACCGGTCTGCTGGGCGTGCAGGGGAAGCGGGGCCGCTGGATTGCGAGGCTGCTTGTGCGGGGCGCGCGATTCGAACGAGGGCCGTTCAACACACCACAAGAGGCGCATGAAGCGTATCTGGCGCTCAAGGCGATTCATCACCCGTTCGCAACCACCACAACCAACGCAGGAGCCTGAATGTTTGCCATCCCTGAATTCACCGAGGCCCACCTCGCCAGCGTCACCAATCGGGTCGAGAAGCACGGCGACGACGACAAGAAGGCCGTCACGATCGGCGTCGAGATCACCACAGCCAACACCATGCTGGACGCGATCGACCCGAAGTTGCGCGAGGCGATGTTCAAGCCGAAGCCCGACGCGGAGCCCGAGCTGCCGGGCGTCGAGATCAGCACCCCCATCCTGCGGTGCAACAGCATCGATCGGGTGGTCCTGCCCACCAAGCACGAGGGCTGGACCCTGGCGATCGACGACGGCATCGAGGGCGACGCCGACCCCATGCTCTTCGGCTCGGTCAAGGTGGACAAGCTGAGCGTCGAGCCCAAGCAAGGCGGCAGCATCGTGCTGCGGATGCGCCTGGGCACCAGCGACGTCGATGCCGACAAGCTGGGCTGGCTGGGCATGCACAACGGCGAGGAGATCTGGATCAAGCTGACGCCACCGCCGAAGCCGGCCGACGTGATCGACGGCAGCACCGAGGCCTTCGAGCGCGATCACCCGGATGCCGGCGGCCAGGCCGACCTACTGGACACCGAGGCGGGCGATGCGTTCGCGGCCGAGCATGGCCAGCCCGGGCCCGAGGATGAAGGCGATGGGACGGACGGTGCGGCCGGTGGGCCGGATGCTGGCGCCAGCGAGACGGAAGGCGTCGACCATGAGTCGCCGAAGCCGCGCAGCCGTCGGTCGCGCAAGGCTGCTGAGGTCGAGTGAGGCTCAACGCAGAGGTAACCGGGTGACGCCCATGACCAAGCAACGCACGCACAAGCCGGTTGCCGGCGGCACTCCGGTTGACCGACCTGTTGGGCGGCTGGTGAACGAAGCCACGGACACCAGCGGGCCGCGTGGCACCTACGGCTGCCCCTGCGCGCACCACGACGGCAGCATGTGCGCCTGGATTCGCTACGGCGGCGATGGCCCCGAAGACCCGTGTGAGTGCTTGTGCCACGGATGGCAGGAGGACGAAGATGACTACTTGGGCTGACGAGTACGTGACCCTGCTGGAAGACTGCGAGAAGCGCAGCGAGCGCCTGAGCGACTGGGAACTCGGCTTCGTGGACTCGCTGCAGCGCCAGCTTGCCGAAGGACGCCGCCCGAGCGCGAAGCAGATCGAGACGCTGGACACCATCTGGGAGCGCGCCACCAAGCGCGGCTGACCATGAAGCCATTGAAGCCCTGCCCGTTTTGCCTGACCGAAGGCGCAAAGCTGATCGAGCTTTGGGACTTGTTCGACGCTGGCATCGTCGCGCACATCCACTGCGAGCACTGCGGCGCGGATGGCCCGTCGATTTACTGCGAGGTAGGCGGCGTGGATGCTGCGCTGTTCCGCGCACGCTCGATGTGGAATGGGCGGGCCGAGTACCTGAAGCCGCCTAACGCTGCCGGTAACCGGCTGGCCCGCCAGGGCCAGTCCGAGTTGACCGGCCTGTTAGGCCCCTGTATCCGAAGCGAGAAGGAGTGAGCATGGAAGCGAAGTGGGACGAGATGCGGCAGATGCTGACGCTGCCTGAGCACGGCATACCGCGCGCCGAGTGGCGACGCCGGTTTTTGGACGAGATGACCCGCCTTACCGGCTGCAACGTGCTTGTGGCCGAAGGCGAGATTGAGACGTGGCCTGAAGAAGACGGTGATGCTTACCCGGACTGGCTCACGACCACGCCGGAAGACGCGGTAGCGGAGAACCTGAGCTACTGGAGCGACGACGAATGAGTTTCAACGGGCCGGAGGGCTGCAAGCGCAAGCCCAGCACCCGCGAGAGCGGACCTTTCTGCCTCCGGCCCACCCCAACCAACAAGGAATGCTTTACACATGGCGACGCACATCACGATTCCGATGGCGCGGCTGATCGAGCTGGAGACGGCCGAGCACGAGCGCGACATCCGGCTCCGCCGCCTTGCTCCAG
>JBEEPT010000253.1:0-11770 GCA_041190985.1 Pseudomonadota bacterium
GGCGCAGGCGCATGGCCTGGCCGCGCAGGGCCTTGAGCGCATCCCGGGAAAGCTTTCGAGCGTCGATCTTGTCCATGGTCAATAGACTACACGTTCCGGTTAATCATTGCCACTTAAATAATCACTGCAGCGGCACTAGAGGCTTATTGACTGTCGGCTTGTCTTGGAGTGCCTTGAGAGCTTTCTCGCCTTCCTCCTTGAAGAAGGATTTGCTGCGCCGCTCGCTTTCCTCCTGGGCTCGCACAACACTTTTTCTCCACGATTCAGGCAAGACAATTCGCTTTATGAGCGCCGCATCCTTCTCCACATCTTTGGCATAAATTGATTGACTTGCCAGCCACAATTCGTTAATAGAGGATCCGCAAACCATCCCAAGACTCACCAGACTGGTGTCCTTGAAAATTTCTTTGTCATACCCTATAGTAGAGACCCATCCGCCAATATAATTTCCAATCTTGTAATCCTGCCATCCCAATCCCTTTCCGGTTTTGAGATCCACAAAAGGTGAGGACTGAGCAAAGAAGCTGTCTCCTGGCCTAGCGGGCTGCCTTAATCTCTGGTAAGGAATGTTCGGTCCTGCCCACAAGAAATTGGCTGACAAATTGCGCACACCAGAATACCTCTCTGGCCGTCTCTCATCCCAAGGCAGCGGATTTCTCTGGTGGTCGAAGTACAAATCCATCTCGCAGCGCACTTCGTCTTCCCGGCAAGCCTGCGGATCGCCACCCCAGCCACAGGTCTTGTAGCTCGGCACCACCCTGAAAGCCACGGCATCCACGCCCTTGAGTTCCGTAGATACCCATTCCTGCGGCATCTGGAATTTCTTCGCAAACTCGGGACCATAGACATATATGTTGGGGTCCACCTCATGCACGTCACGCCGGTTGAGTACCCTGGCGGCGTAACTACTTTGCTCCGTAGCGGCTTCGCTGACCAGTTGAGGAGCCGTTTGGGCTACAGCGCAAACCATCGCCCCTGACATATAGACCAGCACCAGAGCGAATCGCATCCGGCCAGTTATCCACCTGGAATCTCTCATGCAAGCTCCTTCCCGCGCCATCTACTTCCATCCTGGAAACTCAAGCAAGCGTGGCAGCCCCAAGCCGTTCATGCATGGCCGTTGAGGAAACGACCATGATTCCTGCACGCTGCCTGCCATCATGCTGATCAAAATAATTTTTTCAAGCCCTTCGGCAGGAAGCCTCATCCCGCTCCATAACAACCTTCCAAGGAAAAATACCTCCGGCCACCCACCATGAGCCGAAAGTCAAAATCGATTAAATCATTCAGACAATTAAAGAATATCAAATCAGCCAGATTTAACGAACTCATTTTCCTTCCGATGGATCCGCCGCTGAACCCGCTGTCACTAGCGTTGCCGCCCGACAACGGCGGCGCGGTTGAGACGCTTAAAATGACGGGCAAACGCGCTATCGAGTGCAGCAGCCGGCCATGCCCCGGGTGCTCGATCAGCCACGGCCCCGAACGCGGTCGCCGCGTCCAGCTTTTTACTTTCACCTCCACGCCATCCATCCGACATGACCGCACCGATCCGCAAGGCCGTTTTCCCGATCGCTGGCCTCGGCACCCGCTTCCTGCCCGCCACCAAGGCCAGCGCCAAGGAGATGCTGCCGGTGGTCGACAAGCCCCTGATCCAGTACGCGGTCGAGGAGGCCTACGCCGCCGGCATCCGCCAGATGATCTTCGTGACCGGGCGCACCAAGCGCAGCGTCGAGGACCACTTCGACACCGCCTACGAGCTCGAAAGCGAACTGGAAGCCGCCGGCAAGAAGGAACTGCTGGCGGTGGCGCGCTCGATCGCGCCGGCCGACATGAGCTGCGTCTTCGTGCGCCAGCCGCGCGCGCTGGGCCTGGGCCACGCCGTGCTGTGCGCCAAGGACCTGGTCGGCAACGAGGCCTTCGCCGTGCTGCTGGCCGACGACCTGATGGTGGGCGAGCCGCCCGTGATGGCGCAGATGGTCCAGCAGTTCTCCGAGTGGCGCGCCAGCCTGCTGGCGGTGCAGGACGTGCCGCGCGAGCACACCAAGCGCTACGGCATCGTCTCGGGCAGCGTGGTGCAGGACGGCCTGCTCGACGTGACCGGCATCGTCGAGAAGCCCGCGCCCGAAGTCGCCCCCACCACGCTGGCCGTGGCGGGCCGCTACATTCTGACGCCCGGCATCTTCAAGGAGCTGGAGAACCTGCCGCGCGGCGTGGGTGGCGAGATCCAGCTGACCGACGGCATCGCGCAGCTGCTGCGCCGCGAGAAGGTATTCGCCTACCGCTACAGGGGCACGCGCTACGACTGCGGCAGCAAGCTGGGCTTCCTGCAGGCCACCGTGGACCTGGGCCGCGTCCACCCCGAGGTGGGCGCCGAGTTCGCGCAGTGGCTGGACGAGCAGGCCGCCTGATTCCAGGCAGCAACAATGAATAGAAATAGACGGGAGGCAGGATGAGCTCAGGCAAGACGGTACCGGTGATCATGGCCGGCGGATCCGGCACGCGGCTGTGGCCGCTGTCGCGCGAGCTGTTCCCCAAGCAGTTCCTGGCGCTGGACGGCCAGCAGTCCATGATGCAGGCCACCGTGCAGCGCCTGGCCGGCCTGGCCGTGGCGCAGCCGCTGGTGATCTGCAACGAGGCGCACCGCTTCCTGGTCGCCGAGCAGCTGCGCCAGCTCGGCGCGCTGGGCGGCAACATCCTGCTCGAGCCGGTCGGGCGCAACACGGCGCCGGCCGTGGCGCTGGCCGCGCTGCACGCGACGGCCGGCGGCGAGGACCCGCTGCTGCTGGTGCTCGCCGCCGACCACCTGATCCAGGACACCCCCGCCTTCCAGGCCGCCGTGCGCACCGCGCTGCCGCTGGCCGCGGCGGGCAAGCTCGTGACCTTCGGCATCGTCGCGCACCGTCCCGAGACCGGCTACGGCTACATCTTGCGCGGCGCAGCGGTGGCCGACGGCGCCTGGGCGGTCGAGCGCTTCGTCGAGAAGCCCGCGCTGGCCGTCGCGCAGCAATACCTGGCCAGCGGCGACTACCTCTGGAACAGCGGCATGTTCTGCCTGCGCGCCAGCCGCTATCTGGAGGAACTCGGGCGCCACCGCCCCGACATCCTCGCCGCCTGCCGCGCTGCTTTTGAACGACCGCAGCCCGACCTGGACTTCGTGCGCGTGGACGAGGCCGCGTTCAAGGCCTGCCCCGACGAGTCGATCGACTACGCCGTGATGGAACAGACCGACGCGGCCGTGATCGTGCCGATGGACGCCGGCTGGAGCGACGTCGGCGCCTTCGCCGCGCTGTGGGAGGTGCTGCCACACGACGCGCACGGCAACGTGCACCGCGGCGACGTGATCGCGCATGACAGCAACGGCAACCTGGTGTTCGCCGAGAACGCGCTGGTCGCCACTGTCGGCCTGCACGACCATGTCGTGGTGCAGACCAAGGATGCCGTGATGGTGGCGCCGCGCGCACGTGCCGGCGAGGTCAAGCAGATCGTGGCCCGGCTCAAGGCCAGCGGGCGCAACGAGCACCAGATCCACCGCGAGGTCTACCGCCCCTGGGGCAAGTACGACAGCATCGACGCCGGTGGCCGCTACCAGGTCAAGCACATCACGGTTCAGCCCGGCGCCAAGCTCTCGGTGCAGATGCACCACCACCGCGCCGAACACTGGATCGTGGTCAGCGGCACGGCGCGCGTGACGCTCGACGGCCAGCAGCGGCTGCTGACCGAGAACGAGTCGATCTACCTGCCGCTGGGCGCGGTGCACGCGCTGGAGAACCCCGGCAAGATCCCGCTCGAGCTGATCGAGGTGCAGGTCGGCCCCTACCTGGGCGAGGACGACATCGTGCGCTTCGAGGACAAGTACGGGCGCCGCTGAGGCGCAGCAGCCCGCCGGACCGTCATCCACAGCCCCTCCAGCGGCGCGCCATCCAGCGTCGTGGCCGCCCGACGCGCCTTGACGCCTCCCATCCCCGGCGGTAAAACCGGCAGGAATGACACAATTTTAGGGATGTCCATGGGCGCCAAGCAGATGCTCTTTCACGACGATGCCCGCGCCCGGATCAAGCGTGGCGTCGACGCCTTGGCCGACGCGGTCAAGCTCACGCTGGGGCCGCGCGGGCGCACCGTGATCCTGGAGCGCGAGTTCGGCCCGCCCCAGATCGTCAACTCGGGCGTGCTCGTGGCCAAGTCGATCGAGCTCGAGGACCGCTTCGAGAACATGGGCGCGCAGCTGCTGCGCGAGGTCGCGTCGCGCACCAGCGAGATGGCCGGCGACGGCACCACCACCGCCACCGTGCTGGCGCACAGCATGGTGCACGAGGGCCTGCGCTACCTCGCCGGCGGCATGAACCCGATGGAGCTCAAGCGCGGCATCGAGCAGGCCATCGAGGCCGTGGTCGCCGAGCTCAAGGCCATGGCGCGCCCCTGCGCCGACTCGCAGGAAATCGCCCATGTCGCCGCGATCTCGGCCAACAACGACCCTTCCATCGGCGAGTTGCTCGCCGGCGCCATCGACCGGGTCGGGCGCGAGGGCGCGATCTCGATCGAGGACGGTTCGGGGCTGGAGAGCGTGCTCGAGATCGTCGAGGGCCTGCAGTTCGACCGCGGCTTTCTCTCGCCCTACTTCATCAACAACGCCGAGCGCCAGGCCGCCGTGCACCAGGACGTCGCCATCCTGCTGTGCGACGGCAGGCTGTCGTCGCTGAAGGACCTGCTGCCCCTGCTCGAGGAGGTGGTGCAGGCCGGCGCGCCGCTGCTGGTGATCGCCGAGGAGCTCGACAACGACACCCTGGCTGCGCTCGTCATCAACACCCTGCGCGGCTCGCTCAAGACCTGCGCGGTCAAGGCGCCCGGCTTCGGCGACCGCCGCCGCGCCATGCTGCAAGACATCGCCGTCCTCACCGGGGGGCGCATCGTCAGCGAGGAAGCCGGCCTGCCGCTGGCCAAGCTCAAGTACGCCGACCTGGGACGGGCCAAGCGCGTCGAAGTGGCCAAGGACAGCACCACGCTGATCGGCGGCGGCGGCGATCCGAAGGCGATCCAGGAGCGCATCGTCCAGATCCGGCGCGAGCGCGACGCCGCCAGCGGCGACTACGACCGCGAGCAGCTCGAGGAGCGCGCCGCCAAGCTGGCCGGCGGCGTCGCGCTGATCAAGGTCGGCGCCGCCACCGAGACCGAGCTCAAGGAGCGCAAGATCCGCGTCGAGGACGCGCTGCACGCCACCCGCGCCGCCGTCGAGGAAGGCATAGTCCCGGGCGGAGGCGTCGCGCTGCTGCGCGCGCGCCGGGTGCTGCGCGAACTCCAGGGCGCGACGCTGGACGTCAGCTCCGGCATGCGCCTGGTCGCGCGCGCGCTCGAGGAGCCGCTGCGGCGCATCGTGAGCAACGCCGGCGACGAACCCTCGGTCATCGTCAGCCAGGTCGACGCCGCGCCGGCGCTGGCCTGGGGCTACAACGCCGCCAGCCGCGAGTTCGGCGACCTGCTGCAGATGGGCGTGATCGATCCGGCCAAGGTCACCCGCCTGGCGCTGCAGAACGCCGCCTCGATCGCCAGCCTGATCCTGACCACCGACTGCCTGATCGCCGCCGCGCCGGCCCCCGCCCCGGCGCCCGCGGCCGAGCCGGAAGCGGGCTTCATGTGAGGCCCGGCAGCCGAGAAGCTCTCCCGCGCGCCGGGGACAGCGCAGCGCCTCACTGCCCCTGCGGCACGGAGCACAGATAGGCCAGCAGGTCGTCGAGCTTGTCGTCCAGCCCCAAGCCCCAGAAGCGCATCCGGGTGCCCGGCACCAAAGCGTCGGGCGACTTCAGGAAGCGACGCAAGTTCGCCTCGTCCCAGACCAGGCCCGAGTTCTTCATCGCGTTGGAGTAGCTGTAGTCCGGGGTCGTGCCGGCGCGGCGGCCGAAGATGCCGTTGAGCTGCGGGCCGAAGGCTGCGCCCGCCGACGGCCCGACCTGGTGGCAGCTCGCGCACAGCTTCCTGAAGGCCCGCTGGCCGGCTTGCGGGTCGCCGCCGGCGCGCGCCGCCAGGGCGCAGCACAGGAGTCCCAGGCCCAGCATGGCATGTGCCTTGCGCCGGCCAGCGTTCGACAGAGCATTCATGGTGCCAGTATCCACCAAAGACCGGCAGCGGGATGAGTCCGGGAACTGTCCTTCGCTGCCTGGCACCCCTGGTGTCCCTGGCTTCAGTTCAACTGCGCCGCCGGGCCGAAGAACTCGTAGCGCGTCTGTGCCTCCGGCACGCCGAGGGCCTGCAGGCCGCGCTTGACCGTCGCCATGAAAGGCTTGGGGCCGAGGAAGTAGGCATCGACATCGCGGCTCTCGGGCAGCCACTGCGCGAGCCGCTCCTGGTCGAGCAGGCCCACCGCATCGACCTCATCCTCAGCGCCCGCCTGGTCGTAGCAATAGAAGCGCTGCAGCCTCGGGTGGCGCTCGGCCAGCTCGTCGACGACATCGCGGAAGGCGTGGACCGCGCGGCTGCGCGCGCAATGGATGAAGTGGATCGGCCGCTCGGTCGCGAGCGCCTGCTGCAGCATGGGCAGCATGGGGGTGATGCCGACGCCGCCGCTGATCAACACGAGCGGCCGGTCGCTGTCCGCCAGCGTGAAGTGGCCCGCCGGCGGGAAGACCTCGAGCGTGTCGCCCTCCGCAACCCGGTCGTGCAGGTAGCAGGAAGCCAGGCCACCGGGCTCGCGCTTGACGCTGATGCGCAGTTGCGCGCCGTCGGCGGGCGCGGACAGCGAGTAGTTGCGGCGATATTCGGCGCCGTCTATCCACAGCCGCAGCCCGAGGTACTGGCCAGGCTGGTGCGCGATCACGGCGCCGCCATCGACCGGACGCAGGTAGAACGAGGTGATCTCGCTGCTTTCCTGCACCTTGCGTTCCACCCGGAACTCGCGCACGCCGCGCCAGCCGCCGGGCGCGGCCTCGTTGGCGGCATAGACCTGCTCCTCGGCGGCGATCAGGAGGTCGGCCAGTTGCTGGTAGGCGGCGGCCCAGGCCGCAATGACCTCATCGGTGGCGATCTCGGCGCCCAGGACTTCGCGGATCGCGCGCAGCAGGCAGGCGCCCACGATGGAGTACTGCTCCGGCTGCACCTGCAGCGAGACATGCTTGCTGATGATCTGCGCCGGCAATGCGCCCAGCCCTTCGAGCCGGTCGATGTGCTTGGCGTACATCAGCACGCTGTTGGCCAGCGCGCGCGGCTGGTCGCCGCTGGCCTGGTGCGCCTGGTTGAACAGCGGCCTGACCTCGGGGTACTCCCCGAGCATGATCTTGTAGAAGTGCGTGGTCAGGGCTTCGCCTCCGGTTTCGAGCAGCGGAACGGTCGCCTTGACAATGGCGCGTTGGGCATCGGTCAGCATCTGGACTCCTTGTAATGCAGGGGATGGGCAGGCAGGCTTGCCTGGCCATACATCGCAAGCGGCGTGCCAGTGGCGCTGTCCCGGCAGATCAAGGATTTACGGCAGGCAATGTCAAAATCACCCGATCATAAAAATATCAAACAGACACTTCAACAAGTCTAATTGACTTCACATTTCCTATACCAATTCCCGCCATCCTGACCATGACGCCAGTGCCGCGCGTGCCAGAATGGCAGGCCGTTCCAAAGTCATGTGCATATGACACCCTCTTCATGGCTCAAAGCCCTGGTCCCGCTCGTCGCCGACCTCCCGCAGGAGATTCCCGAGCCCGAGCGCTACCGCCGCCTGCTGCAGGCGGTGCGGCAGATCTTCCCGTGCGACGCGGCCTCGCTGCTGCGGCTCGAGGGCGAATCCCTGGTTCCGCTGGCCATCGACGGCCTGAGCCGGGACACCATGGGGCGCCGCTTCCGGACCGAGGACCACCCCCGGCTCGCCGCCCTGCTGCAGGCGCCCGGCCCTTACCGCTTCGCGGCCGACAGCCCGCTGCCCGATCCCTTCGACGGCCTGATCGACGGACTGCAGGGCCATCTGGAGGTGCACGACTGCATGGGCTGCGTGCTGCAGGTCGAGGGGCGGCCCTGGGGGCTGCTGACGCTGGACTCGCTCACGCCCGGCAGCTTCGACGAGCGGCACCTCGAGATCCTCGAGGCGTTCGGCAGCCTGGCGGCCGCCACCGTGGGAGCGGCGCTGCGCATCCGCCGGCTGGAACAGCTGGCCGAGACCGAACACCTGCAGGCCGAGCGCTACCGGCGCGCCGCCGGTCAGCCCGGGCGTGAACTGCTTGGCACAAGCAGCGCCTACCGGCACCTGCTCAAGGAAATCGAACTGGTCGGCCCCAGCGACCTGACCGTGCTGATCACCGGTGAGACCGGCGTCGGCAAGGAGCTCGTGGCCCAGGCCCTGCACGCGCGCTCCAGCCGCTGCGACCGGCCGCTGGTCAGCCTCAACTGCGCCGCGCTGCCCGACACCCTGGTCGAGAGCGAACTGTTCGGCCATGTGCGCGGCGCCTTCACCGGCGCCGTCACCGAGCGGCAGGGCAAGTTCGAGCTCGCGGACGGCGGCACGCTGTTCCTGGACGAGGTCGGCGAACTGCCGCTGGCGGTGCAGGCCAAGCTGCTGCGCGTGCTGCAGAGCGGTCAGCTCCAGCGCCTCGGCTCCGACCGCGAGCACCATGTGAATGTGCGCCTGATCGTGGCGACCAACCGCGACCTGGCGGCCGAGGTGCGCGCCGGACGGATGCGCGCCGACATCTACCACCGGCTCAGCGTCTACCCGCTGCGCGTGCCGCCGCTGCGCGAGCGCGGACGCGACGTGCTGCTGCTGAGCGGCTATTTCCTGGAGGAAAACCGCTCCCGGCTGGGGCTGGGAACGCTCAGGCTCGATGCCGGCGCCCAGGACGCCTTGCTGTCCTACGACTGGCCCGGCAATGTGCGCGAGCTGGAACACCTGATCGGGCGCAGCGTGCTCAGGGCGATGGGCCGGCAACAGCCCAGGTCGCGCGTGCTGACCCTGACGGCGGCGGACCTGGGCCTGTCCGAGCCGCCGCCAGCGCCACCACTCCTGGCCGATGACGACTCCACCTCCCTCGGCGGCCCGGCGCGGCACGCAGCCGGCGTGGCCGCGCTCGGGCTGCGCCAGGCGGTCGAGTCATTCGAGCGGCAGCTGATCGAGCAGAGCCTGGCGCGCCACCATTACAACTGGGCCGCGGCCGGGCGCGAATTGCGCATGGACCGGGCCAACCTGATACGACTGGCACGCCGGCTCGGAATACAGGACAAGGCCGCAGGCGATCGGCATAGGGGGCCTCCTTTATAGGAGGCACCCCTGCCACACCACCCGGCATGCGGGTCCGCACCGGGCGGTTCGAGAGCTTGAGGTCAGGACAGCCGCGGCACTCCCAGCCGATCGAAGTACGCAAGGGTCAAAACACTGTTGAGCAGCAGTCCACTGTTGCGCCACCAGCGGCGGCTATTGACCGCCACCCGTTTGGCCACATCTTCCGATGCCCCCAGGGCCTTGAGCTCGCGGTAAATCGTCCGCGGCCGTCTCCAGTGCTTGAGCTGGATCGCCCGCATCTGAAGCCGCAGCTTGGCGTACAGCGTCCTGAGCAGCGCCATCACCCGTTCACCGGCTTTGCGGCTGCCCACGTAGACGTTGCAGTCGTCGGCGTAGCGCGCGAAGCCGTAACCTCGCGCCTCCAGCGCCTTGTCCACTTCGTCGAGCAGCACATTGGCCAGCAGTGGGGACAGGGGTCCGCCGTGCGGCGTTCCCAGATGGCGTTCCACCACCACCACCCCGCCCTCCATGATCCCGGCGTTCAGGTACGCCCGCACCAGCCGGATCACTCCGGCATCATCGATGCGCCTCCTGAGCCTGTCGATCAGGATGTCATGGTTGACCCGGTCGAAGAACTTCTCCAGGTCCACATTCACCACCACGCGCTTGCCCGACTGCACGTACGCCCGTGCGGCCTTGACCGCATCGTGCGCCCGTCTGCCAGGACGAAACCCGTGGCTGTGTTCGCTGAAGCTGGGATCGATCAGGGGTTGCAGCACTTGCAGCAGTGCCTGCTGGATCAGCCGATCCAGCACCGTCGGGATGCCCAGCTCGCGCTGGCTGCCGTCCGGCTTGGGAAGCATCACCTTGCGTACCGGACTGGGCCGATAGCACCCCTGCAGCAGCGCCTGGCGAATCTCCGACCAGCGCGTGCGCAGCAACTCGGCAGTGTGCTCGATGTCGAGTCCGTCCGCCCCGGCTGCGCCCTTGTTGGCCTTGACCCGTTTCCAGGCCGCTTGCAGGTTCTGTCTCGTCAGCGCCACCTCCAGCAGGCCACCAGTGCCCGCCTTCGGCCTTGCCAACCCCGTGTCCGGGTGCTCACTCGGCGGGCCGCAGGCTTCGTCGCTGATGGGTTCCCGCAGGGCTTCACCCTGCGCTACGCCCACCCGCCCAGGATACCCCGGCATCTGACGCATGGCCTTTGACATCCTCGTGTCCTCGGTCACTCACTCTCGTTCGGTCCTTCGCCTTCTGGCCTCATCGACCCCGGCTATGGCTATTACGACCTCGGCTGACTTCTCGCTCCGGCACGGCCGTCGCCCTTTCAGGCGCAAGGCGAGATCTCCCCGGTAAGAACGCACACCTTCATCGCACTTGCCGCCGCCTCTACGCCACCTTGCCTTGGTCACAAGAGCTTTGCGGTTCATGGCCTGCTCACCCTGCTCGGCAGCGCCTTCTATGCGATTCTTGTCCATCGGCTCGCGTATTTATGCTCCACGCTTCCTCCCCACGCTCGGTCACCCTCACGCAGTTGCGCTTCGCTTCACTCACTGTGACCAGCTCGCAGCGGGACTTGCACCCGCAGGTGTGCGCCCATGCTGGGCGCACCACGAAAAAAAGCGCGATGTTTCCATCGCGCCCCCTTGCCGGCTGAATACCGGATCAGCGGATCACCGCCAGCTGCGCGCGCGCGCCGCCCTTGAAGGTATAGAGCGTCAAGGCACCGTTCTTGATGTCGCCCTTCTCGTCGAACTCGATCTTGCCGGTCACGCCCTGGTACTGGATGGCCTTGAGCGCGGGCAGGTACTTCTCGGGCTGGGCCGAGCCGGCCGTCTTCATCGCCTCGGCCATCAGCTTGGTCGCGTCATAGACATAAGGCGCGTAGAGCTTGACGTCGTCGTTGAACTTGGCCTTGAAGTCGGTCCTGAACTTGTCCAGCGCGGGCTTGCCCTCGCCCTCCACGCCGCCAGCCTCGGCGCAGTAGACCATCTCCTCGCCCAGCGCGTCGCCGGCGAGCTTGGGCAGCTCATTGGTGCAGACGCCGTCGCCGCCCATGAACCTGGCCTTGATGCCGAGCTGCTTCATCTGGCGCAGCATCGGGCCGCCGACCGTGTCCATGCCGCCGAAGAACACGATGTCGGGCTTCTTGGCCTTGAGCGAGGTCAGGATGGCGTTGAAGTCGGTGGACTTGTCGGTGGTGAACTCGCGGCCCACCACATTGCCGCCGGCGGCCTTCACGCCCTTCTCGAACTCGTCGGCCACGCCCTGGCCGTAGGCGGTGCGGTCGTCGATCACCGCCACCGTCTTGCCGTGCAGGGTCTCGACCGCGTACTTGCCGAGCGTGCCACCCAGGTGCACGTCGTCGGCGACCACGCGGAACGCGGCCTTGTAGCCCTGGCGAGTGTACTTCGGGTTGGTCGAGGACGGCGATATCTGCGGAATGCCGGCGGCGTTGTAGATCTGCGAGGCCGGAATCGTGGTGCCCGAGTTCAGGTGGCCGATCACGCCATTGACCTTGGAATCCACCAGCTTTTGCGCCGCGGCGGTCGCCTGCTTCGGGTCGGAGGCATCGTCCTCGGC
>JBEEPT010000254.1:0-15364 GCA_041190985.1 Pseudomonadota bacterium
CCGTGGGTGCTGTCGCCGCCCATTGACAGCCCGCCCGATGCCGTCAGCCGGCCGTGGCCGCCGGGGATGTTGATCTCGCCCGACGTGGCCGCGCCGCCCGTCAACGCCACGGCGTTGCCGCCACCGGTGGGGGCCGAGCCACCGCTGCCGGTGATGGTGGTGCCGCCGGCGTCGAAGGTGCTGCTGCTGCCGGCGTTGCCGTTGGTGGAGTCGACGCTCACGGCCGTGCCGCCGGCACCGCTGACGTAGGCATAGCTGGTGCCAGGCGTGCACGCAAAGGTGCGGATGGCGGTGCCGCCGGCAGGGCCGCCGCAGCCGGTGCCGACGTCGCGCCGGCCGCTGGCGCCACCGCCCACCGTGGTGGCCCGAGCCACGCGGATGCCCAGCGGCGCCACCCAGTTGCCTGAGCCGGTGAGCACCTCGGTGCGCGAGCCGCGCAGCTTGATGGTGCGCAGCGCGCTGCCGTCGCAGTACACCAGCAGGGCGAAGCCGGCGTACTGGGTGCCGGTGGTGAGGCCGTCGATGGTCTCGCTGCTGCTGGGGTCGTGGGTGATGGTGCCCGAGCGGCAGTCGGCAATGCACCACCAGCCGGCACCCAGCGTGGCACACGCCGAGTAGGAGAGCGTGAAGGTGCCCGTGAGCTCGAGCACCTTGCCGCTGTCGCTGGCGATGGCCGTGTCGGTGCTGCTGATGGCGCGCCGGCCGAGCGACAGCGCGCCCCCGGCGTTGGCGGCTGCAGCCAGCGCGTTGAGCTCGGTGCCGAAGGTGGCCAGCGACGCCACCCACGCATCCCCCCGCGCGGCAAAGGTGGCAGGGTCGGTGCGGCTCGGTGCCGTCGGCAATGCGGTGATGGTGGGCAGAGTCATGCGATCCCCTCGATCTCGAGGCTGAGGAAGCTGTAGTCGGGCGTGGTGAGCGGGCAGTCGAAGTCGCGGAACCAGCCGAAGATCTGCAGCGCCTCGTAGCTCGTCGTGGCGCTGCCGGCGCACCACACACCCAGCGTGGCGCGCAGCGCGCTGAGCTTGCGCAGCACCGTGTCGATGCGCGCACGCTCGACGCGCACGCTCAGGCCCATGCGCTTGGCGAAGCTGCGTTGCACCAGCTCGGTCCGGCCCCAGTCGTCGGTCTCTTTGCGGCTGTAGTCGATGATCCCGGGCCGCGCGCCGACCTGTGCCTCACCGATGACGGTGGACATGCCCACCACCAGGTTGCCGCAGCTGACGCTGCCACCGGTGCGGGTGATGGTGACGCGCACCTCGGCGTCGCCGATGGGCGGCAGCTCGGTCACCACCAGCGTGGTCTTGACGCCGATCTCGCTGTAGAAGTACTCGTACCAGTCGGCCACGGCGTCGCCGGCGCCGGTCATGGTCCAGGTCTGGTCGTAGAACGTGCCCTCGGCCACGGTGGTCATGCGCACGCGCACGGTGTGGGCGTCGACGTCGAACAAGGCCAGCGCGTCGATGCGGCCGGGCTCGAGCACGACGTCGATCTCGGTGGTGGCCGTGGTGCTGGTGCCGCTGGCCTGGTCGAACATCTTCCAGCGGTTGGTCGGGCTGACCTCTGACCAGTAGGCGGCATTGGCTGCCGAGGTGGGGTCCTTGTTGGTGTGGGCCTGGATGCACTCCCAGATCTTGTGCACGTCGGTGGCCACGTAGCGCACGCGGTCGGCCACGCTGTAGGCGGTGGCGTTGCTCCACGCGGTGTGGTCGGTCTCGGCCACGCTGGAGCTGGTGAGCATGGCGTCGGTGAGCGTGACAGGCACGATCACGCGCATGTCAGTGGCGCGGCTCATGGCGTGGTCTCCAGTGTGGTGCCCTCGGCGTTGCGCACGGGCACGCCGTCGCCGTCCCAGCGGCGCACCTGGCGCGAGATGCCGTTGAGCTGCTCGACCTCGGCCGAGCCGATGGCCAGGCTCTGCTCGCGCAGGCGCACCACCTCGGCCCGCAGGGCCTGCACCTCGGCGGCCAGCTCACCGCCCAGCAGGGCGCGCGAGCTGTCGGCGTCGAACACGCGCGACATCGGCGGCAGCGCCACCACCTCGGGGCCACGCTCACCCACCAGCGCCAGGCCGCCGCGGCCGAAGGTGCCGCCAGCGGCGAAGGCCGGCAGGCCCATGGCCTGTGCCCAGGCCAGCACGGTGTCGCCGGTGCCGGTGAGCTTCTGCAGGTCGGCGCTGCTGATGCCGAAGGCCACCGCCTCGCGATAGATGGCGTCGAGCGCGCCGGAGCCGAACTGCTCGGCCACCCAGGCCTTGAGCGCCGACTCGGCGAAGACTCGGCCGTCTTTGCCGATGAGGGTCAGGCCGGTCACGCCATCCTGCTGGATGGCCGCGGCACCGCCGGTGCTGAGGTAGCGCTGGAAGCCGCCGCCGATGTCGACGAAGCGGCCGGTGTCCTGCAGGTTGGCCAGCGCCTGCTGCGCCTCCAGCATGCCGTTGACGGCGTCGCTGTAGCGCTGCAGCAGCGTGCCCAGAGGGTCGAGGATGGCCAGGCCGCTGAAGTCCATGGCCTGGGTGCGGCGCTCGAACTCCTCGAGCGCCGAGCGGGCGCCGCTGAGGCGGTCTTGCAGCTGGCGCCACTCGTCGGCCAGGCTGGCCGGCGGCGTGGCCTGGCCGAGCGCTTCGACCAGGGCGCGGGCGCCGGTGAGGTCGTCGAGCGCGCCGGTGAACTGGCCCAGCAGGTTGACGGACGCCGCACCGAAGGCCAGCCCGGCCGCGCTGGCCTGGTCGACGGCCTGGCGCAGGGTCTGCGCAGCGGCGGCGCTGGCCAGCACGGCGGCGGCCTGCTCGGCCTCGGCCTGCAGCACGGCCGCAGCGCTCAGGCCGAACTCGTCGAGCAGGCGCTGCAGCTCGTCGCGGGTGTCGCGCAGGCCCAGGTCGACGCCGGCGGCGTTGACGCGCTCGATGGCCGTGGCCAGGCTGGTCTGCGCGGTGGTGAGCCCGGCCAGCGCCGCGCCGAAGGCGTCGGCCTCGGCCGTGGGCAGCGCCAGGCCGAACGCCGCCGCCTGCACCGTGGCGGCCGCCAGCTCGGTGGCTGCCACCTGGCTGCGCGCCGCGGCCAGCTCCTGCGCACCGGTGGCCGACGCGATGGCGGCCTCGGCGGCGCTGTACTGGTCAAGCAAGCCGGCCAGCGCGTCGCGCTGGTCGGCCAGGCCCAGGTCGACGCCGGCAGCGGCGGTGCGATCGACCATGGCCTGGTAGGTGGCCTGCAGGCTCTGGAACTGCGCCAGTGCGGCTGCGAACTCGCCCACGCTGGCCTGCTCGGCGATGCCGACGCTGCGGGCCTGGTCGGCCGCGGTGTTGTACGCGGTGAGCGCGGCCGCCGCGGCTGCCTGCGACTGGCGCCACTCGGCCAGCAGGTCCACCGACGTGGCGGTGAGCGCGGCGCCCGATTCCGCAGCCGCGGCGCGCAGGCTCTCCACCTGGGCCAGCGCGCGGGCCACCTCGGCCTGGGCCTGCACGATGGCCTCGGCGTCGCTCATGCCGCCGCTGGTGACGGCGGCACTGGCGGCACGGCCCTGCACCTGGCCGAGCACCTGGCGCACCAGGCGCACGTCGGCGTCGTACTGTGCCGCGGTGGAAGAGCCGCCGCGGCTGGCGTCGAGGAACTGCCGCGCCACGCCCAGCAGCTGGCCGGCGGCCTGGGCGTCGCCACGGCCGGCGGCGTCGGCCACCTGCAGGAACTGCGAACGGCCAACGGCCGGGGCGCGGCGCAGATCCTGCACCGAGCCGGTGAGCTCGAGCAGGAAGTCGCCGATGCCGTCGCGCAGGCTGCCCATGCGCCGCGCCAGCTCCTCGGTGGTGTCTGCCGTCTTGCCCTGCAGCGCGGCCAGGCGCTCCATGGCCTGCTGGTAGTCGCCCTGGGCCGTGATGAAGGCCTCGGTGATGCGCTGCTGCGCCGTGGCCTGCAGCGCGGCGGCCGCATCGGCCGAGCCGCGCAGGCCCGACAGCGCCGACAGCACGCCACCCCGCGCGCCGGCCACGCCGTTGCGCTGCTGCTCGAGCAGCCCGGCGATGGAGGTGGCGGCCGTGACGCGGCCGGCCAGGGCGTTGCGCAGGGTGTCGCCGGCCTGGGCCAGGGCACGCGCGGCGTCGTCGGCGCGGCCCACCAGGCTGGACAGCGCCGACAGCACGCCGCCGCGGGCCTGGTCGGCCACCTCGCGCTGGCGCTGGATGAAGTCGTTGATGGCACCGGCCAGCGAGCTGCGCTGGGCCAGCGCGGCCTTCAGGTCGGCGGCGGCACGGTCCACGCGCGTGGCGGCCTGCTCGGCGGCCTCGGCGATGCTGTCGAAGGCGGCACTGGCGCGCTGGCCAGCGGCCTCGAGCGCGGCCGATGCGCGCAGGCGCAGATCGTCGAGCGCGGCCTCGGCGCCGGTGAGCTCGGCGCGCAGCCCGGCGCCGAAGTCGGCCAGGCTCTGCAGCGCACCGCGCACGTCGCCCTGGCTGAGCAGGTAGCGCTGCTGGGCGGCGGTGATGGCGTCGAGCGCGCGGGCGTTGGCCTCGGCACCGGCCGCGGTGGCCGTGGCCAGGGCCTGCTGCGCGGCGGCTGCGGCCTGGGCCACGGCGGCGGCGTCTTCGTAGGCGTAGATCTGCTCCTGCAGCGCGCGGTTGCTCACGTCCAGCGCGGCCAGCTCGCGCCGGCGCAGCTCGCCGGTGTTGCCCTGCAGGCGCAGCAGCTGGCCTTCGAGCCCGGTGCGCTCGCGGTCGATCTCGGCCTGGCGGGCCAGTGCGTCGGCCAGCGTGGCGCTGCCGGCGGCGGCGTCCTGCATCAGCGGGTTGAGCGCCGCGAAGGCGCCGCTCACGCCCAGCAGCGCGGCATAGCTGCGGCGGCCGGCCTCGGTGGTGAGGTCCTGACTCTCCACGAGCTGGCGGAAGGCGTCGCGCGTGCTGGGCACGGCCAGGCCCACATCGGCCAGCGTGGCGGCCAGCTTGGCCTGCTCCATGCCGGCGCGCTCCTGCTCGCTGAAGAACTCGCGATAGAAGGTGTCGAGGTTGGTCTGCAGGCCGCTGAGCCCGCCGCTGAAGCCGGCCAGCGAGGCCACGGCGTCGCTGCTGAGCTGGGCGATGACGCCGAAGGTGCCGCCCATGGGCTGCAGCGCATCCTGCAGCGCGTCGAAGCCCGCCTGCAGGCTGGTGATGCTGTCGGCTGTGGCCTTGATTTTGTCGAGGTCGGCGCTGTCGCCCAGCGCGGCCAGCTGCTCGCGGGCCCACTGTGGCAGCTCGATGGCGTCGAGCGCCTGGCGCACGGTGGCCGCCACGTCCAGGCTGTACTGCTCGAAGGCCTTGGTGCGGTCTGAGGTGTAGGTGTTCTTGGCGTCGTTGTTGATGGTGCCGGCGATCTGCGCCAGGCGCTCGCCGTCGCGGTAGACCTGGAAGCCGGCGAAGGTGTTGTCGACCCCATCGGCCGTGAACTTGGCCTGCGCGCTGAAGGCGGCCGTGCTGCCGAAGGTGCGGCTGAGCGAGTTGAGCAGCTGCACCGAGCTGCCGGCGATGAGCTTGAGCGCGGTGTCGGTCTCGGTGTTGAGGTTGCGCAGCACGCCGCCGGGGTCGTCGCCACCGGTGCGCACGCCCTGCAGGTCGGCGGTGACCACGCTGCCCAGGTGCGGCGTGCCGCTCTTGTCGAGGCTCTTGGCCAGGCTGTACAGCACCGCGGCCGCCATGGCATAGGGCCCGGCCGCCGCAAGGGCCGAGCCGGCAGCGCTGGGCGCCGCGTAGGCGTAGCCCAGCGCGTCGACCGCGGTGGTGCCCAGCCCCAGCGCCTGGCCCACGCCGCTGGAGGCAAACCCCGCCAGCGCGTTGCTGATGCCGCCGCCGATGGTGCCCAGCCCGCCCAGGATGCCACCACCGATGCCGCCGCCCGGTGCCAGCACCTGCTCCAGGCCGTAGGCGTTGGCGCCGCTGAACAGGCTGCCGAACATCGAGCCGTTGCTGGCGAACGACTGGGTGTAGCCCGCCACCTGCAGCGGGTTGATGCCGGCCAGGGCACGGGCGAAGGGCGCGGCGGTCATCTCGACGATAGGGCGCAGCACCTGGGCGCGCACCATGCCCTTGATGTACTCCCATGCCGAGCGGCCGCCCTGCATGAGCGCGTCGGTCAGCGACTGGCCGATCTGGTCGGCGGTGCGCTCCCAGGCCTGCGCAGCCGCTTCAGCGGCGCGCTCGTTGGCCTTCAGCGTCTCGTTGCTGCCGATGATCTTGGCCAGCGCCTCGCGCTTGGCGATCTCTTCATCGAGCAGCTTCAGCGCCTCGGGGTTGTTCACCAGCGCGGCGCGGCTGTCGCGCAGCCGGGCGATGGTGACGCGCTCCAGCGCCTCGGCCAGCGAGATGTGCCCGGTCTTGGCCAGGGCCGCGGCCTTCATCTCGTCTTGCAGCGACTCGATGCTGGCGTCGACGCCCTTGATGGCCTGCTCGCGCACGGCCAGCTGCGCCTGCATCCAGTCGGTAATTTCCTGCTCGCCCTCGGCGCGCTCCTTGGCGAACTGCAGCGCCGAGCGGCCACGCGCCAGGGCCTGGTCGTCGAGCTGGGCCTTGAAAGCGGCGAACTCGGCCTCTTCCTGCGCCTGCCTGACGATGCCCTCGATGGCGTCCTTGACGCGCAGCCGCTCAGCCAGGCTGAGCTTGTCGGCAGCGCTGGCCAGCTTGTCGTAGAGCTGGATCTGCAGCTGCCGAGCGGCGGTGATCTTCCCGCCCGCGGCGGCCTCTTCCTCCTGCGTCATGGCCAGCTGGCGCAGGTCGCCCATCAGCGAGCGGTAGGCCTCGCCCAGGTTCTTGTTGGCCTTGAGCTGCTGGTCGATGGCCTGCTGCTCTTTGGCGGCGCGCTTGGAGGAGCTGTCGGCGGCGGCGTCTTCAGTCTTGATCCGCGCCTTCAGCGCTGCCTCTTGAGCGCGCAGCTCGGCCAGCTGGCCCGTCATGGCCTCCTTGACGCGACCAATGGCCCTTTCCTGCTGCGGCAGCAGACTGGTGATCCGCTCTTGAACTACCGCGAGCTCGCTGGCCGCACTGTCTTCGCCGATGCTTTTCAGCAACCTCCAGGTTGCGGACACAACCTTGTTGACGGCCAGCCAGCTCTTCTCCAGATAGCCCAGGTTCTTGGTCTGCTCAGGCACACCATCGTTCAGCAGTTTCAGCGTCAGCGCCACCGCCTGCTGCGCCTTGCCTTGATCCTCGAGCTGCTGGATCTGCTTGAACTGCGCCAGCGTGAGGAAGTTGTACTGCTTGTTGAGGTCGGCCGCGCCGCGGGCCACGTCGGAGAGCATGCTGACAAAGCGCTTGGCGATGCCGCCGGCGTCTTCCCCGGTGGCCAGCGACAGCCGCTCGGCAGCCACGGCGGCCTCGCGCAGCGCGTCGCCACTGAGGCGGCCGCTGGCGGCCAGCTGCAGCAGGGTGTCGCGCGCGCTGCCGATAGTGTTGCCCGATGCGGCCTGCACGGCGCGGGCCATGGCATCGAAGCGATCGGCCGTGAGGCCCGCGGCGTTGCCGGTGATCTCCAGCGTGCGGCGCAGCTTGGCCATCTCGTCGCTGCCGCCCTTGGCGGCCGTGAGCAAGATGCCCAGCGCACCACCCACCCCCAGCAGCGCCACGCGCGTGGGCGTGAGCAGGCTGCCGATGGCGCGGATGGCGTTGCCCATGCCGCCGAAGCTGTCCTTGACCTGGCCGCCCTGCTGGATGAGCACCAGCAGCGGGTTCTGGCCGCCGGCGAGCTGGGTGAACACGTCGGTGAGCTGGGCCGGCAGCGTGCGCATGGCGGCAGACGTCTGGCGCACGCTGACGCCGAGCGCATCCATGCCGCGGCTGGCCTGCGCCAGCGAGGTGCTGTTGACCACCACGCCCATGCGCTGCGCCGCCTGGCCCACGCTCTCGAAGGCCTGCGCGGCCTGGGGTGCACCGTCGACGGCGAACTTGTAGCGAAACTCGAGCGTCATGGGGCGCGCACCTGGTCAGCCGGCCGGGGCGAGCGGCCGTTGCTGCTGCTCGCGCTGTTGCTGGCGCTCCTGCTCGCGCTGGCGCCAGACGTCGAGCACGGCCAGCTCGCAGGCCCGCAGGCCTGCCCACACTTCGCGGCGCTCGTCACCGTGCAGGGCCAGCTCGTCCACCCACGCGCGCACGCCGGCGTAGTCGAGCCCCGTGGGGCCCGACGGGCCGTCGCGCCATTGAGTCTGCACATCGAGCCAGACGCGCCACGCGGCGACGTTGTCGGGCCAGAGGTAGTACTCGGCGGGCGCGTCTGCGCGCCGCGCGGCCGGGCCGAAGAAGGCGCCCAGCCCCGCGACATCGGGCCGCAGGTGCTCGGCCGGCTGCTGGGCCGAGCGGTATTGGCTGTCGAGTGCACAGACACGGGCGAGCGCTGCTAGTTTTTTTCGCGGCCGCCTGCCTCGTCGCTGTAGACGCGCAGGATCATCGGCGCCAGGCGCATGCGGCGCTCGAGCAGCTGGCCGAAGGCGTCAGCGCTGAACGGCACCGGCTTGCCCTCGTCGTCGACAACGCCATCCCAGCCGACCACGATCTCCTGCACGAACTGCTGGACGTTGCGGTCTGCGCGCTCCATGGCAGCGACGAACTCGCTGCTGGTGAGGCGCCGCGCGGTGACGCGGAAGTCGAACGCCTCGCTGGCGCCGGTTTCGGTGACATCGACCCCGGCGACCTTGAAGGTCACCAGGTTGCTCACTGTGATCTTGATGCTCATGAGTGCCCGTACTCAGTGGATTGGCCCGAGCGTGAGGATTGGCGGGGCGCGCACCTGCTCGGGCCGCACCGGTGCAACCGGGTCGCCCCGGCCTGCCCCGCCAAAACCGATCAGGAGGCGTAGCTGATGAGGCGGCCCTGCACGGCGATGGCCACGTCGACCGAGTTGGCCTGGCCGCGCTGGTAGCGGGGCATCTCGCTGACGCCCATCTGGCCGTAGGCGTAGGCCACGCCGCCGCTGCCGCCGACGATCTTGATGCCCACGCGCGTGCCCACACGCGACAGCGCCAGCATGGCCAGGTAGGTGGCGTTGCTGGGGTCGTGGCCGAGCGTGGCGGTGATGTTGACGGGGTTGAAGCCCAGCCACTGCGAGATGGCGTTGCGGCGCGCCAGCGGCTCGATCTGGCCGAAGCGCGGATCGCCGCCGCTGCTCTGCAGGTTGAGCACCTGCGGGATCTCGACCCACGAGGAGACCAGCTGCGCCGTGCCGGTGCCGCTGCCCGAGGGGAAGAACGTGGTGTTGGTGCTGTTCAGGCCGAGCAGCTGGAAGGTGTCGGCCGACTGCTGGTCGACCTTGAAGAGGCTGTCGTCGGCGTCTTCCCAGCCGCTGTCGATGAGCACGATGTCGTTGTCGACGTAGCCGTGCGCGACCGAGGTGGCGACGGCGGGGTCGGCGTTCGTGACGGCGCTGATGGTCTTGGCCGACGCGAAGGTCGACGAGTAGTAAAGGCGCGTGCCTTCCGGGAAGTTGTAGGCCATGGTGAGTACTCCGAGTTACTCCAGGGTGGAGGTGGTGGTGATGTGGGTGACGATGAGGGCGAGGGTCACGGTGACGACCGACTGGTCGGCCTCATCGACGGCCCAGCGGATGTCGGGGTCGAGCGTCACGGACACGGCCCCCGGAGGTGGCGCCATGGCGTCGAGCCTGGCGTAGGTGCTGGCGAGCAGCGAGTCGACAGCGGTCTCGGCGTCGACGCCGGCCGCGGCACGTGCGAGCAGGTGCACGATGACCGGCGTCTGCCACTGGCGCGCTGCGCCGTACAGGGCGACCAGCTCGCCGCGGCTGCGCATGAGCGACACGCGGATGCCCTGCGTGTGCTCGGTCGGCAGCGGCACTTCGCGGCCGGCCAGCACGTGGCCGGAGGCCAGTGCAGGGGTCTGCAGCAGCGCGGCCTTGACGGCGTCGCGGATGGCGAGGAACTGGCTGCTCATGGCTGCCGCCTCATGCCGCCCGGCTCAGCCGCACCAGCGACAGGCCGGTGCCATCGGACTCGACCTCGCGCACGGTGAAGGTGCCGGCCGGCACCACGAGCGTGGAGCCGTAGGCGCCAACCGGCAGGCTGGCCGTGGCGATGATGACCTGCGGCTGCGCCGCCATGACGCCGATGTCGCCCAGCTCGTTGACGACCGGCGCATCGAACAGCACGCGAACCGGCTCGCCGGCCAGCGTGCCGTCGACGCCGAAGTCGACGAGGTACGGGGTGAACGATTCGGCGAACGCCATGGCGGTGCGGCCTGGTTGCAGGTGGGCGGGTCAGCCAGCCGCGGGGTCGGGGTCAGCGTCGCCGGCGGCGGCCTTCTTGGCTGCCTTGCTGGCGGCCTTCATGGCCGAGCGCACAGCCTCGATGCGCGCCTCGGACGCCGTGGCCACCTTGGTGCGGCTGCGGTCGTCCTTGGGCTCGATGTACAAGGCCTTGCCGGCCGCCACGATGGCGTGCGCGACGTCGGTCTCGAACTCGGCGACGGTGTTGGCGTCGTAGTGCGCCGGCCCGTCCATGGTGGGCGCCGCGCAGGCGTGGGTGATGAGCAGCTTCATGGTGCTTCAGTCCCTTGCGATCAGGTGCGCAGCGCGTCGAGCATGGCGGCGAAGGAGGCCGCACGCCGCGCAGCCACCGACACGTCCTGCAGCGCCACCAGGCGGCGGCCGCCGGAGGTGGCCAGCACCGAGGTGTCGAGGATCAGGTCGAGGCCGCCCCACATGCCGATGAGCAGGTCGGCCCAGTTGCCGAAGAAGATGGCCGAGCACACGCCCGAGCTGCTGCCCTTGGTGAGCGCGCTGCTGACGTTGTTGCTGACGCCGGCGCGGTAGCCCAGCACGGTGTTGTCGGCACCCCAGACCGGCACCCCGTTGGTGCTGGCGAACTGCTGCGTGCCGCGCAGCTGGGCGCGCATCTTGGCGTTCGTGAGGAACCCCATGTTGCCCACGTCGGCGTTGGCGATGGCGACCTGCTCTTCCAGCGAGATCATGTTGAGGTAGGTGGGCGCGGCGCCGTTGGTGCCGCCGGCCACGCTGCCGATGCCGGCCGTGGCGGCCAGGCCGGTGGGCTGGCCCGAGCTGCCGCTGCCGTGCAGCGCGGCGCGGTCGATCTCGACGGCGATGCCGGCGGCCAGGTCGGCCCGCACCAGCGCCTCGATGGCCGGGGTGGTCTGCAGCAGCGTGCGGCGGCTGTAGTCGGTGAACATGCCCACCGTCTTCGGGCTCAGGGTGACCTGGCCGGTGGTGAGCTCGCTCTCGGTGACCGCGCTGCCTTCTGCCACCCAGTAGGTGGACGCGCCGGCCGTCTGCGACGGAATGGCGACGTTGCCGACCAGGCCGTCGAGGATGGTGCCGCCCATGTTGGCGACCATCATGCGGGCACGCAACAGCTCGATGAAGCTGCTGGCCAGCAGGTTGGTGGCGACCAGGTTGCCGGCGGCGGTGGCGCTGCCGACGGTCAGGTCACGCTGCTGGCCGTGACGGCCGGCGCGGGCCAGCAGCGCGGCCGCTTCGGCAGCGGCGGTGCGGTCGAACACCAGCGGAGCGGCGATGACGTCCCAGGGAACCGAGGCGCCGCTGGCGCGCTGGTTGCCGAGGTGGCGGGTCTCGTCGACCGGCATGACCTGGCGGGCCGAGATGCTGCACTCCAGCTCGAAGGCGGCCAGCTCCTGGGCGCGCTTGTCGCCGGGCTCGAGCAGGGCGTACATCAGGCGCGTGACGCTGTAGCGCTTGACTTCCTTCTCGCTCATGCCGATGGCCGGCGACTGCACGGCGGGCTTGAGCTGGCCGCGCTCGACGAGCTTGTCGAGCACCAGGGCGCGGAAGGCGTCCAGGCCGACACCGTCGGCGATGGCCTTGTCGGCCTCGGCCGCCAGGTGGTGGGCATGGCCCATGGCGCGGATGGCCTGGATGCGCTCGCGCTCGGCACGGCGGCCGTTGTCTTCGATGACGCGGATGTCCGGCTGCGTGGCTGCCGGGGCGGCGGTGGTGGTGTCGCTCACGGGAATCTCCTTCAGTTGAGCGGGGATGGCCTCGGCGGCCATGGAGCGGCCGACGCCGACAGTGGTGTCGGCCGGCACGGAAACGATGGACACCTCGTAGGGCGTCCAGCGGGTGACTCGGTAGGTGGACTGGTCGTCGGTGCGGCTTTCGAGCACCATGTCGTCGATGGAGTAGCCCACCGACACCAGCTCGCGGATGCCGTCCTGCACGTCGCGGAAAATCTCGTCGCCCAGCGCGCCGCGGCTGAAGCGCACGACGGCGCGGCACTTGCGATCGCTGTCGACCCAGCCGCGCTCGACGACGCCGATCTGCATCGACGGGTCGTGGTTGAGCAGCAGCGGGTGGCGGTTGTTGAGCCGCTCGAGGTTGACGGCGCCAGCGGTGCAGTCGAGCACCTCGGTGCCCCACCAGCGCTCGTAGGGCTCGGTGGAGGCGAACGCCAGCTCGACGGTGCGGGCTTCGACGTCGATGGTGTCGCGCTGGTAGCGCATGGCGCGGCGCTGCACCTGGCCGGCGGCCTGGCGCACGTTGTCGGGGACGGCGGCCATGGCCGCGGTGGGCTTGTCGAGGATGGTGGTGCTCATGTCACGCGGCCGTCAGGCCTCTCCGTTGGCGATGAGCCGCAGGCGCAGCGCCTGGCGCGCTGCCGCGGTGCTGTTGGGGTCGGCGGGGTCGGACGGGTCGGCGCTCGACGAGCCCGCCGGCCGGCCTGCCATGGGCGGCATGTCGGCCGTTTTCTCGGCCCACTCGCGCAGCTCGGCCAGCACTTCGTCGGGGTCGTCGCCGCTTTCGGTGATGACGCGCTGCGGGCTGGTGAGGCGGGCCTCGATGCGGCTGCGCTGGGCCTCGGTGGTCTTGAGCAGATCGAGCGGCTGCCAGCGGTGCGGCTGCCAGCGCACGCTGGCCTGATAGAGCGCCAGGCGGTCGAAGGCCAGGCTGTCGAGCTCGGGCGCGGCCACCAGCGCATAGGTGAGCCAGCGCTCGTGCACGGGCTGCACGAAACTCTCGACGAACCACTGCTGCAGCCCCATCCACATGGTGCGCTCGCCCTCCAGGCCGAGCTGGCCGGAGCTGTAGTTCACGGCCTCGAGGTCGTTGCCCAGGGTGATGTAGGCCACATCGAGCGCGCTGGCGATGTCGCGCAGGCAGTCCTTGATGAACTGGCCGTATTCGATGTTGGGGTAGTCGCTCTCGAAGGGCTTGGGCTCGTAGCCGGGGGGCGTCTTCTCCCAGGTGCCGTCGTGCAGGCTGGCGTAGGCGGTGCCGTCGGCGTCGGTGCCGTCGATGAGCTTGTCGACGGTGGGGTCGGTGGCACCGTCGGCGTCGAGGTCGGCCACGAGCCAGCCGCCGCGCTTGGCGCTCTCGCGGGCCTTGTTGAGGCCGGCACTGGCGAAGTCGGCGGCCTGGTACATGCGCTTGAGCGCCGTGGCCATGGGCGGCAGGCCGCGCAGCTGGCCCACTTCGTCGGCGAGCATGACGTGCAGGACCTCGTCGGCCGGCACGCGCACGAGGCGCTGGCTTGCGCCGGCCCATTCGCCGACCAGGTCGACGGTGGTGTCGTCGCGGCGCATGTGATAGGCCAGCACGCGGCCATCGGCGTCGATCTCGACACCCTGGCGGATGCGACGGCCACCACCCAGGTCGGCCTGGTGGCTGACGGGCACAACATCTGCGCGCAGCAGCTGCAGCTGGATGGCGTGCGGGCCGATGCCGGGGCGGAAGCGCACGAAGCACTCGCCGTCGACGGCCCAGTGGCGCAGCACCAGGCGCTGGATGTCGAGCCAGGAGTAGCGGCCGGTGACTTCGAGCGCACCGCGGCGGCCCCAGGCGGCCCAGCCGGCCTCCAGGCGGGCGTTGGTGGTCTGGCGCAGATCGCCTGCGGCGGTGCGCACGCGGGCCTGGTAGCGCACACCGTAGGGGCCGAGCACGTTGCCGCGCACCATGCCGACGAAGCGGCGGGCGTAGCCGTTGTTGAGCGCGGCGTCGCGACTGCGGGCGCGGGCGGTGACCAGGCCAGCCGAGGTCTCGGCGTTGATGTGCAGGCCGTCGGCCGTCCAGGAGGCGACGTCGTGCGTGCTCAGCGCGGCCAGCAGGGAGCGCCGCTGCTGGGCGCCATGTGCCTGCACGCGGTGGGCAGCCGTGACAGCTGCCTGCCGCGCCTGGCGCTGCGCCTCACCGGTGGTAGTGAGGCCGATGCGGCTGGCGATGCGATGGAGCAGCGATGGCATGCCGCCATCGTCGCGACCGGCGCAGAACTCGAAAGGGCCAAAAGTTCCGCGGCCGGCACCGCGGCGGGGCTACATGCGCACGACGAAGCGGGTGCGCGGCGACAGGCCTTGTGCGATGCGCGCGGCCTGGCGCTCGTTGGCGACGTCGCGCTCGCAGGCCGTCAGCGCCTGGCGCAGCTCGGCGACGCTGCGATAGCGCATGGTGCGGCCGTTGATGGTGTACTCGCTGGTGACGAAGTTGCCGCTGGCGATGTAGGTGTTCCAGGCCGAGCGCAGCAGGTCGAGGGCGCGCTCGGCGTCGGTGCGCGAGTCTTGCCCTGCCGCGGCGCCGATGAGGCTGGCCAGCACCTGCAGCTGGCCGGCTTCGAGCCGGTAGCGCTCGGAGCCGAGCGCGACCCACAGCTCCCAGGCGTACCAGCCAGCCGCCCAGGTGGCCGTGGTGGCTGTGTCGGCCTGCAGCAGGTGCGAGCTGCCGTCAGCGGTGCCGGTGACGGTGCGCGCAGTGCCGCCGGCGCGCGGGTTGAGGTACAGCGTGAGCACCCAGCCGGCGCTGGCCGGGTACTCGCTCAGGCTCGTGGTGTAGTTCAGGGTTTCGCCGGCGACGAGCTGGGTCTGCATGATGGCCTCGAGGTGCGGTGGTGGTTGAGGGCGCGGCTGGCCTGGTCAGCGCGGCACGAGCAGGCTGCCGAGGCGCCTGCGGCCCTGCCCGACCGCCAGGCTCTGGCGCCGTGCACGCGTATCCACTCCCAGCAGCGACGGCGGCCGCACGAGCTCGGCACCGCTGGCGGTGATGAAGAGGCTGTCGGCGCTGTGGGCATGCACGGCGTCGGCCACGGCGAGCAGCAGCTGCGCCGACAGGCTGGGGGCTTCGGCCAGGTGGGCGTGGGTGGCATCGGCCACGGCCAGCTGCGGGGAGGATGAGTCGCTGAGGGTGACGGCGTCGGCCAGGTGGGCGTGGGTGGCGTCTTGCACCGCCAGGGCTGACGCGGTGGTGAGAGCCAGACCATCGGCCGCGTGGGCGTGCGTTGCGTCTTGCACAGCCAGCGCGGCGGCCGTGTTGAGCACCACCGCGTCGGCGGTGTGCGCATGCACCGCATCGGCGATGGCCAGCGTGCTGCTGGTGGTGAGGGTGACGCTGTCGGCGGTGTGGGTGTGGGTGGTGTCGGAGGGGGTGAGGGAGGAGGAGCCGCCGCCAGC
>JBEEPT010000255.1:0-14618 GCA_041190985.1 Pseudomonadota bacterium
CCCAGGTCCACCGCCAGGCCGCCGAAAGCGAGATCCGCGCCCATGCGCTGCAAGGCGGCATGGTGCTGATGCGCGACGACGGCGAGCGCCTGGTGCGCGACGGCATCACCAGCCGCGAGGAGCTGCTGCGGGTGACACGGGACTGAACACGGCCACGCCCCGACGCGTCGGGGCGCTTCTGCGCTAAGCTGATGGGCAGCGCCGCGGGATTTCCCGGTGCGTCCTGGCCTTCAACCATCGAGGGGACTGCAGCATGAAACGTCGTCAACTGCTTTTACTGAGTCTGGGCCTGTCCGCCTCCAGCCTGGCGCTCGCTCAAGCCTATCCGCACAAGGTGATCAAGCTGCAGGTGCCGTTCGCACCCGGCGGCACCACCGACGTGGTGGCGCGCATCATCGCCGAGCCGCTGGGCAAGGCGCTGGGGCAGACGGTGGTGGTCGAGAACAAGGCCGGCGGCGGCGGCAGCCTGGGCGCGGCCGAGACCGCGCGCGCGGCACCCGACGGCTACAGCCTGGGGGTGGCGACGGTCTCCAGCCTGGCCGCCAATCCGGCGATCAACCCCAAGCTGTCCTACCACCCGGTCAACGATTTCACGCCCATCGTCAACATCGCGGCCACGCCCAACGTGCTGGCGGTGCACCCGAGCTTCCCGGCCAGGAACTACCAGGAGTTCATCGCCGCGGTCAGGAAGGCACCGGGCAAGTACTCGCATGCGTCCTCGGGCGCCGGCTCCGTCCTGCACCTGCAGATGGAGCTGTTCAAGGAACAGACCCGGACCTTCATCACCCACATTCCCTACCGCGGCTCGGGCCCGGCGCTCAACGACGCCGTGGCCGGCCAGGTCGAGATGATCTTCGACAACCTGCCCTCGGCGCTGCCCTTCATCCAGGCCGGCAAGCTCGTTCCGATCGTGGTCGCGGCGCCCCGCCGGCTCGAGCAGCTGCCCAACGTGCCGACCTTCAAGGAAGTGGGCCTGGAGAGCGTCAACCGCATGGCCTTCTTCGGCATCATCGGCCCCAAGGGCCTGCCGCGCGAGGTGGTCGACAAGGTCAACGCCGGCGTGCGCAAGGCGCTGGAAGACCCGGCGGTGCGCAAGCGCATCGAGGGCACCGGATCGCTGATCGCGGTCAACACGCCCGAGCAGTTTGGCGAGCAGATCAAGGCCGAATACGAGATCTACCAGCGCCTGGTGCAGCAGCGCCAGCTCAAGCTTGACTGAGGCTGGCAGCTCACGCCAGGGCGCAGCTCAGGCGACGGCGACCTCGAACTCCGCCTCGTCCGCCGGCGCGCCAGACTCCCAGGGCCGCCGGTAGGCGAAGCGCAGCCGCGTCGTGCCGGCCGCTTGCGCCTGGAAGCGGAAGCGCTCGCTGCCGCCCTCGCCCAGGGCCGATCCCGGTGGCGTGAATTCGCGCCCGAGCAGCACGAGCCACGCCAGATCGAAGGCGGGCTGCCATTCGTGGCCGGTGGTCGGATTGGCGGCCAGGCTGACCGAGAACTGCTCGCCGACATTGACGGCAATGCGCGCCTGGTCTCGCGTGTATTCCTGTGTCATGCACCCACTCTTCCTGCGGCGGCGAAGGCCGCTGCAAGCCTGATTGTCGCCCGTGCCGCGACCGACAGGCCAGCCTCCGCGTGCGCGTTCCGCCCTTGCCGACCATCCTGCCGCCCTGCTGCGGGCCCGCTGATCCCGGCCGTCCCTACAATCGCCTCATGGCCGCGACCCTGCTTCGTGCCTGAACGGCCCAGGCGCAGGCCGCGCTGCCAAACCCGAGAATCCCCGACGATGACCATGCCGCCCCGCCAGCCTTCCCCCCGCCTGTCCATGCTGGACCTCGTCGCCATACGCGAGGGCGGCACCGTGGCCCAGGCGCTCGCGACCGCGCGCCGCACGGCGCAGCACGCCGAGGCGCTGGGCTTCACGCGCTACTGGGTGGCCGAGCACCACAACATGCCCGGCATTGCGAGCTCGGCGACCGCCGTGCTGGTGGGCCACCTGGCGGGCGCGACCGAACGCATCCGCGTCGGCTCGGGCGGCATCATGCTGCCCAACCACGCGCCGCTGGTCGTGGCCGAGGCCTTCGGCACGCTGGCCGAGCTCTACCCGGGCCGCATCGACCTCGGCCTGGGACGCGCGCCCGGCACCGACGGCCTGACGCTGCGCGCGCTGCGGCGTGACCGCATCGAGCACGAGGACGACTTCCCCGCCGACGTCGCCGAGCTGCAGCGCCTGCTCGCGCCGGCCCGGCCCGGCCAGCGCCTGCTCGCCATGCCCGGCGCCGGCACCGAGGTGCCGATCTGGCTGCTGGGCTCCAGCCTGTACTCGGCCCGGCTGGCGGCCGAGCGTGGCCTGCCCTACGCCTTCGCCTCGCATTTCGCGCCGCGCCTGCTGCTGCAGGCGCTCGAGCTGTACCGCAGCGAGTTCCGCCCCTCGGCCATGCTGGAGCGGCCCTACGTGATGGTGGGCGTGCCGCTGATCGCCGCGCCGACCGACGCGGAAGCCGACTACCTGGCGAGCAGCAAATACCAGTGGGTGCTAGGCATCCTGACCAACCAGCGCCGCAGGTTGCCGCCGCCGGTCGAAGGCTATATGGCCAGCCTGCCGGCCCAGCAGCGTGCCGCGATCCGCGACTTCCTGGCCGCGGAGGTATGCGGCGGCCCGGAAAGCGTGCGCGCCGGCCTGGCTCATCTGGCCGAGCTGACCCAGGCCGACGAGCTGATGCTGGTCTGCGACGTCCACGACCCCGAGCTGCGCCTGCGTTCGCTCGACATTGCCGCCGCGGCGCACGCGGCCGCCTTCCCGCACCCGACGGCCTGAGACCCGAAGCATGCCCGCCTACCGCTACGAAGCCCTGGACGCCGACGGCCGCAACCAGCAAGGCCTGATCGATGCCGACACCGCGCGCGCCGCGCGCAGCCTGCTGCGCGCGCGCGCGCTGATCCCGCTCGAGGTGGCGCCGGCCATGGAGAGCGCGCAGCAGGCCGCGACGGGCTGGAACCGGACGCTGTGGCGCAAGCGCATCTTCAACACCAACAGCCTGGCGGTCTGGACCCGACAGCTCGCCGGCCTGGTCGCGTCGGGCCTGCCGCTGGAGCGCGCGCTCAGCGCGCTGGCCGACGAGGCCGACCGGCCCGAGCAGCAGCGCCTGGTCGCCAGCCTGCGCGCCGAGGTCAACGCCGGCTCCGCCTTCGCGCGCGCGCTGTCGCAGTACCCGCGCGAGTTCGACGCCAGCTACACCGCGGTGATTGCGGCCGGCGAGCAGGGCGGCCAGCTCGGTGCCGTGCTCGAGCGCCTGGCGGACGACCTCGAGGAGCGCGAGGCGCTGCGCAACAAGCTGATCTCGGCGGCGCTCTACCCCGCGATCGTGACCCTGTTCGCGGTCGTGATCGTGGCCTTCCTGATGAGCTACGTCGTGCCCCAGGTCGCCAACGTCTTCGCCGGCAGCAAGCGCGCGCTGCCGCTGCTGACCGTGGTCATGCTGGCCCTGAGCGGCCTGGTGCGGCAGTGGGGCTGGCTGCTGCTGCTGCTGCTCGCGGGCGCCGCCCTGGGGCTGGCGCAGGCGCGCCGCAACGATGCCCTGCGCGAGCGCATGGACGCGGCCTGGCTGAAGCTGCCGCTGGTCGGGCGCATCGCGCGCGGCTACAACGCGGCGCGCTTCGCCGCCACGCTGGCCATGCTGGCCGGCGCGGGGGTGCCCATCCTGCGCGCGCTGCAGACCGCCGCCGAGACCCTGCACAACCGCGCGCTGCGCGCCGACGCGCTCGACGCCCTGGTGCTGGTGCGCGAGGGCGCGCCGCTGGCCGGCGCGCTGGGCTCGAAGAAGCGCTTCCCCGGCCTGATCGCGATGTTCGCCCGCCTGGGCGAGCAGACCGGACAGCTGCCGGCCATGCTGCAGCGCGCCGCGGGCCAGCTCAGCGCCGAGGTGCAGCGCCGCGCGCTGCGCCTGGCCACCCTGCTCGAGCCGCTGCTGATCGTCGTCATGGGCCTGGTCGTGATGCTGATCGTGCTCGCGGTGCTGCTGCCCATCATCCAGCTCAACCAGCTCGTGAAATAGCGCCAGCCCGGTGCTGCCCAAGGAGGAGATGCCATGCCCGCCACCCTGGAAGGCCAGCTCGTCGTCGCCATCTCGTCGCGCGCCCTGTTCGACTTCGAGGAGGAGAACCGCGTCTTCGAGCAGGCCGACGACCGCGCCTACATGCAACTGCAGCTCGAGCGCCTCGAGCAGCCGGCGCCGCCCGGCGTCGCTTTTTCCCTGGTGCGCAAGCTGCTGTCCTTCAACCAGCCGGGACAGCCTCGGGTCGAGGTCGTGATCCTGTCGCGCAACGATCCGGTCTCGGGACTGCGGGTGTTCCGCTCGGCGCGCCACTACGGCCTGGGCATCGAGCGCGGCGTGTTCACGCGCGGCCAGCCGCCGTGGCGCTACCTGCGCCCGCTGCGCGCCAACCTGTTCCTGTCCACCCACCTGAGCGACGTGCGCGCCGCGCTCGACGCCGGCGTGCCGGCGGCCCAGGTCTACCCCGCTTCGGTGCGCGCCAGCGACGCGCACCCGAACGAGGTGCGCATCGCCTTCGACGGCGACGCGGTGCTGTTCTCGGACGAGGCCGAGCGCGTCTACCAGGCGCAGGGCCTGAGCGCCTTCCAGCAGCACGAGGCCGCCAAGGCCGAGCAGCCCCTGCCCGGCGGCCCCTTCAAGCCCCTGCTCGAGGCGCTGCAGCGGCTGCAGCAGGCCGGCACCGCCAATATGCACCTGCGCACCGCGCTGGTCACGGCGCGCAGCGCGCCGGCGCACGAGCGCGCGATCCGCACCCTGATGGACTGGAACATCCCGGTCGACGAGGCGATGTTCCTCGGCGGCCTGCCCAAGGGCGAATTCCTGCGCGAGTTCGAGCCCGATTTCTTCTTCGACGACCAGACCGGCCACATCGAGCACGCCGCGCGCCACGTGCCCTCCGGCCATGTCGCCGCCGGCGTGTCCAACCCCGCACCCAGCCAATGAGCATCCCGAACAAACTGAGCCAGTTCCGCCGTTTCGCCACCCGTGCCTGGGCGCTGTCCTCGCCCTACTTCGGCTCCGAGGAAAAATGGAAAGCGCGCGGCCTGCTCGCGGCGATCGTGGCGCTCAACCTGGGCGCGGTCTACATGCTGGTGCTGATCAACGAGTGGAACCGGGTGTTCTACGACGCGCTGCAGAACAAGGACGCGGCGGTGTTCTGGCAGCAGCTCGCGCGCTTCACCGGGCTGGCCTTCGGCTACATCCTGATCGCGGTCTACCGCTTCTACCTGACCCAGCTGCTGGAGATCCGCTGGCGTGCCTGGATGACGGCGCATGTGACGGAGCGCTGGCTCGGTGCGCACGCCTTCTACCGGCTCGAACTGCTGCGCTTCACGCGCGAGGACACCAGCCTGCCCGACAACCCGGACCAGCGCATCCAGGAGGACCTCGGGCTGTTCACCTCGGCCGCGGTGGGCCTGAGCATGGGCCTGCTCAACGCGGCGGTCACGCTCGCGAGCTTCGTCGGCATCCTCTGGGGCCTGTCGGGCAGCTTCGGCTTCTCCTTCAACGGCAGCGACTGGGACATCCCGGGCTTCATGGTCTGGATGGCGGTGATCTACGCCCTGGCCGGCAGCGTGCTGACGCACTACATCGGCCGGCCGCTGATCGGCCTGAACTTCGCGCAGCAAAAGCGCGAGGCCGACTTCCGCCACCACCTGGTGCGGGTGCGCGAATACAGCGAGGCGATCGCGCTCGACCGCGGCGAGCCGGTCGAGCGCAGCCAGCTCAGCCGGCATTTCGGCGCCGTGCTGCAGAACTACCTGGGCCTGATCAAGGCGCAGAAGCGCCTGACCTGGTTCACGGTGGCTTTTAGCCAGGCGGCGGTGGTGTTCCCCTTCATCGTCGCGGCGCCACGCTTCTTCAGCGGCGCGATCCAGCTCGGCGAGCTGATGCAGATCGCCTCGGCCTTCGGCCGCGTGCAGGACGCGCTGTCCTGGTTCGTCGATAACTACGACGCGCTGGCGCGCTGGCGCGCGACCACCGACCGCCTGACCGGCTTCGAGGACAGCCTGAAGGCCGCCAATGGCCAGGGCCTGCTGAGCACCGGCCAGGGCGATGCGCTGCGCATCGCCGAGCTCACGCTCTCGCTGCCGGACGGCCGCGTGCTGCTGCAGGGCGCCGGCCTGGCGCTGCGCCCGGGCGACAGCGTGCTGCTGCAGGGCCCATCGGGCTGCGGCAAGTCATCGCTGTTCCGCACGCTGGCGGGCATCTGGCCGTACGCGAGCGGCCGCGTCGAGCTGCCGACCGGCTTCGAGCAAGACGCCATGTTCCTGCCGCAGCGCCCCTATTTCCCCAACGGCAGGCTGCGCGACGCGCTCGCCTACCCCGCGCCGGCCGACCGCTACGCGGACGCCGAGCTGCAGCAGGCGCTGCGCGACGCGCTGCTGGCGCAGCTGGCCGACCGGCTCGATGTCGAGGACGCCTGGGGCCAGAAGCTCTCGGGCGGCGAGCAGCAGCGGCTGGCGGTCGCGCGCGCCCTGCTCAAGAAGCCGCGCTGGCTGTTCGCCGACGAGGCGACCAGCGCGCTCGACGCGGCCGCCGAGCAGCAGATCTATGAGAATCTGCTCGGATTGACCCGGAAACACGGCGGCGCGCTGGTCTCGATCGCGCACCGGCCCTCGGTGGCAGGTTTCCACGAGCGGCAATGGACGGTCACCCGTTCGGGCCGGCTGGAAGGTTGACGGCGGGACTCGCGCGCTCGCGCGCGGCCTGCCATGGTTCACGAACTCCGGGGGCACCGCCCCCTCACGGCAAAGGATGGATCCCATGAAAACCCTGCCAATAGTCTGGCAACGCCTGGTCGACGCGCAAGGCAACACCTGCCCGCGCTGCGAGGGCACCGGTGACGAAGTCCGGCGCGCGGTCGAGCGCCTGCGGCTGATGCTCGAGCCCATGGGCATCGCCCCGTCGCTCGAAATGCGGGAGCTCGACGAAGCGGCCTTCCTGCAGCGACCGTCCGAGTCGAACCGGATCTGGATCGCCGGCAGGCCGGTCGAGGACTGGATCGGCGCCCGGGCCGGCAGCAGCCAGTGCTGCGACGAATGTGGCGACAACGATTGCCGCACGCTCGAGGTACGTGGCCAAAGCTACGAAGTCCCCCCCGAAGCCTTGCTGGTACAGGCCGGGATCATCGCGGCATCCAGCCTGCTGGATCCCACGCCCGAGGCCTGAAGTCGAGCAGGACGGCTCTTCCTGCTCGACTCCCTGTTTCAAGGAGCTTCAAATGCCATCCATTCTCCGGGAAGGGAATATGCTGTTTCTCCAGAATCCGCCACGCTTCCTGTTCTTCACTGGCAAGGGTGGCGTCGGCAAGACCTCGATTGCCTGTGCGACCGCCGTCGATTTGCCATCACTGGCAAGCAAGTGCTGCTGCTCAGCACCGACCCGGCCTCCAACGTGGGCCAGGTGTTTGGCGTAGGCATTGGCAATCAAATCACCCCCATTCCCAGCGTCCCGAACCTGTCCGCGCGGGAAATCGACCCGCAGGCGGCCACCCAGCATTACCGCGATCGCATAGTCGGCCCGGTGCGCGGGGTGTTGCCCGATGCGACAGTCAAGGGCCACGAAGAGCCGCTCTCCGGCGCTGGCCACGCTGGTTGACGAGATCGCCGCCGACGGACACGGCCTCGTGATGCTGATGGGCAAGGGCGGCGTGGGCAAGACCACGCTGGCGGCGGCCATCGCGGTCGCTCTGGCGCACCGCGGCCTGCCAGTCCACCTGACCACCTCGGATCCTGCAGGACATCTGGCCGAAACGCTGGAAGGCTGCCTGGACCAGCTGACGGTGAGCCGGATCGACCCGCACACGGTCACCGAGCGCTACCGCCAGCAGGTGCTGGCGACCAAGGGTGCCAGGCTCGACGCCACCGGCGTGCGCTTCACGACGTCGATGATGCAGCTGCAGGATCCCACGCAGACCAAGGTCCTGATCGTCACGCTGGCCGAGACCACTCCCGTGCTGGAAGCCGCCAACCTGCAGGCGGACCTGAAGCGCGCCGGCACCGAGCCCTGGGCCTGGGTGATCAACAACAGCCTGGCGGCCGGCGCTCCACAATCTGCGCTGCTGCATCAGCGTGCGATCAACGAGCTGCACGAAATCGAGCGGGGGGTCGCCCGACACAGCAGACGCCATGCCGGGGTTCCCCTGGGCGAAGTGGAGCCCGTCGGGATCGACCGGCTGCTGGGGCTCACAGCCCCGTCCAGGCAAGCTGAGCCCCGCTCGACGCCTCACGTGCCGGCCAGCCAGCCCCGCACCTCGTCCACGGTCGGGATGCGGGCGCTGCTGACCACCTTCTCGTTGATGACCAGGCCCGGCGTGTGCAGGATGTCGTAGGCCAGGATGTCCTGCATGTCGGTGACCTTGACGAAGTCGGCCTGCACATGGGCTGCGGCGACGGCCTCGCGCGCGACGGCCTCGAGCTTGCGGCAGTTGGCGCAGCCCGGGCCGAGGATCTTGATGGTCAGCATGGTGTCACTCCTTCAGTGAGAAAAAAATCTCAGTCCGTCGACCCAGGCGCCGTACAGCAGGCCGGCGCAGATGCTGAACAGCGCCACCAGGCCCACGTAGGCGGCGGTCTTGCCACGCCCGATCACGGCGGCGACCATCAGCATGCTCTGCAGGCTCAGCTCGGGATCGGCCATCAGGTAGGCCAGCAGCGGGCCGGGGTGCATGCCGAGGTCGAGGAACATGCGCGCCACCGGCACCTCGACCAGGGTCGGGAAGTACATGAAGACGCCAAAGAACACCGCGACCGCGCTGGCCAGCACCGTGTTGCTGCCGGCCAGCGACTCGATCCATTCCGGCCGGATGATCTGGCGCACCATGCCGACGATGAAGACTCCCGCCAGCAGCAGCACGAAGATCTGCTTGACGAAGCGCCAGGCCTCCCACAGCCAGGCCTGACGGTCGTCGGCACCGAGCTGGCGCGCGAAATGCCCGCAGGCCCACAGCGCGGCCGCCACCGCGAACACGCGGCCGCTCAGTCCGACCGCCAGCCCGCCAGCCGCTGGCGTCAGGCGCAACGCGGCGACCAGCAGGGTGGCCGCGGCCAGGCCCAGCGTGATCCAGGTCCAGCGGTTCGGCCCCTCGATGATGTCCTCCATGCCTTGCCAGGCAGTGGCGGCAATGAGCAGCAGCAGCGCGATCAGCACCGAACCCTGGAAGCTCACGCCCTCCTCGCCCTTCGTCGCGTCGAAGGGCACCCACTCGAACAGGGTCGCCTGCCAGCCTGGTGCCCAGGACAGCGGCAGGCTGAAGGTGGCGAAAGTCTCGGTCAGGGGCCAGAGCTTGAGCGTGCCGGCGATCAGCAGCGCGACCAGGGACAGCAGCAGGCCGGCGGCCGCCCGTCCCAGGCTGGCCTGGCCGGCGAACAGGGCGTCGGTCCGGGCATCGTGGCGGGCGTCGTCGCGCCAGAAGATCATGGCCATCAGCAGGCCGATGCCGACGCCGAACAGCAGGCACAAGAGCAGCCGGGCGGCGGCGAATTCCGGTCCCAGGATACTGCCGGTATAGGCCAGCGCCATGATGTTGCCGGCCGGCGCGAAGAACAGGAAGGTGACGGCCGGACCGATGCCGGCGCCCTTGCGGTAGATGCCCGCGAACAGCGGCACGATGGTGCAAGAGCAGACCGCCAGCAGCGAGCCGGCCGCCGCCGCGGCCGGATACGAGAGATGGGCTGGCGTGTTGCGTCCGAGCCAGCGCGTGATGCTGGCCTTGGGGATCAGCGCCGTCATCGCGCCGGCGATGAAGAAGGCCGGCAGCAGGCACAGCAGCACATGCGCGGCCAGATAGGCCGCCAGGCTGCCAGAGCCGCCTTTGAGCAGGTGCAGCAGATAGTCCATTCAAGACCTCCCTGCAGGATCCTAGACCCCGTCCATGCGCCTGACAAGCCACTTGCGGCACTCGCCGTAGACCAGCACGCTGCTGGCGATCGCCACGCACTGCAGCCACTGGCCAGCCTGCAGCGGCACGGTGCCGAAGGCCGGGTTCAGGAATTCGAGTTGCACCACCATCAGCTGCAGCACGACGCCCAGCCCGGTTGCCGCCCAGAGCCAGCGGTTGGCCAGCAGGCCGCGCCAGGCGCTGCCGGTCTCGGAGCGGGCGTTGAAGGCGTTGAACAGCTGCGCGAACACCAGCACCGTGAAGGCCATGGTGCGCGCGGTCTCCAGCGAGCCCTTGCCCTGCAGCCAGCCGCCCGGCAGGCAGAGGTCGAGCGTGAACAGCGTCGCGAGCGCCATCACCAGGCCGATCTGCAGCACACCCGACCACATGCGGGCGTCGATCACGTGCTCCTCCGGGCGGCGCGGCCGGCGCCCCATCACGTCCTCGGTCTGCGGGTCGACCCCCATGGCCAGCGCCGGCCCCGAGTCGGTGACCAGGTTGATCCACAGGATCTGCGTCGCCAGCAGCGGCAGCACGACGGCGCCGGCCGCGTCCATCAGTCCCAGCGAGCGCGCGCCGAGCACGCCCAGGAACACCGTGAGCACCTCGCCCATGTTCGACGACAGCAGGTAGCGCAGGAACTTGCGGATGTTGTCGAGGATGGCGCGGCCCTCGCGCACGGCGGCGACGATGGTGGCAAAGTTGTCGTCGGCCAGGATCATGTGACCCGCTTCCTTGCTGACCTCGGTGCCGGTGATGCCCATGGCCACGCCGATGTCGGCCAACTTGAGCGCGGGCGCGTCGTTGACGCCGTCGCCGGTCATCGCGACCACATGGCCCTGCGCCTGCAGCGCGTCGACGATGCGCATCTTGTGCGCAGGATCGACCCGCGCGTAGACCGAGGTCGAACGCACCGCCTCGCTCAGCGCGGCCTCGTCGAGCGTGTCGATCTGGGCGCCGGTGAGCGTGGCGCCGCCGGCCTCGACGATGCCGAGATCGGCGGCGATGCGCGCCGCCGTGCGCGGGTGGTCGCCCGTGATCATGATGACGCGGATGCCGGCGCGCTGCGCCTCGCGGATCGCCTCGGCCGCACCGGGACGCGGCGGGTCGATGATGCCGACCGTGCCGACGAAGATCAGGTCCCGCTCGAGCGCCTCGCCGGAGCGCTCGTCCTCGTCGGGCCGCAGCGGCCGGTAGGCCACCGACAGGGTGCGCAGCGCTGCATCCGACAGGTCACCGACGTCGGCCAGCGCGCGCTGGCGGATCGCGTCGTTCATGGTCACCACGTCCATGCCGACCCGGGCGGCCGTGCAGCGCTGCAGCAGCACGTCGGGCGCGCCCTTGGCGATGACGAGGCGCGATCCGCCCTGCTCGCGGTCGCGCACCAGCACCGACATCATCTTGCGCTGCGAGCTGAACGGGATCTCGGCGATGCGCTCGTAGCGCCGCTGCCGGCGCTCGTGCACGCCGAGCTTGCGCTCGGCGACCAGGAAGGCGGCCTCGGTCGGGTCGCCGTGGATCACCCAGGAGCCGTCGGCCTGCTGGCGCAGGTCGGCATTGCCCGCCAGGCTGCCACCGCTGAGCATCAGCACCAGTTCGCTGTGCAAGGGCCCGGGCTCCACGGGCTGGCCCTGGTGCCGGATCGCCCCCACCGGCTCGTAGCCCACGCCCTCCGGACAGCTGCAGCCGGAGGCGGTCAGCACCTTCTCGATCGCCATCTCGGAGCGGGTCAGGGTGCCGGTCTTGTCGGTGCAGATCACCGACGCCGAGCCCAGCGTCTCGACCGAGGACAGCTTCTTGACGATGGCCTGGCGGCCGGCCATGCGCTGGACCCCGATCGCGAGCACCAGGGACAGGATGGCCGGCAGGCCCTCGGGCACGGCGGCGACCGCCAGCGACACGCCCAGCAGCAGCACCGCCTCGAGCTCGGCGAGCGTGCGGACCTCGGCCGTCAGCAGCACGGCGGCGACCACGACGAGGACGATCAGCAGCACGGCCAGCCCGAGCATGCGGCCGATCTGGCGCACCTCCTTCTGCAAGGGCGTGGCCTGCTCGGGCGTGGTGGCGAGCAGGTGGGCGATGCGCCCCATCTGGGTCGCCATGCCGGTGGCCGTGACCACCGCCACGCCGGTGCCCTGGACCACGGCGGTGCCCTTGAACACCATGTTGCTGCGCTCGGCCAGCGGGGTATCGGCTGGCAGCGCTGCGACATCCTTCAGCACGGCCTCGCTCTCCCCCGTCAGCGACGCCTCCTGCACGCGCAGCACATTGGCCTGCAGCAGGCGGGCATCGGCACCCACCTGGTCGCCCTCGGACAGCAGCAGCAGGTCGCCGTTCACCAGTTCCGCGCTGGGCACGCGCTGGAGCACGCCGTCTCGCAGCACGGCCGAGCTCACCGCCGTCAGCCGCGCCAGCGCGGCGGCGGCGCGCTGCGACCTGAGCTCCTGCAGGAAGCTGAGCAGCGCATTGAGCCAGACGATGACGAGGATGACGACCGCATCGACCGGCCAACCCGCCGCTCCTTCGAGCCACCAGACCGCCAGCGTGACGACGACCGCCGCCAGCAGCAGATAGACGAGGGGATCGTGGAACTGCGACAGCAGGTGCCGCAAGGCCGGCACCTGGGCTTCGGCAAGCAGCTCGTTCGGGCCGTCGCGTTCCAGCCGGTGCCGGGCCTCGGCGCTAGACAGGCCAAGCAGGGGATCGACGCCCAGCCGCCCTGCCAGCCCCCGCCCGTCTTGCTGCGAAGGATTCTGGGCGTGGGCATTGGGGTCCATGGCTTTGACTTATACCGTCAAATCGCTGTCCTGTTGAAGCGCTGCCTCAAGGCCTCGGCGCCTTCAGTGCGCCCGCACAGCGAACCCCTGGCCTGCTGACAGACTTAGACATGGCGCCGTCCCCGTGCATCAATGAGCAGCTCGCCATCCTCCTTGGTGAACGGTGCCTGCTGGGGATCGGGCAGGATATCGAGTACCGCCTCGGGCGGCCGGCAGAGCCTGACGCCCAGCGGCGTGGCCACGATCGGGCGCTGGATCAGGATCGGGTACTGATCGATGAAGTCGAGCAGCTGCTCGTCGCTCCACTTCGGGTGGTCCAGGTCCAGCTCATCGTAGGGTGTGCCCTTGCGGCGCAATACCTCGCGCACGCTGCTGCCCATGCGCAGCAGCAGCACCTTGAGCTCGTCACGGCTCGGCGGGTTCTTGAGGTACTCGACCACATCAGGTAGCGGTCCAGGAAAGAAAGCTTATTGGTGATTTCGCTCACGCCTGGCCCTCAACAGGAAGTGCATTGCACAGGAATGGGAGTATTCAGGCAGGGCTGGCCGCCGCAACAGTTGTTGGTCAGGAAACCCAGCAAGTCATTCATGGCATCGACCTGGGCCCGGTAGATGATGTGCCGGCCGTCGCGCTCCTGGCTCACCAGGCCGGCGTTGACCAGCTCCTTCATGTGGAAGGAGATCGAGGTCGGCGGGATGCCCAGGGCTTCGCCCATCCGGCCCGGGGTCGCGCCCTCGCGCCCGGCCACGACCAGCAGGCGGAACAGGCGCAGGCGCGACTCCTGCGCCAGCGCGCCCAGCGCCTTGACGACTTCGGATTCGTTCATGCGCTCACTCCTTGCGCCTGGGCGCGTACCGTCGGCAGGCCCAGCGTCACCAGCCAGCAGATGGCCAGCATGACGGCCGAGCCGACCAGCGCATAGAGCAGCCCGCCCCACTGGTAGAGCAGGCCCGACAGCAGCGTGCCGATGAAGCGGCCCAGCGCGTTGGCCGCATAGTAGAAGCCGACGTCCTCGGCCGCCTTCTCGGAACCGGCATAGGCCAGGATCAGGTAGGAATGGACCGAGGAGTTGACCGCGAAGGCAAAGCCGAACAGGCCCAGGCCGCCGACCACGATCCATTCGAGCTGCGGCAGACCGAGCGCGACCGCGGCCGCGAGTCCGATGGTCACCAGCGCGAGCAGCGCCGACCACAGGCGCGCCGCCGGCACCTCGCGGCTCAGGCCGTCGGCGCTGCGCCTGACGAGCTGGGGCGCGGCCGCCTGCACCAGGCCGTAGCCTATGGTCCAGGCCGCCAGGAAGGTGCCGACACCGGTGAAGTTCCAGCCGACCGAATAGAGGAAGACCGGCAGCCCGACCACGAACCAGACGTCGCGCGCGCCGAACAGCACCACGCGCGCGGCGGCCAGCGCATTGATGCCGGCGTTCTTGGCAAACAGCTCCCTGGCCGACTTGGACGCCTTGCTCTTGCCCATCATGGTCGGCAGCGAGGTCGCCACGCCCAGCAGCACCAGCGCCAGCAGCCCGGCCATCGCCCACAGCGAGGCCTGGAAGCCCAGCGTCTGCAGCAGCAGGCCGCCGAGGAAGAAGCCCAGGCCCTTCATCGCGTTCTTGCTGCCGGTGAACCAGGCCACCCACTTGAACAGCTGGCCCGCGCCCTGCTCCTTGGCCTGCGCCTGCGTGACCTTGATCGCCGACTTGGCTGAGGTCTTGGTCAGGTCCTTGGCCACGCCGCAGATGCCCTGCGCCAGCACCACCCAGGCCACCGACATGGCTGCGCTCCAGTCCGGGTTCAGCAGCGACAGCAGCGTGAAGCCCGTGATCTGCGTCACCAGGCCGACGGTCAGCATGCGCGTGATGCCGAAGCGCGTGGCCAGCCAGCCGCCGATCAGGTTGGCCAGGATGCCGGC
>JBEEPT010000256.1:0-41776 GCA_041190985.1 Pseudomonadota bacterium
GTGGTCTTGCCGTGGTCAACGTGACCGATGGTGCCGACGTTGACGTGCGGCTTGGTCCGCTCGAATTTTTCCTTTGCCATTTTTCAGCTCCGAATTTGAAAATTGCCGAAATTACAACACACCAATGGGATGGTGCCCATGGGCAGGATCGAACTGCCGACCTCTCCCTTACCAAGGGAGTGCTCTACCACTGAGCCACATGGGCATAACAGCCTGACAGCCGCTATCAAAATCACTCTGCCGTGACCGCAAACCACATTGGAGCGGGAGACGGGAATCGAACCCGCGTCATCAGCTTGGAAGGCTGGGGTTCTACCATTGAACTACTCCCGCAACGCACCGGCCGCTTACACAAGCGACCGGTGGTCAACAAGTATGCTGGTGGAGGAGGCTGGATTCGAACCAGCGTAGGCGTAAGCCAACAGATTTACAGTCTGCCCCCTTTAGCCACTCGGGCACCCCTCCGGCAAGACCCGTATTATGCATGGATTCCGGCTTTTTTCACAAGTCGAGAAAAAATTTCTGAGATTTTTTCTCCAGCCAGCGCTGCAGCTGTCCGAAGTGGCCGCAGCCGATGAAGGGCTGGGGACCGCGACGGGCCGACAGCGGCGACGGATGGTTGGCCTGCAGCACCAGATGGCGGCTGCCGTCTATCAGCGCCGCCTTGGACTGCGCGTGCGCGCCCCAGAGCAGGAAGGCCTTGGGCTCCTCGTGCGCGCTGCAGGCGGCGATCAGCGCATCGGTCAGCGCCTCCCAGCCGCGGCGCGCGTGGCTGGCCGGGCTGCCCTGCTCCACCGTCAGGCAGGTGTTGAGCAGCAGCACACCGCGGCGCGCCCAGGACTGCAGGCTGCCGCTGGCGGGCACTGCACCGCCGAGTTCGCGCGTGATCTCCTGGAAGATGTTGCGCAGCGAGGGCGGCAGCCTGACGCCGTCCGGCACCGAGAACGCCAGCCCCTCGGCCTGGCCGGGGCCGTGATAGGGATCCTGCCCCAGGATCACCACCCGCACCTCGCTCAGCGGCGTGAGCTCGAGCGCGCGCAGCGGCTGCGGCGGATAGACGACCGCGCCCTGCTCCAGCCTGGCGCGCACGAAGGCGGCCAGTGCCTGTCCCTGCCCGCTGCACCAGAAGGACTGCAGCAGCGGCTGCCAGTCGGGCGCGGCGGGCCAGCGCTCGGGCGCCCAGGCGTCCAGGCATGTGGATCCAGCCACGGTCGCCGGAGCGGCAACGGCGGGCGCCGGCTCGTCCCAGAGCGGCAGGCTTGCGCTGCGCCTCACCCGCTTCAGGCGGCCAGGCCGAACAGCTGCGCCAGCGCCTCGCCCGGCTCGCGGGCGCGCATGAAGGCCTCGCCGACCAGGAAGGCGTTGACGCCGTGCTCGCGCATCTTGTCGACGTCGGCCCGGCTCAGGATGCCACTCTCGGTCACCAGCAGGCGGTCGGACGGCACGTCGGCCAGCATGCCGAGCGTGGTGTCGAGGCTGACCTCGAAGCTGCGCAGGTCGCGGTTGTTGATGCCGACCAGCCGCGTCCTGAGCCTGAGCGCGCGCTGCAGTTCGGCGCGGTCGTGCACCTCGACCAGCACCGCCATGTTCAGGCTGTACGCGAGCGCCTCCAGCTCGGCCATCTGCGCGTCGTCCAGGCAGGCGGCGATCAGCAGGATGCAGTCGGCGCCCATGGCGCGCGCCTCGTAGACCTGGTAGGGATCGACCATGAAGTCCTTGCGCAGCACCGGCAGGTCGCAGGAGGCACGCGCCTGCTTGAGGTAGTCGGGCGCCCCCTGGAAATACTGGCGGTCGGTCAGCACCGAGAGGCAGGCCGCGCCGTGTTCGGCGTAGCTCTGCGCGATGTCGGCCGGGATGAAGTTCTCCCGGATCACGCCCTTGGACGGGCTGGCCTTCTTGATCTCGGCGATCACGCCGGGCAGGCCGGCGGCGATCTTGGCGCGCAGCGCGCCTTCGAAGTCGCGCGTCAGCAGCCGGCTCTCGGCGTCCTCGCGGATCACGGCCAGCGGGGTCTTCTTGAGCGCCAGCGCGATTTCCTCGCGCTTGGTCGCCACGATACGGTTGAGGATGTCACTCATCGGACGGTTTCCCGGATGCGGGCGGCTGCGAGCCGCCCTTGAGGATTTTGATGAAGACGCGGTGCATGACGATGCCCGCGACAATGAACAGCATGGAGACGCCCAGCGCGATCCAGCTGCCGGGGTCGGACCACATCGCCTCAGGCCGCGCTTAAAGCGTGCGCCACGGTGACGAGCTGGTCGAGCTTGGCCTTGGCCGCGCCGGAGTCCAACGCCTGGCGCGCCAGCTCCAGGCCCGCGGCGATGCTGTCGGCGACATCGGCGGCGTAGAGCGCCACGCCGGCGTTGAGCAGCACGATGTCGCGCGCCGGGCCGGGCCGGCCGTCGAGCACGTCCAGCAGCATGGCGCGCGAGGCCTCGGGCGTCTCGACCTGCAGCGCGCGCGTGCTGACCATCTGCAGGCCGAAGTCCTCGGGATGGATCTCGTACTCGCGGATCTCGCCGTCCTTGAGCTCGCCGACCATGGTCGCGGCGCCCAGGCTGACCTCGTCGAGGCCGTCCTTGCCGTGGACCACGAGCGCGTGCTCGGCGCCCAGGCGCTGCAGCGCCCGCACCATGATGCCGACCAGGTCGGGGTGGAACACGCCGAGCACGATGTTGGGCGCGCTGGCCGGGTTGGTCAGCGGACCCAGGATGTTGAAGATCGTGCGCACGCCGAGCTCCTTGCGCACCGGCGCGACGTTCTTCATCGCCGGATGGTGGTTGGGCGCGAACATGAAGCCGATGCCGGTCTGCGCGATGCATTGCGCGATCTGCCCGGGCTTGAGGTTGATGTTGACGCCCAGCGCCTCCATCGCGTCGGCGCTGCCGGAACTGCTGCTGACGCTGCGCCCGCCGTGCTTGCTGATCCTGGCGCCGGCCGCGGCGGCGACGAACATCGCGCAGGTCGAGATGTTGAAGGTGTTTGCGCCGTCGCCGCCGGTGCCGACGATGTCGACCATGCGGCTCTTGTCGTCGACCTCGACCTTGGTCGAGAACTCGCGCATGACCTGGGCCGCTGCGGTGATCTCGCCTATGGTCTCCTTCTTGGTGCGCAGGCCGGCGATCAGCGCCGCGGTCATGACCGGCGACAGCTCGCCGCTCATGATCTGGCGCATCAGCTGCAGCATCTCGTCGTGGAAGATCTCGCGGTGCTCGATGACGCGCTGCAGGGCTTGTTGAGGCGTGATGGACATGTTGATTCCGAAAGAGTGAAGGAGCTCAGCGTGCCGGCAACTCTGACATGGCCAGCCGGAGGCCGAAGCCGACGAAGAGGACGCCGGCGGCGCGGTCCAGCCAGGACCGGGCACGCGGCAGCACGCCAGCCAGTTGCCTGCCGGCCCAGGCAGCCGCCCAGACGCACAGCAGGCAGACCAGCAGGCTGTTGCCGCAGAACACCAGCCCCAGCAGGGCGAACGCCGCCGCCGGCTGGGCGGCGTCCGGCGCGATGAACTGCGGCAGAAAGGCCAGGAAGAACAGCACCACCTTGGGGTTGAGCAGGTTGGTCAGCAGGCCGTCGCGGAAGATCGCGGCGGCGGACGGCGACGCGACCGGCGTGGATGCGGCATCCGCAGGCTGCGCCGCAGCGCGCCAGCTGCGCCAGCCGAGGTACACGAGATAGGCCGCGCCCAGCCACTTGAGCACGCCGAAGGCGGTCGCGGAGGCCGCCAGCAGCGCTCCCAGCCCGGCGGACGCGATCAGCACATGCACCAGGCAGCCCGCGATGACACCCAGCGTGGCGACGACGCCGGCCCTGGCCGCGCCGTGCCGGGGCCGCAGCGCGTGGCCCAGGATGAAGAGCAGGTCGGGGCCGGGCGTCAGGTTGAGCAGCAGGCCCGCCAGCACGAACCAGCCCGGATTCTGGATCCCGTCCCAGGCGGCCATGGTGCCCTCCCGCCTCAGGCCTGCTCGAGGAAGTTCCTGAGCATGGCATGGCCGTGCTCGGTCAGGATCGACTCGGGGTGGAACTGCACGCCCTGGATCGCGAGCTCGCGGTGCCGCACGCCCATGATCTCGCCGTCGTCGGTCCAGGCCGTGATCCTGAGCGCCTCGGGGCAGCTCGCGCGCTCGATCGCCAGCGAGTGGTAGCGGTTGACCGTGAACTGCCGGGGCAGGTTGGCGAACACGCCCTCCTGCGTGGTGGTGATGACGCTGGTCTTGCCGTGCATCAGCTCCTTGGCGCGCACGATCCTGCCGCCGAAGGCCGCGCCTATGCTCTGGTGGCCGAGGCAGACGCCGAGTATCGGCAGCTTGCCGGCGAAGTGCCGGATCGCCGCGACCGAGATGCCGGCCTCGGCCGGCGAGCAGGGCCCGGGCGAGATCACGAGCCGGTCGGGATGGCGCGCGGCAATGCCCTCGAGCGTGATCTCGTCGTTGCGGAACACCTCGACCTCGGCGCCGAGCTCGCCGAAGTACTGCACGATGTTGTAGGTGAACGAATCGTAGTTGTCCACCATCAGGAGCTTGATGCGGCTCATTGCAGGCCCTCCTCGACCAGTTCGCTCGCGCGCAGCACGGCGCGCGCCTTGTGTTCGGTTTCCTTCCACTCGAGCTCGGGCACCGAGTCGGCCACCACGCCCGCGGCGGCGGCCACGTGCAGCATGCCGTCCTTGATCACGCCGGTGCGGATCGCGATCGCGACGTCCATGTCGCCCGCGTAGCTCAGGTAGCCGCAGGCGCCACCGTAGACACCGCGCTTGCTCAGCTCGAGCTGGTCGATCAGCTCCATCGCGTGCACCTTGGGCGCGCCGCTGAGCGTGCCGGCCGGGAAGCTGGCCTTGAGCACGTCCATATTGCTCATGCCGGGCTTGAGCAGGCCCTCGACGTTGGAGACGATGTGCATCACGTGGCTGTAGCGCTCGATCTGGAACGCCTCGGTGACCTTGACGCTGCCGATCTCGGCGATGCGGCCGATGTCGTTGCGCGCGAGGTCAATCAGCATCACGTGCTCGGCGCGCTCCTTCGGGTCGGCCAGCAGCTCCTGCTCGGCCGCCTGGTCCAGCTCGGTCGTGGCGCCGCGCGGGCGCGTGCCGGCCAGCGGGCGGATCGTGACCTTGGTGCCCTCGGCGGTGCTCTCCTGGCGCACCAGGATCTCGGGCGAGGAGCCCACCACCTGGGCATCGTCCAGGTGGTAGTAGTACATGTAGGGGCTGGGGTTGAGCGTGCGCAGCGCGCGGTACAGGCTCAGCGGGCTTTGCGCGTAGGGCTTGCTGATGCGCTGGCCCATCACGATCTGCATGAAGTCGCCGGCGCGGATCAGGCCCTTGGCGCGCTCGACCGCGGCCAGGAAGTCGGCCTTGGCGTAGGGGCGGATCTCGGGCGCGTGCGGCATGCGCTGCACCGGCGGCACCTGCACCGGCACGTTCAGGCGCGCCTTGAGCTCGGCCAGGCGGGCCTGCGCGCGCTCGTAGGCCTCGGGCTCGGCCGGGTCGGCGTAGACCATCAGGTGCAGCTTGCCCGACAGGTTGTCGATCACCGCCAGCTCCTCACAGTGCAGCAGGTGGATGTCGGGCATGCCGATATCGTCGTGCGGGCAGGACTGCGCCAGCTTCTTCTCGATGTGGCGCACCGTGTCGTAGCCGAAGTAGCCGGCCAGGCCGCCGCAGAAGCGCGGCATGCCGGGACGCAGCGCGACCTTGAAGCGGCGCTGGTAGGACTCGATGAAGTCGAGCGGGTTGCCGGCCGCGGTCTCGACCACGACGCCGTCGCGCAGCACCTCGGTCTTCGCCTCGGCGCCAAAGCCGCTGGCCTTGAGCGCAACGCGCGCCGGCAGGCCGATGAAGCTGTAGCGACCGAAGCGCTCGCCGCCGACGACGGACTCGAGCAGGAAGCTGTTGCGCCCGCCGTCCTGCACGGCCGCGAGCTTGAGGTAGAGCGAAAGCGGGGTCTCGAGGTCGGCGAAGGCCTCCGCGGCCAGGGGAATGCGGTTGTAGCCCTGCCGGGCCAGGTCCTGGAATTCGGTTTCGGTGATCACGATTGAGCCTCCTGCAGCCCAAGGCCCGCGCTGCGCGGGTCGTTCATTCAAGCCTATGCCCCGGGCGGGGCGCGAGGACGCGGCAGCCTGTGCGTGCCACGCGGTCGGGGATTGCGCGCTTCTTATGGCTTGCGCCAAGGCCAGGCCTCCTGGCCACGGGGCGGGGCCAGGCAAGACATGCCGGAGTTGCGCGGAATGAACATGGAACCTAGTGTAGCAAACCTGCCTTGGCCCGCGCAGCCCGGGCCTCGAACGCTGCTGGACTGGCGCAGCCGGCTGCGTCTATCATGACAGGTTGCCCCTTTGGAGGGCGTCGAAGCCCGACACCTGAAGTGACTGCACCCCTGCCCCGCCCCGCCGCCGACAGCGGCCACGCCCCCGCCCCCGCCAGCGGCGCCTACCTGCGCGACGCCTGGATCCACTCGCGCCTGAGCGTGCGCGGCGCGCGCACGCACAACCTCAAGAACATCGATCTCGACATCCCCAAGCACGCGCTGGTGGTGATCACCGGGTTGAGCGGCTCGGGCAAGTCCAGCCTGGCCTTCGACACGCTCTACGCCGAGGGCCAGCGCCGCTACGTCGAGAGCCTGTCGGCCTACGCGCGCCAGTTCCTGCAGCTGATGGACAAGCCCGACGTCGACCTGATCGAAGGGCTGGCGCCCGCGATCTCGATCGAGCAGAAGGCCACCAGCCACAACCCGCGCTCGACCGTGGGCACCGTGACCGAGATCCACGACTACCTGCGGCTGCTGTACGCGCGCGCCGGCACGCCGCACTGCCCAGAACATGAGCTGCCGCTGCAGGCGCAGACGGTCAGCCAGATGGTCGACCATGTGCTGGCCCTGCCCGAGGACACCCGGCTCATGGTGCTGGCGCCGATCGCGCGCGGGCGCAAGGGCGAGTTCGCCGACCAGCTGGCCGAGCTGCAGGCGCAGGGTTACGTCAGGTTCCGGCTCGACAGCCAGGTGCTGGAGGCCGAGGCGATGCCGGCGCTGGCCAGGAACGAGAAGCACGACCTCGACGTCGTGGTCGACCGGCTCAAGGTGCGACCGGACGCGCAGCAGCGCCTGGCCGAGAGCTTCGAGGCGGCGCTGCGGCTCGCCGACGGCAAGGCGATCGCGCTCGAGATGGATTCCGGCACCGAGCACCTGTTCAGCGCCCGCTTCGCCTGCGCGCAGTGCAGCTACTCGCTCGGCGAGCTCGAGCCGCGCCTGTTCTCGTTCAACTCGCCGCTGGGCGCCTGCCCGTCCTGCGACGGCCTGGGCCAGACCGAGGTGTTCGACCCGGCGCGCGTGGTCGCCTTCCCCAGCCTGAGCCTGGCGGGCGGCGCGATCAAGGGCTGGGACCGGCGCAACGGCTACTACTACGCGATGATCGAGAGCCTGGCGGCGCACTACGGCTTCGACCCCGAAGCGCCCTGGGAGTCGCTGCCCGAGGCGGTGCGCCAGGTGCTGCTCTACGGCTCGGGCGAGGAGGCGATCGCCTTCCGCTATTCGATGGACGGCGCGGCGGGCGGCAAGCAGGTCAGCAAGAGCCACCCCTTCGAGGGCATAGTCCGCAACTTCGAGCGCCGCTGGCGCGAGACCGACTCGGCCACGGTGCGCGAGGAGCTGGCGCGCTACCGCGCGACCCAGACCTGCACGGCCTGCCACGGCACGCGGCTGCGCCGCGAGGCGCGCCATGTCTACGTCGGCGAGGGGGGGCAAAAGCGCGCGCTCTACGACATCAGCCGCGTCACGCTGGGCGAGGCGCTGGCCTGGTTCCGCGCGCTGCAGCTGCGCGGCGCCAAGGCCGAGATCGCCGACAAGGTGGTGCGCGAAATCGCCGCGCGCCTGAAGTTCCTCAACGACGTCGGGCTCAACTACCTGAGCCTGGACCGCAGCGCGGAGACGCTCTCGGGCGGCGAGGCGCAGCGCATCCGGCTCGCCTCGCAGATCGGCTCCGGCCTGACCGGCGTGATGTACGTGCTCGACGAGCCCAGCATAGGCCTGCACCAGCGCGACAACGACCGCCTGATCGAAACGCTCAAGCACCTGCGCGACCTCGGCAACAGCGTGCTGGTGGTCGAGCACGACGAGGACATGATCCGCGCCGCCGACCACGTGATCGACATGGGCCCGGGCGCGGGCGTGCACGGCGGCCGCATCGTCGCGCAGGGCAGCTGCGCCGAGGTGATGGCGAACCCCGAATCGCTCACCGGCGCCTATCTGACGGGGAGGCGCAAGATCGAGGTGCCCAGGCACCGCACGCCCTGGCAGCCCGAAAAGCCGGCCACCGCCCCGGCGCCGGCGAAAAAGACCGCCAGGGCCGGCGCCTCTGCCTGGGGTGAGCGCGCCAGGACCGAACCGGCGCCCGGCAGCGGCGGACTGCAGACGCTGCGCGTCGCGGGCGCGCGCGGCCACAACCTCAGGAACGTGACGGCGGTCTTCCCCGTCGGCCTGCTCACCTGCGTCACCGGCGTGTCGGGCTCGGGCAAGTCCACGCTGGTCAACGACACGCTCTACGCGGCGGTCGCGCGCCACCTGTACCGCTCGCACGACGAGCCCGAGCCGCACGATGGCGTGGAGGGCCTGGAGCATTTCGACAAGGTGATCAACGTCGACCAGTCGCCGATCGGACGCACGCCGCGCAGCAACCCCGCGACCTACACCGGACTGTTCACCGGCATCCGCGAGCTGATGGCCGAGGTGCCGGCCGCGCGCGAGCGCGGCTACGGCCCGGGGCGCTTCTCCTTCAACGTCGCGGGCGGACGCTGCGAGGCCTGCCAGGGCGACGGCGTGGTCAAGGTCGAGATGCACTTCCTGCCCGACGTCTACGTGCCCTGCGACATCTGCCACGGCCAGCGCTACAACCGCGAGACGCTGGAGGTGCTCTACAAGGGCAGGAACATCGCGCAGATCCTGGACCTGACGGTCGAGCAGGCCTACGAGTTCTTCCAGGCCGTGCCGACGCTGCAGCGCAAGCTGCAGACCCTGCTCGACGTCGGCCTGAGCTATGTCAGGCTGGGCCAGAGCGCGACCACGCTCTCGGGCGGCGAGGCGCAGCGCGTCAAGCTGGCGCAGGAGCTGTCCAAGCGCGACACCGGGCGCACGCTCTACATCCTCGACGAGCCGACCACGGGCCTGCACTTCGGCGACATCGAGCTGCTGCTGAAAGTCCTGCACCAGCTGCGCGATGCCGGCAACACCATCGTCGTGATCGAGCACAACCTGGACGTGATCAAGACCGCGGACTGGATCATAGACATGGGGCCCGAGGGTGGCGCGGGCGGTGGCACCGTGGTCGCCACCGGCACGCCCGAGCAGGTCGCCGCCAACCCGGCCAGCCACACCGGCCGCTACCTGGCGCGGCTGCTGGCCTGAGCCCCGGCCCTCAGTTCCGGTAGGCGATGCCGACGTTGGCGCTCCAGAGCTGGCGTTCGCCGACCAGCGGACTGCGCGCGGCGTCGCCGACCAGGCGCGACAGGCTGACACCGCCGAAGGCCACCCAGTTGTGGTCTATGCCCGCCAGGATGCGCCAGCCCAGCTGCGCGCCCTCCAGCCCGCCCTGCAGCAGGTAGGCGTCGCGACCAGCGACACCGGCAGGAATGCCGTAGCGGCCCTGCATATAGGTCGTGCTGCCCCAGCTCAGGCCCAGGCTGGCATCCCAGTAGGCAGACGGCGACAGCGGCTGGCGATAGCTCAGCGCGGCCGAGTACTGGCCGCCGCCGCCCCGGTCCAGCAGGTCCTGGCTGGCGCCCAGCCCGAGCGTCCAGCGTGGCGCGAAGGCGTAGCCGGCCGAGAGCTTGCCGCGCAGGGTGGCGCGCAGGTCGGGCACCCCCAGGAGCCGCGCATCGTCGTCCGATTTGCGCTCGCCGCCCCAACCCAGCGAGGCGCCCAGCGACCAGTCGGAATCACGCAGCAGCGTCGTGCTGAGGCCTGGGTCAACCACCGTTTCCCGCCCCACGTTCCAGAGCGCTGCCGCGCCACCGCCCGAGAGGCGATAACGCCCGGCCCAGAAGCCCCAGACCGGCTGCAGTCCCGTGCTGCGCCCATCCTGCCCGACATGGGTGCGCGAGGAAGACAGCGCCGCGCCGAGCAGGTAATGGCGCACCGGCGCCGGAGCGGCGTCCTCCCCGACGACCGTGGCACCGGCCGCTTCCGTCTCGGCCGCGGCCGCCCAGCCGGGCAGGAGCAGGAAGACCGTGGCCAGCGCGACCCCATTTATTCGCGTTTTCATACGGGACATCATAGACCAGGCCCGCCCCTTCCGGACCCGCCACCAGGGTCATGTCCCAGACGCGACAATGCAGCCTGAGATGGCAGGAGAACGACAGATGACTCAATACGATTTCGACTTGTTGGTGATAGGCGGCGGCAGCGGCGGCGTGCGCGCTGCCCGCCTGGCAGCGCAGCGCGGCGCGCGCGTGGCACTGGCCGAGGCGCTCGGGACCGAGGGGCTGGGCGGCACCTGCGTCAACCTGGGCTGCATCCCGAAGAAGCTCTACAGCTACGCCGCGCACTACGCCGAGGCCTTCCACGAGTCCGCCGGCTACGGCTGGGAGGGCGAGGCGCCGCGCCTGAACTGGGACACGCTCAAGGCCAACCGCGCGCGCGAGATCGCGCGCCTCAACGGCGTCTACGCCGGCTTGCTGCGCGGCGCCGGCGTCACCCTGGTCAACGGCTACGCCAGGCTGGCGGACGCGCACCGCGTCGGCATCGCCACGCTCAACGCCGACGGCAGCGCCGGACACGAGAGCTACAGCGCGCGACACATCCTGATCGCTGCCGGAGGACAGCCGCACGTGCCGCATTTCCAGGGCTGCGAGCATGTGATCAGCTCCGACCAGGTGTTCGACCTCGACCCCTTCCCGCGCCGCCTGCTGGTGGTCGGCGGCGGCTACATCGCCTGCGAGTTCGCCTCGATCTTCAACGGCCTGAGCGCCAGCGTCACCCAGCTCTACCGCGGCGAGCAGATCCTGCGCGGCTTCGACGACGAGGTGCGCCACTTCGCCGCGGCCGAGATCCGCAAGTCCGGCGTGGACCTGCGCCTCAATGCCGGCGTGCTGGCGATCGCGCGCGAGGCCGACGGCCTGCACGTGACGCTGGAGGACGGCAACCACCTGGTGGTCGATGCCGCGCTCTACGCGACCGGCCGCGTACCCAAGGTCGCCGGCCTCGGGCTCGAGGCGCTCGGCGTGGCGCAGAACGCGCAGGGCGCCATCCTGGTCGACGCGGACTACCGGACCAACGTGCCCTCGGTCTACGCGCTCGGCGACGTGACCGCACGCGTGCAGCTCACGCCGGTGGCGCTGGGCGAGGCGATGAAGCTGATCGACCATCTGTTCGGCCCGGCGCCCGGCAAGACAGCGCGCGACATGAACTACGACCTGGTGCCGACTGCGGTCTTCACCCACCCCAACGTCGCAACCGTCGGCCTGACCGAGGGCCAGGCGCGCGAGCGCTACGAGCAGGTGCAGGTGTACCGCTCCGAGTTCAGGGCGCTCAAGCACACGCTCAGCGGCAGCCGCGAACGCACGTTGATGAAGCTGGTGGTCGACGCCGCGAGCGACCGCGTGGTCGGCCTGCACATGGTGGGCGCCGAGGCCGGCGAGATCGTCCAGGGTTTCGCGGTCGCGCTCAAGGCCGGCGCGACCAAGGCGGTGTTCGATGCCACGCTGGGCATCCACCCGACCGCAGCCGAGGAGTTCGTGACCATGCGCGAGCCAGTCGCGCCGCGCACGCCCGACTGATCGATCAGAATCAGAGGAAGAAGGCCAGCCCCGCGACACAGGCCACCGTGTGGGCCAGCACGCCGGGCGCGACCCAGGCCAGGTAGCGCCAGCCGCCGGAAAACACCGCGGTGGCCGACTTGCTGAAGGCGTGCACCGTGACCGCGAGCATGACGGTCTCGAGCACCCGGCCGTCGGACTGCGGCGGCGCCGGCGCAAGCGCCGCCGCCAGGGAAGAATGCAGGTCGAAGAGCGAGGCCAGCAGCGTGCCTGCCAGCGCGCCCGCATCGCCGAGCCAGAGCTCCAGCGCCCAGACCAGCGCCTGCACGCCGGTCAGCAGGGCCGCCACGATGGCGGCGCCGCGCAGGCTGAACATGCGGTCGGTCTCGCGCCCATGCTCGGCCGCGCCCGGTGCCTCGGCTGGCGCGTGGCCCGCGCGCGCGCCTTCGCCGTCGATCGGGACGCTTCGTATCAGCCACCAGCCCCAGGCCAGCGCGACCAGCGTGCCCGCCAGCGCGGGCAGGACCAGAATGCGCAGCCAGGCCGGCTGCACCGCCAGCGCCACCAGCAGCGCCTGCAGCAGCGTCGCCACGCAGGACAGCAGGCCCGCGCCGGCCATCAGACGGGCATCCGCCCTGCCCTCGCGCACCGCCATTCCCATGCTGGCGATGGTCGCGGTGCTCGAGACGAAGCCCGAGGCGATCGCCGACAGCGCGACCGCCTGGCGCGCCGCGAGCAGGCGCCGGCTCAGGTGCGCGAGCGACTGGATCGCGAGCAGCAGCGTCAACAGCTGCACGATCAGGTGCGGGTTGAGCATCTTGCCCCAGAACGGCCGGTCGGGCATCAGGGGCAGCGCGACCAGCACCAGCGCCGCGAGGATGATGCCGTCGCGCACCTCGGCCGGGCGCAGCCAGTGGCGCGCGAAGGCATGCAGCCGCTCGCGCGCGAACAGCATGCCGGTCTGCGCCACCGAGACCGCGGCCGCCAGCGGCAGGCTCAGCACGCAGAGCACCCCGATCAGATAGGTCAGCACCAGCGCGATTTCGGTCGTGATGCCCGGGTCGTCGCTGCGCTCGCGCGCCCGCGCGACGACGCAAAGCCCGCCCAGGAACAGCACGCCGACCGCAACCAGCGCCGGCTCGCCCGTCAGCTGCGCGACCGTGCCCATGACGCAGGCGAGCGAGAAGCTGCGCAGCCCGGCCAGCGCCCGGCTGGGGCCGAAACCCTTGCTGCGCTCGCGCTCGATGCCGACCAGCAGCCCGCAGCCAAGCGCCGCCGCCAGTGCCTCGGCCGCGTGTCCCATGCTGATGCCGTTAGGCAAGGCAGGAGGAGAAATTTCCCACATGACAACTCCTGGGAGTGGCCGAATTGGCAATAATGAACCCATGACCCACGGATCCGACTTTACCGCTCCGCAGCGCTTTTGCGACGCCGCCACGGCGCTGGAGCAGGTGCAGCGCATCTACCGCCACGCCGTCGAACACCTGCGCGAAGCCATGCGCGCCTACGTGCGCGCGCCGGCGCCGGCCGAGGCCCGGCCGCAGCGGGTGCGCGCCTGCTACCCGCTGGTGCGCCTGGTCAGCCACAGCACCCTGCCGCAGGAACTCGACCGCGACGGCCGCCTGAGCTACGGCTTCGTCGCCGGCCCCGGCCGCTACGAGACCACGATCACGCGCCCCGACCTGTTCGCCGACTACTACCGCGAACAGTTCCGCCTGCTGCTGGCCAACCATGACGGCGAGCTGGAGGTCACCGTCAGCCGCCAGCCGATACCGGTGCACTTCGCCTTCGCCGAGCACGACCATGTCGAGGGCGAGCTCAGCGCGGCGCATCGCGCCCGGCTGCGCGACGTCTTCGACCTGCCCGACCTCTCGGTGATGGACGACGGCATCGCCAACGGCACCCACATGCCGGGGCCGCACGAGCCGCAGCCGCTGGCGCTGTTCACCGCGCCGCGCATCGACTACTCGCTGCAGCGCCTGCGCCACTACAGCGGCACCGCGCCGGACTGGTTCCAGAACTACGTGCTGTTCACCAACTACCAGTTCTACATCGACGAGTTCGTCAAGCTCGGACGGACCGAGATGGCCAACCCGGCCAGCGACTACATCGCCTTCGTCGAGCCCGGCAACGTCGTGACGCGGCGCGTCGACCTGCCGCCGGAGGCCGGCGACGCGCTCGGCGTCGCGCCGCCCCGGCTGCCGCAGATGCCGGCCTACCACCTGCTGCGGGCAGGACACGGCGGCATCACCATGGTCAACATCGGCGTCGGCCCGAGCAACGCCAAGACCATCACCGACCACATCGCGGTGCTGCGCCCGCACGCCTGGCTGATGCTGGGCCACTGCGCCGGCCTGCGCAACAGCCAGCAGCTCGGCGACTACGTGCTGGCGCACGCCTACGTGCGCGAGGACCATGTGCTCGACGAGGAACTGCCGCTGTGGGTGCCGATTCCTGCGCTGGCCGAGATCCAGCTCGCGCTCGAGGGCGCGGTGGCCGACGTGACCGGACTGGCGCCCGGCGAGGTCAAGCGCATCATGCGCACCGGCACGGTCGCCAGCACCGACAACCGCAACTGGGAACTGCTGCCCGACCAGCTGCCGCAGCGGCGCTTCTCGCAGTCGCGCGCGATCGCGCTCGACATGGAAAGCGCGACGATCGCGGCCAACGGCTTCCGCTTCCGGGTGCCCTACGGCACGCTGCTGTGCGTGAGCGACCGGCCGCTGCACGGCGAGATCAAGCTGCCCGGCATGGCCAACCAGTTCTACCGCGAGCGCGTCGACCAGCACCTGCGCATCGGCCTGTGCGCGATCGAGCGGCTGCGCGCCGCCGGCATCGAGCACCTGCACAGCCGCAAGCTGCGCAGCTTCGCCGAGGTGGCCTTCCAGTAGCGGGACGACGGCCCGCCCTGCCCCGGGCCGCGCGGGCCGCCGTCCGGATCAGGCCTGGCGCGGACGCACCTTCGAGGCCGCCAGCTTGGCGCGCGCCCGCGCCTCGTCGGTGTCGGCGCCGCGCGCCAGCGCCACGCCCATGCGGCGCTTGGCGAAGCTCTGCGGCTTGCCGAACAGGCGCAGATCAGCCCCCGGCACGGCGAGCGCCTCGTCCACGCCGTCGAACACGATGCCATCGGCCTCGACGCCGCCGTAGATCACGGCGCTGGCGCCCGGATTGCGCAGCGAGGCATCGACCGGCAGGCCGAGGATGGCACGCGCGTGCAGCTCGAACTCGCTCTGCCACTGCGTGCTCAGCGTCACCAGGCCGGTGTCGTGCGGACGCGGGCTGACCTCGCTGAACCAGACCTGCTCGCCCTTGACGAACAGCTCGACGCCATACAGGCCCAGGCCGGCGGGCTCGCCCTGCAGCCCGAGCCCGAGGCTGTCGGTGATGAGCCGGGCGATGCGGCGCGCCTGCTCCAGCGCCGCCGGGTGCATGGGATGCGGCTGCCAGCTCTCGACATAGTCGCCGCCGACCTGGACATGCCCGATCGGGTCGCAGAAATGGGTCCGGACCTGGCCGTCGGCGTCGCGCGCGCGCACGGTGAGCAGGGTGATCTCGTAGTCGAAGTCGATGAAGCCCTCGACGATGACGCGACCGTGGCTGACCCGGCCGCCGGCCATCGCATGGTCCCAGGCCGGCCCCACGTCGGCGGGACCGTCGATCTTGCTCTGGCCCTTGCCCGAGCTGCTCATCACCGGCTTGGCGATGCAGGGATAGCCTATGCCCGGCTGCCCGTCCGCGCCGTCGATCGCGGCCTGCAGCTCGGCCAGCGAGTCGCAGAAGCGGTAGGGACTGGTGGGCAGGCCGAGCGTCTCGGCCGCCAGGCGGCGGATGCCCTCGCGGTCCATGGTCAGGCGCGCGGCGCGCGCCGTCGGCACCACGCGCACCGTGCCGGCGGCCTCGAGCTCCTGCAGCACGGGCGTGGCGATGGCCTCGATCTCGGGCACCACCAGGTCGGGCCGCTCGGCCTCGATCAGAGCCTTGAGCTGCGCCGCATCGTCCATGGCGATGGTGCGCGCGTGGTGCGCCACCTGCTGCCCCGGCGCATGGTCGTAGCGGTCGACCGCGATCGTCTCCACGCCCAGACGCTGCAGCGCGATCAGCACTTCCTTGCCCAGCTCGCCGGAGCCGAGCAGCATGACTTTGGTGGCATGGGGCGACAAGGGGGTTCCGAGAGTGGTCATGGCGGCTTGAGGTATCGGTGGTATCGGTTGGAGGGAAGGTCGCTCAGGCGGCGGGAGTGAACGGGCGCTCGGCGCGCATGCCCATGGCTTCGCCCATGCGGATCGCGCGCGCCGGCTTCCAGTCGGGATTGAAGCGCAGCGTGTCCTTCGGGAACAGCATCACGACCGTGGAGCCGAGCAGGAAGCGGCCCATCTCCTCGCCGGCCTGCAGCGCGATCGGCAGGTCGGCGTAGCGCCATTCGCGCACCTGGCGCGAGCGCGGCGGGTTGACCACGCCGTGCCAGACCGTGGCCATGCTGCCGACGATGGTGGCGCCGACCAGCACCAGCACGAAGGGGCCGAAGCGGCCCTCGAAGACGCAGACCACGCGCTCGTTGCGCGCGAACAGGCCCGGCACGCCGCGCGCGGTCGTGGGATTGACCGAGAACAGCTCGCCCGGCACATGGATCATGCGCTGCAGCCGGCCGAAACAGGGCATGTGGATGCGGTGGTAGTCGCGCGGGCTCAGGTACAGCGTCGCGAACTCGCCGCCCTCGAACTTCGCAGCCAGTTCGGCGTCACCGCCGACCAGCGCCGTGGTCGAGTAGCGATGGCCCTTGGCCTGGAAGATCTGGTCGCGCTCGATCGGGCCGCACTGGCTGATCGCGCCGTCCACCGGGCAGAGGAAGTCGGCCTGCGCCAGCGGACGCGCGCCGGCTTTCAGCGCGCGCGTGAAGAAGTCGTTGAAGGTGGCGTAGCGCGTGATGTCGGGCTCGGCCGCCTCGCGCATGTCAACGCCGTAACGCGCGACGAAGCGCCGGATGCTGGACTGGGTGAAGCCGCCCAGCGGGCGCCGCGCCAGCGCTCCCGCCAGCTGGGTCAGGGCCCGTTTCGGGAGCAGGTACTGCGGCAACACCGCCAGACGGTCGGACACGGGCACTTTCCTATTGAATCTGTATCGGGGGGCCATTCTAGCGAGCATGCCGCGGTCCGTCGGCTGCAGCCCCTCCCCCGGCTGCGGCCGGGTCGCCGCGTCGCTCAGCGCCGGGCGATCTCGGCCCGGGCGTCGGGCGAGCCGGCCAGCGGGTGCAGCGGCTTGCGCTGGCTGACCTTGCGCTCCGGGGCCGCGGACTTGACGGGCGGCTGCGCCTGGGCGCTCAGCGTGATGGCAGCGGCGGACAGCAGCGCGAACAGAGAAACTTTCTTCATGGCGATGGCCTCCTGCATTTCGATCAAGAACAACCTTGACGAATCGCATCCTGAGCCACCAGACTTAGCGCAGATTTAAGGTTAACCACTTGTTACCACTCGGCGCGGGGCGGGATTCTGCAGCGCCGCATCGCGGGGGCCCAGGCTCCGGGAGGCAGAGATGATCGTGGGGGTGCCGAAGGAAATCAAGAACCATGAGCACCGGGTCGGCCTGACGCCCGCCAGCGTGCGCGAGCTGGTCGAGGCCGGCCACCGCGTGCTGGTGCAGAGCGGCGCCGGCACGGCCACCGGCATGGAGGACGGGCACTACCGCGCCGCCGGCGCCCAGCTCGCCGGCGATGCGGCCGAGATCTACGCCCAGGCCGAGCTGCTGGTCAAGGTCAAGGAGCCGCAGCCGCAGGAATGCGCGCTGCTGCGTCCCGGCCAGGTGCTGTTCACCTTCCTGCACCTCGCCGCCGACGCCGCGCTGACGGCGGCCCTGGTGCGCTCGGGCGCCGTCTGCATCGCCTACGAGACCATCACCGGCCCCGGCGGCGGCCTGCCGCTGCTGGCCCCGATGAGCGAGGTCGCCGGCCGCATGTCGGTCCAGGTCGCCGCCTGCCTGCTCGAGAAGTCGCGCGGCGGCCAGGGCGTGCTGCTCGGCGGCGTGCCCGGCGTGCCGGCGGCGCGGCTCGCGATCCTGGGCGCGGGCGTGGTCGGCAGCAACGCGCTGCAGATCGCCGTCGGCATGGGCGCGCGCGTGACGGCACTGGACCGCGACCTCGGGCGGCTGCGCCAGCTCGACCGCCTCTGGGGCAACCGCATCGCCACCCGCCACGCCACCGCCGCGGCGATCGAGGAGGAGGTGCTGGCCGCCGACGCCGTGATCGGCAGCGTGCTGCTGCCCGGCGCGGCGGCGCCCAAGCTGGTCGGCCGCACCCTGGTCGCGCGCATGAAGCCCGGCAGCGTGCTGGTCGACGTCGCGATTGACCAGGGTGGCTGCTTCGAGACCTCGCGCCCGACCACCCACACCGACCCGACCTTCGTCGTCGACGGCGTGCTGCACTACGCCGTCACCAACATGCCCGGCGCGGTGGCGCGCACCTCGACGCTGGCGCTCAACAACGCGACGCTGCCGCATGTGCTGGCGCTGGCCCGGCTCGGCTGGCGCGGCGCGCTGCGCGCCGACGCCCACCTGCGCGACGGACTCAACGTGTGCGAGGGCCAGCTGACCCACCCGGCCGTCGCCCAGGCGCTGGGCTACCCGCCGGTCGCTGCGGAGCAGTTGCTCGGCTGACAAGGAAGGACACCCCATGGCCATAGAACCGCTTGCGCCCAGCGCCCTCCACACCCGCTGCGACCCCGCCAGCCTGGGCATCGCCAGCAGCGCCGAGCTGGGCGACCTGGACACGGCGCAGATCCACCGCCGCGCCGTCGAGGCGATCCAGATCGGCCTCGACATCCCCCACGGCGGCTACAACCTCTACCTGCTGGGCGAGGCCGGCAGCGGCCGCCACGCCATCGTCGGGCAGCTGCTCGAGGCGCAGCGCCGCCAGGGCCAGCCCCCCTCGGACTGGTGCTACGTCAACAACTTCGCCGACTCGAGCAAGCCCGCCCTGCTGCGCCTGCCCTGCGGCCGCGGCGCCCGGCTGCGCGACGACATGCAGCACTTCGTCGAGGAACTCACGCCCGCGATCACCGCCGTGTTCCAGAGCGACGAGTACCGCAGCCGCATCGAGGCCATGCAGGAGGAGGAGAAGCAGCGCGAGTTCGCCGCGATCCAGGCCCTGGGCGACGAATCGGTGCAGCACGGCGTCGCCCTGCTCAAGACGCCGCACGGCTTCGCCTTCGTGCCACTCAAGGAGGACCACGAAGCGACAATGTCGCAGGACGAGTTCGAGAAGCTGCCGCCCGAGCGCCAGGCCGAGCTCGCCGAGCAGATCAAGGCGCTGCACGAGCGCATGCACAAGCTCATGAGCGACTTCCCGCGCTGGCGCCGCGAGTTGCAGGCCCGGCTCAAGCAGACCGGCAGCGAGGCGCTGCAGGTGACCGTGACCCACCTGATCGACGACCTGCGCCCGAAGTACGCCGACCTGCCCGAGGTCTGCGCCTTCCTCGACGCGGTGCTGGCCGACATCATCGCCAGCGGCGAGTCGCTGCGCGAGTCCACCCACAGCGAGGGCGACACCGAGACCACGACCTACTCGAGCGCGCTCACGGTGCAGCGCTACCTCGTCAACCTGCTGGTCGAGCACCCCGCCGACGGCGCGCGGCCCGTGATCTACGAGGACCACCCGACGCTGCAGAACCTGGTCGGGCGCGTCGAGCACATCGCGCACATGGGCACGCTGCTGAGCAACTTCACGCTGATCCGCAGCGGCGCGCTGCAGCGCGCCAACGGCGGCTTCCTGGTGCTCGACGCGCTCAAGGTGCTGACCCAGCCCTACGCCTGGGAAGGCCTCAAGCGCTGCCTCAAAGCCGGCAAGATCCGGATCGAGTCGCTCTACGACCTGATCGGCCTGAGCAGCACGGTGCAGCTCGAACCCGAGCCGATGCCGCTCGACCTCAAGATCGTGCTGGTGGGCGAGCGCCTGATCTACTACCTGCTGTGCCAGTACGACCCCGAGTTCCCGGCGCTGTTCAAGATCAACGCCGACCTCGAGAGCGAGATTGCGCGCGACCCCGGCAACACCCAGGCCTACGCGCGCCTGATCGCCACGCTGGCGCGGCGCGAACGGCTGCGGCCCCTGTCCGCCGCCGCGATCGCCCGGCTGATCGAGCATTCGGCCAGGCTGGCCGAGGACGCCGAACGCCTGACCGCGCGCATCCGGCCGCTGACCGACCTGATGCGCGAGGCCGAGCATTTCGCTGCCAGGACCGCGTCGAGCTGGATCGAGCGCGGCCATGTCGAGGCCGCGCTGCAGGCGCGCCGGCGCCGCAACGAGCGCATCCGGCTGCGCCACCAGGAGGCGATGCTGCGCGGCCAGGTGCTGATCGACAGCACGGGCCTGCAGGTCGGCCAGATCAACGGCTTGGCGGTCATGCTGCTCGACGACAGCACCTTCGGCCACCCGGCGCGCATCACCGCGACCGTGCGCGCCGGCGAGGGCCAGGTGGTGGACATCGAGCGCGAGGTCAGGCTGGGCGGGCCGATCCATTCCAAGGGCGTGCTGATCCTGTCGTCCTTCCTGGCGGCGCGCTTCGGCGCGCGCGCGCCGCTCTCGCTCAAGGCCAGCCTGGTGTTCGAGCAGTCCTACGGCGGCATCGAGGGCGACAGCGCCTCGCTCGCCGAGCTCTGCGCGCTGCTGTCGGCGCTGTCGGGCGTGCCGATCCGGCAGTCCCTGGCCGTCACCGGCTCGGTCAACCAGCTCGGCGTGGTGCAGCCGATCGGCGGGGTCAACGAGAAGATCGAGGGCTTCTACGAGCTGTGCGCGGCGCGCGGCCTCAGCGGCGAACAGGGCGTGCTGATCCCGGCCGCCAACGTCTGCCACCTGATGCTGCGCGAGGAGGTGGTCGAGGCGACACGCGAGGGCCGGTTCCGGATCTGGGCGGTCAGCAACGTCGACCAGGCGCTCGAGCTGCTGACCGGCCAGCCGGCTGGCGCCCCCGACGCCCAGGGGCGCATGGCGCCGGGCTCGGTCAACGCGCGCGTCGCCGCCCGGCTGGCCCAGCTCGCACCCCGGCGGCGCGCGGCGGAGAAGGCGGCCGCCAAGAAGGCGGGCAAGAACGCCTGAGCCCGCGCAGCATCGAGACCGGACAGGATGGCCACCATGCAATTCATGCGCGCGATGGTGCTGGAGCAAGCGGGCCAGCCGCTGCAGCTGCGCCGGCTGCCCGTGCCGGCACCGGGGCCGGGCCAGCTGCTGATCGCGGTGCAGGCCTGCGGCGTCTGCCGCACCGACCTGCACCTCGTCGACGGCGAACTGTCCAAGCCGCAGCTGCCCGTGGTGCCGGGACACGAGATCGTCGGCACGGTCGCTGCGCTGGGCGCCGACGTCTGCGGCTGGCGCCTGGGCCAGCGCGTCGGCGTGCCCTGGCTGGGCTGGACCTGCGGCAGCTGCCGCCACTGCCGCAGCGGACGCGAGAACCTGTGCGAGCAGGCCCGCTTCACCGGCTACCAGCTCGACGGCGGCTACGCCGAATACACCCTGGCCGATGCCCGCTACTGCTTCGCCCTGCCGCAGGATGCGCCGGCCGAGCATCTCGCGCCGCTGCTCTGCGCCGGGCTGATCGGCTACCGGGCGCTGCGTCTGGCGGGCGAGCCCGCGCGCCTGGGCGTCTACGGCTTCGGCGCGGCGGCCCACCTGATCACCCAGGTCGCGCGCCAGCAGGGCCGCGAGGTCTACGCGCTGACCCGGCCCGGCGACCGCGCCAGCCAGGAGTTCGCGCGCAGCCTCGGCGCGAGCTGGGCCGGCGGCTCGGACGAGCAGCCGCCCGGGCCGCTCGACGCCGCGCTGATCTTCGCGCCGGTCGGTGCCCTGGTGCCGGTGGCGCTGCGCCACGTGGACAAGGGCGGCTGCGTGGTCTGCGCCGGCATCCACATGAGCGACATCCCGTCCTTCCCCTACGCCTGGCTCTGGGGCGAGCGCAGCCTGCGCTCGGTCGCCAACCTGACGCGGCGCGACGGCGACGAGTTCTTCGACTTCGTGCAGCGCCATCCCTTGCGCACCGAGGTCCATGTCTACCCGCTCGAGCAGGCCAACGAGGCGCTGGGCGCCCTGCGCTCAGGCCGCTTCCAGGGCGCCGCCGTGCTGCGCATCCCCCCCGAACTGCCCCGCCGAGGAGAGGCCCCATGAATCAGCCGCTAGAACAACTGGCCTGCATCCCGGTCGACCAGGTCCAGCTCGAAGGCATGCTGGAGCTGCCCACCGACCCCAGTGGCATCGTGTTGTTCGCGCACGGCAGCGGCAGCAGCCGGCACAGCCCGCGCAACAACTACGTCGCGCGGATCCTGCGCGGGCGCGGCCTCGGCACGCTGCTGCTGGACCTGCTGACCCCGGAGGAGGACCTCGACTACAGCACCCGCTTCGACATCCCGCTGCTCGCGCGCCGCCTGCTCGCGGCGACGCGCTGGCTGGAGGGTCAGGAGGCGACCCGAGCGCTGCCGCTGGGCTACTTCGGCGCCAGCACCGGCGCGGCCGCTGCGCTGCAGGCCGCTGCCGCGCTGGGAGCGGGCTGCAGCGCGGTGGTCTCGCGCGGCGGCCGCCCCGACCTGGCCGGCGCCGCGGCGCTCGGCCAGGTGCGCTGCCCGACGCTGCTGATCGTGGGCGGGCACGATCCCGAGGTGCTGGAGCTCAACCGCCAGGCCGAGGCGCTGCTGTGCTGCGAGCGCGAGCTCAGGGTGGTGCCGGGCGCGACCCACCTGTTCGAGGAGCCCGGCACGCTGGAGGCCGTCGCCACGCTGGCCGCCGACTGGCTGCAGCGCCACCTGTGCGCGCAGCGGCCCTGAGCCTGCACCGTCTTCAGCCGCCGAGCAGCGCGATCACCTCCTCGTCCTCGACCTGGTCGAAGACGCGGTAGAACTGCCCGACGGCCAGGAACCCCTCGGGCGTGAGCAGGCAGACCACCTCGTCCGCCAGCGGCCGGACGCGCTCGAGCGAGTCGGGCGCCGCCACCGGCACCGCGCAGACCAGCCGGGCCGGCTTGCGGTGGCGCAGGCTGTGCAGCGCGGCGATCATGGTCGCGCCGGTGGCCAGGCCGTCGTCGACCACGATCACGATGCGGCCCTCGGGGTCGATCGGCGGGCGGATCGGCGTGTACTGCGCCCGCCGCGACTGGATGGTCGCGAGCTGCTCGTGCTTCTCTGCGGCGATGTAGTCCTGGTCGGCCCCGAGCGATGCCGCGTAGGGCGCGACATAGGTCCAGCCGCTCTCGTCGACCGAGCCGACCGCGACTTCGGGCGAATAGGGCGAGCGCAGCTTGCGCACCAGCACGACGTCGAACTCGCCGCCGAGCTCCTGCGCGATCGCGCGCGCCATCGGCACGGCGCCGCGCGGGATCGCGAGCACCAGCGGCTTGCGGCCGCGGTAAGCCTCCAGCGCCCCGGCGAGCTGGCGCGCGGCATCGAGTCTGTCATTGAACATCATGCGACTCCTGCGGCACAGATCAGCCGGCGCGCTGCGGCTGCAGCAGCTCCATGCGGAACTCGCCCTCGTAGGGCGGCACGTGGCATTCGATGATGCCGGCCGGCGCGATCTGCAGCCTGGCGCCGACCACGTCGGCGGCGATCGGCAACGTCGCGGCCACCCGGTCGGCCAGCACGGCGACGCGGATCTCGGCCGGCTGCTTGCGCGCCAGGTAGTCCAGCACCTTGAGCAGCGAATGACCGGTGTAGAGCACGTCGTCGACCAGCAGCAGGGTCCAGCCGCTCAGGTCGAGCGCCGCGTGCGGGGCCTGCTCGGTCAGTTCGGTCTCGGGGTGCAGCAGGGTCAGGTCGTCGGCGTAGCGCTTGACCTGCAGGTCCAGCCGCAGCGGGCGCTCCAGTCCGTGGTCGCGCACCAGGCGCTCGGCCAGCCGGTCGGCCAGCGGTGCGCCGCGGCGCAGGATGCCGATCACCGCGACGCGGTCGCGCCCGTGCAGCAGCCTGGCTGCCTGCAGCGCCATGGCGTCGAGCAGCGACTCGAGTTCTGCGCTGTCGTAGAGACAGCTGCGGCTCCCCGGCGGTAGGTTCATCTGGCCTCCCTGGTCGGGCCCGCGAGGCGGGCCGGTTGCCAGACCATTCTCGGCAGCGCGCCCGGCGCTGTCAATGCCGGGCCAGGCACCGGATTCAGCTCGGCTCGGCAGCCGGCTCCGCGATGCCGATGCGGTCCAGCGCCGCCGCGAGCTGCGCGACGCAGCGCTCGGGCTGGTGCAGCTTGTCGAGCCCGAACAGGCCGATGCGGAAGGTGGAGAAGCCGGCCGGCTCGTCGCACTGCAGCGGCACGCCGGCGGCGGTCTGCAGGCCCTGCGCCAGGAACTTGCTGCCGTTCTGGATGCCGGGATCGTCGGTGTAGCTCACGACCACGCCCGGCGCCTGGAAGCCGGCCGCCGCGACGCTGCGGATGCCGCGGCGTTCGAGCAGCTCGCGCACCTGCCGGCCGAGCTCGAGCTGCTCCTGCTTGAGCCGCTCGAAGCCGTAGTCACGCGCCTCCTGCATCACGTCGCGCAGCCGCACCAGCGCGTCGGTCGGCATGGTCGCGTGGTAGGCATGGCCGCCGGCCTCGTAGGTCTCCATGATCTGCAGCCACTTCTTCAGGTCGGCGGCGAAGCTGGTGCTGCTGGTGGCGTCGATCGCGGCGCAGGCACGCTCGCTCAGCATCACCATGGCGCAGGCGGGAGGGCCGCTCCAGCCCTTCTGCGGCGCGCTGATCAGCAGGTCGACGCCGCAGGCCGGCATGTCGACCCAGAGCGCCCCCGAGGCGATGCAGTCGAGCACGAACAGGCCGCCGACCTCGTGTGTCGCGTCGGCGACCGCGCGCAGGTAGTCGTCGGGCAGCAGCATGCCCGATGCAGTCTCGACATGGGGCGCGCACACCAGCTCGGGGCGGTGCGCGCGGATCGCTGCGACCACCTCTTCGACCGGACAGGGCAGCCAGGGCGCCCGGGCCTCGTCCGCGATCCGGCGCGCCTTGAGCACCACGGTTTCGGCCGGGATCGAGCCGGCCTCGAAGATCTGCGACCAGCGGTAGCTGAACCAGCCGTTGCGGATCACGAGCACCTTCTTGCCGGTCGCGAACTGGCGCGCGACGGCCTCCATGCCGAAGGTGCCGCTGCCCGGCACCAGCGCGACCGAGCGGGCGCCGTAGGCCTCCTTGAGCATGGCCGAGATGTCCCGCATCACGCCCTGGAAGCGGCGGGACATGTGGTTGAGGGCGCGGTCGGTGTAGACGACCGAGAATTCCAGCAGGCCGTCGGGATCGACGTCGGGCAGCAGTGCGGGCATGCTTGTCTCCTTGCGTTGTTTTCGGATCAGCTTAGCACGCCGGCGCCAGCCGGGCAGTCGCAGCGGCGCTCAGGCGCCGAAGCGCGCGTGCAGCTCCTGCAGCCCCAGCTCGTCGAGCACCTGCTGCAGCCGCGCGCGCGCGCTGGCCTTGCCGTTGCCGACCTTGCGCGCCAGGATCAGCTCGTTCTTCATCGAGTGCTCCCAGCCGACCAGCTCGGTCACGGTGACCTGGTAGCCATGCGCCTCGAGCTCGAGGCAGCGCAGCACGTTGGTGATCTGGCTGCCGAACTCGCGCGTGTGCAGCGGGTGGCGCCAGATCTCGCTCAGCGGCGTGCGCGACAGGCTCAGCGCCTTGTGCCGGCGCAGCATGCTCGCGACCTCGGCCTGGCAGCAGGGCACCAGCACCATGTAGCGCGCCTTGCGCGCCAGGCCGAAGGCGATCGCGTCGTCGGTCGCGGTGTCGCAGGCGTGCAGCGCGGTGACGACGTCGACCTCGGCCGGGATCTGCTCCGAGGTCATGGCCTCCTGCACCGTGGTGGCGACGAAGCGCATGCGCTCGAAGCCCAGCCGCTCGGCCAGCGCGCGCGAACGCTCGACCAGTTCGGCGCGCGTCTCGACGCCGTAGACCCAGCCGACCTCGCGCTGCGCGCAGAACAGGTCGTAGAGCATGAAGCCGAGGTAGGACTTGCCGGCGCCGTGGTCGACCAGGCTGACGTCGCCGCGCGCGGCCAGCGCTTCCTGCAGCAGCGGCTCGATGAACTGCAGCAGGTGGTTGACCTGCTTGAGCTTGCGCCGCGTGTCCTGGTTGAGCTTGCCCTCGCGCGTGAGGATGTGCAGCTCCTTGAGCAGCTCGACCGACTGGCCGGGGCGCAGCTCGGGCAGCTGCTCCTGGAGGGACTGTTCCGGCGCACGCGCGCGCTGGCCGGGCTCGCGGCCCTGCGGCGCGCCGTGGCGCTGCTTCGGGGATTTCTGTTGGGCGGGGGCTGACATGCGCGGATGATAGACCTTCAGGCCAGCAGCGCGCGCAGCCGCGCGACCGCCTCGCGCAGCTGCGCCAGCGAGCTCGCGGTGGAAAAGCGCAGGTGGGTGCCGGGATCGTCGGCGCAGAAGTCGCGTCCCGGCGTGGCGACCAGGTGGGCGCGCCGCATCAGCAGCTCGACCAGGCCGGCGCTGTCGCGCACGCCCAGGCGCGCGAACAGCGGGCTGGCATCGGCCCAGACGTAGAAGGCGCCGTCCGGCTGCACCGGGACGTCGAAGCCGAGCTCGCGCAGCGCCGGCAGGAAGTAGTCGCGCCGGGACCGGAACTCGGCGCGGCGGCTCTCGCACAGCGCCAGCGTCTCGGGCTCGAAGCAGGCCAGCGCCGCGTGCTGCGCGATCGTGCTGGCGCAGATGAAGAAGTTCTGCTGCAGGCGCTCGACCGCGGCCACGGCGGCCTCGGGCAGCACCATCCAGCCCAGGCGCCAGCCGGTCATGCCGAAGTACTTGGAGAAGCTGTTCAGGCTCACGACCTGGTCGTCGAGCGCGAGCGCGGTCTGCGCATAGCGCTCGTCGTAGCCCAGGCCGAGGTAGATCTCGTCGACGACGGTGACGCCGCCGCGCGCCTTGACCACCGCGTGGATGCGGCGCAGCTCGTCGGGGTCGATCGAGGTGCCGGTCGGATTCGAAGGCGAAGCCAGCAGCACGCCGCGCGTGCGCGGCCCCCAGGCCTTTTCGACCTGCTCCGCCGTGAGCTGGTAGCGCTGCTGCGGGCCGGCCGGCAGCAGCCTGGCGCTGGCGCCGATGGCGGCCAGGATCTGGCGGTTGCAGGGGTAGGACAGGTCGGGCATCAGCCACTCGTCGCCGGCGTCGAGGAAGGCCAGCGCGGCGAGCTGCAGCGCCCCGGACGCACCGGCCGTGACCACGATGCGCGCCGCATCGACCGCGACGCCGAAGCGCTGCGCGTACCAGCCCGCGATGCGCTGGCGCAGCGCGTCGATGCCGAGCGCGGGGGTGTACTGGGTCTGCCCGGCGGCGATCGCGGCCTGCGCCGCCGCCTGCACCCGGGGCGGCGCGCTGAAGTCCGGCTCGCCAATGTTGAGATAGATCATGGGCGGCTCGGCAGGCCCGAGCGTGCGTTCGATCGCGGCGGCCTGCTTGGCCACCTGCATGACGTAGAAGGGAGCGATGGACTCGGCACGGGTGGACAGTTGCATGGGCGTGAGAAGGTGCGGAAAATGCCGATTGTGGCAGCACCCTCCCCGGGCGTGCCGTGGCGCGGTCACAATCGCCGCATGAGCCCTGCCAGCGACGATCCCGCCCAACATCCCTACGACGCCCTCACGCCCGACGTCGTGCTCGACGCGCTCGACAGCACCGGCCTGCGCGGCGACGGCCGGCTGCAGGCGCTCAACTCCTACGAGAACCGGGTCTACCAGGCGCGCCTGGAGGACAGCGGCACGGTCGTGCTCAAGTTCTACCGGCCCGGGCGCTGGAGCGAGGCGCAGATAGCGGAGGAGCACGCCTTCGCCGCCGAGCTCGCGGCGGCCGAAGTGCCGCTGGTCGCCCCGCTGCGGCTGCAGGGCCGCACCCTGCACCACCACGCCGGCTTCCTGTTCAGCGTGAGTCCGTCGCGCGGCGGGCGCCGGCCCGAACTCGACGACCCCGAGGTGCTGGAGTGGACCGGGCGCCTGCTGGCGCGCCTCCACCAGGTTGGCGCGACGCGCCCCTTCGTGCAGCGCCCGGCTCTGGATGCCACGAGCTTCGGCGCCGAGCCGCTGGCCTGGCTGCTCGGGCACGACATGGTCGCGCTGGAAGCCGCCGGCCGCTGGCGCGAGGCGGCGCAGGCCGCGCTGGAACTCGCGCGTGACGCGATGGCCGCCTGCGCCCCGGCGGGGCCGGTCGCGACGCTGCGCCTGCACGGCGACTGCCACCCTGGCAACATCCTCTGGAGCCCGGATGCCGGCCCGCATTTCGTCGACATCGACGACAGCCGCAGCGGCCCGGCGGTGCAGGACTTCTGGATGCTGCTCAGCGGCGACCGGATCCAGCAGCAGCGCCAGCTTGGCGCCCTGCTCGACGGCTACGAGACGCTGCGCGAGTTCGACCGGTGCGAGCTCGCGCTGATCGAGCCGCTGCGCACGCTGCGCCTGCTGCACTACAGCGCCTGGCTGGCGCGGCGCTGGAACGACCCGATCTTCCCGCCCAACTTCCCCTGGTTCGGCTCGGCAGCCTACTGGCAGGAGCAGACCCGCGTCCTGTGGGACCAGGTCGAGGCCATGCGTCAGCCACCACTGGTCGCCTGAGTCACCGGCCTCAGTTGCGCGCGTGCGTCAGCTGCAGGCCATCGACGCCGTCGAGCCCGCGCAGCAGGCGCGCGAGCTCGAACAGCGAGACCGTGTGCGCGCGCGGGCGCGGGCGCAGCGCGACCATCACGAACTGCCAGTTCACCTGCTGGCGCTGGCTCGCGATGTGCAGCGAGCCTTCGGCGACGGCATAGCCCCATTCGCGCATCGATGCCTTGATCGAACGCTCGTCGGGGTCCATGCCCGGGATGAAGTTCAGGTTAACCACGATGGCCGGCAACGAGGGCAGGCGCAGCTCCACCTTGCTGCCCCACATCATCAGCGAGGCCGACAGCAGCGTCAGCAGGATCGCCGCCGAATAGAAGCCCACGCCGACCAGCACGCCGATCGCCGAGGAGGCCCAGATCGAGGCCGCCGTCGTCAGGCCGCTGATGCTCATGCCATCGCGCATGATGACGCCCGCGCCCAGGAAGCCGATGCCGGTCACCACGCCCTGCACCACCCGGGTCGGATCGATCGGCGGGTGCACCGCGTCGGCCATGCCCCACCAGAAGCCCGGATAGCCCGCAAACACGGTCAGCGCGCAGGACGCCATGCAGACGATGCCGTAGGTGCGCATGCCGGCCGCGCGGCTGTGGTAGGCCCGCTCGTAGCCGACGATCAGCCCCAGCAGCAGCGCCCCGACCAGATTGGCGAATATGAGCAGGTTGATCTCGATGACGGACAGGGACCAGTAGCGTTCCCAGATCGAGAGCTGGTTGTGCATGAGCGCCCCCAAGAAAAAAACCGCTCATGCCCCGACGGCATGAACGGCTTTCATCTTAGGGCCAAACGCGGACATCAGGCGATGACATTCCGGGCGAACGGCGCGCTGGCGCACCGTCGCACGCCATGCCAAGCGGGTGGTGGAGGGCTCACGCGCCTCCACCAGGCCGAGTCGGCCCTGATCAGGCCAGCAGCGCGTTGACGCGCTTGACGTAGGCGGCCGGATCGTCCGGCAGGCCGCCTTCGGCCAGCAGGGCCTGGTCGAACAGGATATGGGCCAGGTCGTCGAAATGGCTAGAGCCCTCGAGCTTCCTGACCAGCGCATGCTCGGCGTTGACCTCCAGCGTCGGCTTCATGTCGGGCACCGCCTGGCCGGCCTGCCTGAGCATGCGCGCGAGCTGGGTGCTCATGCCGTGGTCCTCGGCCACCAGGCAGGCGGGCGAATCGACCAGTCGGGTCGTCACGCGCACGTCCTGGGCCTTGTCCTTCAAGGCCTCCTTGAGCTTGTCGAGCACCGGCTTGAAGGCTTCGGCGGCCTGCTCGGCGGCCTTCTTCTCCTGCTCGTCCTGTAGCTTGCCGAGGTCGACCGCGCCCTTGGCGACCGACTGCAGCGGCGTGCCGTCGAACTCGTTGAGGAAGGACAGCGCCCACTCATCGACGCGGTCGCTCATCAGCAGCACCTCGATGCCCTTCTTCTTGAAGACCTCGAGCTGCGGGCTGTTCCTGGCGGCGGCCAGTGTGTCGGCGGTGATGTAGTAGATCGCCTCCTGGCCTTCCTTCATGCGCGCCTTGTAGTCGGCGAAGGTGACGCTGACGGCGTCGCTCTGGGTCGAGGCAAAGCGCAGCAGCTTGGCGATGCGGTCCTTGTTGCCAAAGTCCTCGCCCAGACCTTCCTTGAGCACGGCGCCGAACTCAGCGTAGAAGCTGGCGAACTTGCCGGCGTGCTTCTCGGCCTCGGCCTTGTCCTCGTCGGACAGATTGTCCCATTCCTCGCCAGTGGGCAGCTTGTCCTTCTTGGCCAGGTCTTCCAGCATCGCGAGCACGCGGCGGGTGTTGCCCTCGCGGATCGCCTTGACGTCGCGGCTCTCCTGCAGCAGCTCGCGGCTGACGTTGAGCGGCAGGTCGGCCGAGTCGATCACGCCCTTGACCCAGCGCAGGTAGGTCGGCATCAGCGCCTCGGCCTCGTCCATGATGAAGACGCGCTTGACGTAGAGCTTGACGCCCGCCTTCTTGTCGCGGTTCCACAGGTCCTGCGAGGCCTTGGCCGGGATGTAGAGCAGCTGGGTGTACTCGGTGCTGCCCTCGACGCGGTTGTGGCTCCAGGCCAGCGGCGCCTCGCTGTCGTAGCTGATGTTCTTGTAGAACTCGGCGTACTGTTCTTCCGTGATGTCCTTCTTGGAACGGGTCCAGAGCGCGCTGGCCGAGTTGACGGCCTCCCACTCGTCCTTGATGACGTACTCGCTCTTCTCGGCGTCCCACTCCTCCTTGCGCATCAGGATCGGCAGGCTGATGTGGTCGGAGTACTTGGAGATGATCTGCTTGAGCTTCCAGCGGTTCAGGTACTCGGTCGCGTCCTCGCGCAGGTGCAGGATCACGCTGGTGCCGCGCTGCGCGCGGGTGATGGCCTCGGTCTCGAAGTCGCCCGTGCCGCCGCTGACCCAGCGCACGCCCTCCTCGGCCTTGAGGCCGGCGCGGCGCGACTCGACCGTGATCTTGTCGGCCACGATGAAGCCGGAATAGAAGCCGACGCCGAACTGGCCGATCAGCTGCGCGTCCTTCTTCTGGTCGCCCGACAGGCGGCTCATGAAGTCCTTGGTGCCGCTCTTGGCGATGGTGCCGAGGTGCGCGATGGCCTCGGACTCGCTCATGCCGATGCCGTTGTCGGTGATGGTCAGCGTCTTGGCGTCCTGGTCGAAGCTCACGCGCACCTCGAGATTCGGCGCGTCCTCGTACAGCGAAGCGTCGTCGAGCGCCTCGAAGCGCAGCTTGTCGCAGGCGTCGGAAGCGTTGGAGACCAGCTCGCGCAGGAAGATTTCCTGGTTGGAGTAGAGCGAGTGCGTGACGAGGTGCAGCAGTTGGGCCACTTCGGCCTGGAAAGCGTGGGTGTGTTTGCTCATGGTTCTCGAAAGGAAACAAGCCGTGAATCAGGGTTGCTGCGCGCGCGGCCGACGGCCGGCCGACGCTGCGGCTACGTCGGCTCAGGTGGCGACTGCGGGGCGGATTTCAAGGGCCCCAGTTTGGGCTCCGTGGGACATGCATTGCCTGGCAGGGACACGGGGGAGGCGGCGGACTCCTCATACTGCAAGCAGAAATCGTCGCCCGCCGCCTCCCCCGCGTCCCTTTACCGCCTGACTGACTCGCGCGCTCAGGCAGAGATCTGCGTGACGCCGACCTGCAGGCGATCCAGCAATTCTCCCGGGCTGACTCCACAGGCAGCGCACCAGTCGACGAAGGTCAGGACATCGACATAGCTGTCGCCGCGCTCCATCTTGGAGATGAAGGACTGGCCAACCTGCAGGCGCTCGGCGATCTGGATCTGCGTCAACCCGGCAGCCTTGCGCACGGCCACCATGGCGGCGCGCAAGGCTTGGTACTTCGGGTGATAGAGGGACGCGGACACGCCCCGGATGTTCTATTCCGAAGCGGAATATTCCATTTAAGACTATTTATGCCAAAATCACATTGGATCGGCAATTGACCGATTTTTACCAGGGAGAAAGTTCACATGAAAAGCATCAAGATAATCACGGCCTTGTCCATGGCGGTCGGCCTCGTGGCCTGTGGAGGTGGCGGTGGCGATAGCGCCAGTCCCCAGTCGACGTCATCGTTGACATTCAATCTCGAATCGGCATACAAGACACTGGTTGCATCCGGTCAGACTGTGAGCTTCAAGATCGCAGCCAGCAATTCATGCACAGGTTCGGCAACTTTCACCAGCAGCCCAGCCAACATCAGCACGACCTTCGAGGGCGCGGCGGCAGTGTCTTCGACCACCGTTTACAACTTCAACTACACGAACTGCACCCCAGCCACGATTTCCGAAACCACGGTCAACTACTACTCGACCAACTACCTGCCGCTTGGCACTGCTGCCCAAGGTGGCAATTACCTCGTCGTCAACGGGGCGCTCAACCTGCCTGCTTCGATCAAGGTCGGCGACGCAGGCGTTCTAGGCAGCATGAAGCGCTACACAAACAGCACCAAATCGACAGTCAATGGCTCTACTCAACTGAGCTATGTCGTAGAGAGCGACACGGCCACAACCGCTTTAGTAACTATCGCCACAAAGGCATATGACGCCTCCAACGTTCTGGAGTCGACACAGCTGACCAAGTACACGATCGACAGCTCGTCCAAGCTGACAGCTCAGTCCATTACGATCCAATACGCCAACGGCACCAACGTGGTCTTGACGAAATCCTGATCGAGGATCAGTCTGGACCAGACCTTGGGGTGAGCTTAGAACCGCTCGTGCTCGCCCAGGTAGCGCCACTGCCCCAGCGGCAGGTTGCCGAGCACGACGCGGCCGATGCGGATGCGCTTGAGGCCTACCACATGCAGGCCGACCTGCTCGCACATGCGGCGGATCTGGCGCTTCTTGCCTTCCTTCAGCACGAAGCGCAGCTGGTCTTCGTTCTGCCAGTCGACCTGGGCCGGGCGCAGGGCCTGGCCGTCCAGGCTCAGGCCGTGGCGCAGCAGCTCCAGCCGCTCGGCCGGAAACACCGCCTTCGGGTTCTGCATCACCACGCCCACGCCCTTGGGGCCGTTGGGCGCCCAGTGCACCCGCACCAGGTATTCCTTCTCGACATCGGAGTCCTCGCCGATCAGCGCCTTGGCCACGCGCCCGTCCTGCGTCAGGATCAGCAGGCCGGTCGAGTCGATGTCGAGCCGCCCCGCCGGCGCCAGCCCGCGCGTGTGGCCGGCCTCGAAGCGGCGCGGCGAGCGATCCTCCTTCCAGCGCGTGCGCGGCTGCACCAGCACGGCGGCGCTCTCGTGGCCGTCCTCGGGCAGGCCGCTGACATAGCCGATCGGCTTGTGCAGCAGGATGGTCACGCGCGCGCCCTGCTGGGCGGTGGCTTGCGGCGCCACCTCGATCTGGTCGAGCGCCGTCACGGTCTGGCCCATCTGCGCGAGCTGGCCGTTGACCTTGACCCAGCCGCGCTCGATCCAGTCGTCGCCCTCGCGGCGCGAGCACAGGCCGAGGTCGGACAGGCGCTTGTTCAGGCGCACCGGCTCGCTGTCGGACCGGCTGTCGGGGCGCGGAGTGGGGCGTGCCGGCCTGTTGCCGGCAGGCGCCGCAGCCCGCTCGCGCGCTCCGGGAGCCGGGCCACGGCCGGACGGACCAGATGCACCACCTTGGCGGGGCTTGGACTGTGATCCGCCAGTCGGCCTCGGCGCGCGCTCCTGGCCGCCAGCCTCGCTGCGCGCGCCGCCCGGCCCCGGATGGCGCGGCTTGCCCGGACGCGCCGGCCGCACGGCGGGGCCAGTCGTGCCGGCGTCAGGTTGCGGGCGCTTGGGCAAGCTCAGGGTTTTCTTGTCGGACATGGCGGGATCGGCGGGTGACATGATGCGGAAAGTCCGGCATTCTCGCACCGGCGCGGCCTACCGGCCAGTCGCGTGTCCGTCAGCGGACCGTCAGATTCGGGGAATCTACTGAAGATGGGGTGTGTTGCTGCGAGTGCTCACAGTTGCGTCCAGGTATCCCGCGCGACGCAGCAGCCGTGCATCGCATGCATCTCAGCGGCCAGGCCCCGGTACCACCACAACAGGAGACTGACATGAAATCCATGACCCTGATGGCGCTGGCCCTGACCACCGCCTTCGGCGCGCAGGCCCAGAACTTCCCGAGCAAGAACATCACCATCGTGGTGCCCTTCACCGCCGGCGGGCCGACCGACCGCGTGGCGCGCGACCTCGCCGAGGCCCTGCGCAAGCCGCTCGGCGGCGCCACGATCGTGATCGAGAACGCCGCCGGTGCCGGCAGCACCATAGGCACGGCCAAGGTGGCGCGCGCCGCGCCGGACGGCCACACCCTGCTGCTGACGCACATCGGCATGGCCTCGGCCCCGGCGCTGTACCGCAAGCTGAACTACAAGCCGCTGGAGGACTTCGAGTTCCTAGGCATCGTCAACGACGTGCCGATGACGCTGATCGGCAAGCCGCAGCTGCCGGCCAACACCTACCGGGACTTCGAGAACTATATCAAGGCCAACTCCGGCAAGCTCAACCTGGCGCATGCCGGCCTGGGCTCGGCCTCGCACCTGTGCGGCCTGATGTGGCAGAGCGCGCTCAAGCTCGGCACCGCAATGACCACGGTGCCGTTCGGCGGCACCGCGCCGGCCATGACCGCGCTGATGGGCGGCCAGGTCGACGTCATGTGCGACCAGACCACCAACACCACGTCCCAGATCGAGGGCGGCCGGGTCAAGGTCTTTGCCGTCACCACCGCCAAGCCCCTGAGCCACAACAAGCTGCTCAAGGACTATCCGACGCTGGCCGAGATGGGGCTGAAGAACTTCAACCTCACGATCTGGCACGGCCTCTACGCCCCCAAGGGCACGCCGCCTGCGGTGACCAAGAAGCTCAACGACGCGCTCAAGGTCGCGCTCAAGGACCCCGAGTTCATCAAGCACCAGGAAGCGCTGGGCGCCATCGTCGCAACCGACAAGCGCATCGAGCCGGCCGAGCACAAGGCCTTCGTCGCCGACCAGATCAACAAGCTCAAGACCGTGATCGACGCCGCCGGCCAGTACGCCGACTGATCCAGCGCCGGCCCCAGGCCGCTTGTCGCCGGGACCTGCGCGCCCCGGCGAACCCAAAGCCCCGGCACTTGCCGGGGCTTTGCTTTTTGTCGCGGCAGACGAGGCTCAGACGCCCCAGATGACCTCGGTGTGCTCGCGCATGCTGTGCTGCAGCAGGTCGATGAAGGGGGTGGCGCGCACGCGCAGCGTGATGCGGTTGGGGTCGGGAGTATCCTCGCCGCGCGCCAGCGCCTCCTGCACCTCGCGCTGGTGCTCGGCCTCTTCCTCGAAGATCGCGTCGCGCAGCGCCTTGACCGCATCCGGCATCTGCTCGGGCAGGATGATGCCGGGACCGGAAGGATCCTTGCCGAGGATCTCCAGCACCTGCTTGCCGTTGGGCTCCAGCATGACCACGTCCCCGCTGGCCTTGGACTTGAAACGGTACAACACGGTAGCCTCCTTGCTTGTCCTGTGCGCCTGCCGCACGCCGAGATCATTGTGTCACTGTTGCACGCCGCTGTGAACGGGCCCGGGCCAGCCGCGGCACGGACGAAAAAAAGCCCGCCCGGCACAAGCCGGACGGGGCAGGCGCAGGACGCGCCAGCAAGCGATCAGCGGTTGTAGGCGGTCTCGCCGTGGCTGCTGATGTCCAGGCCCTCGCGCTCGGCTTCCTCGCTGACGCGCAGGCCGATCAGCAGGTCGACGATCTTGTAGCAGACCACGGAGACCACGCCCGACCAGACGATGGTCAGCAGCACGGCCTTGGCCTGGGTCCAGACCTGGGCGGCGATCGAGTAGTCGGCGGCGGTGATGCCGGTGGCAGTGACCCAGTCGGCCACGTAGCCGGGGCCGCCCAGGGCCGGGCTGTTGAACACGCCGGTCAGCAGGGCCCCCATGATGCCGCAGACGCCGTGCACGCCGAAGACGTCGAGCGAATCGTCGGCGCCCAGCAGCTTCTTGAGGCCGCTGACGCCCCACAGGCCGGCAAAGCCCGACAGCAGGCCGATCACCAGCGCGCCACCGATGCCGACGTTGCCGGCGGCCGGGGTGATGGCCACCAGGCCGGCGACGGCGCCGGAGGCCGCGCCCAGCATCGAGGCCTTGCCGCGGTGCAGCGCCTCGCCCAGCGACCAGGACAGCACGGCGGCAGCGGTGGCGGCGAAGGTGTTGATGAAGGCCAGGGCGGCAAAGCCGTTGGCTTCCAGGGCGGATCCGGCGTTGAAGCCGAACCAGCCCACCCACAGCAGCGAGGCGCCGACCATGGTCAGGGTCAGGCTGTGCGGAGCCATCGATTCCTTGCCGTAGCCGATGCGCTTGCCGACCATGAAGGCGCCGACCAGGCCGGCGACGGCGGCGTTGATGTGCACCACGGTACCGCCGGCGAAGTCCAGCGCGCCCCACTGCCAGATCAGGCCGGCCTTGCCGTTCATCTCGTCAACGACCGCCTTGCTGGCGTAGGCGTCAGGCCCCATCCAGAACCAGACCATGTGCGCGACCGGCAGGTAGCTGAAGGTGAACCACAGCGCCGAGAACAGCAGCACGGCCGAGAACTTGATGCGCTCGGCGAAGGAGCCGACGATCAGCGCGCAGGTGATGCCCGCGAAGGTGGCCTGGAAGGCGGCGAACACGATCTCGGGGATCACGACGCCCTTGCTGAACGTGGCGGCGTTGGCGAAGCTGCCGGCCGCGTTGTCCCAGATGCCCTTCATGAACAGGCGGTCCAGGCCACCGATGAAGGAGCCGCCCTCGGTGAACGCCAGGCTGTAGCCGTACAGGAACCACAGCACCACGATCAGCGAGAAGGTCACCATCACCTGCATCAGCACCGACAGCATGTTCTTGCTGCGCACCAGGCCGCCGTAGAACAGCGCCAGGCCGGGCACGGTCATCAGGATCACCAGCAGGGTGGACACCATCATCCAGGCGGTGTCGCCCTTGTTGGGCACGGGGGCCGCTGCGGCGGCGGCTGCAGCGGTGTCGGCGGCGGCCTGGGCGACCGCGCCGGCGGCGGCGCTGCCGTCCTGGGCGAGAACGGCACCCGCCCCCAGCAGCAGGCCCAGGCTACCCAGGGCCAATAACGACTTTTTCATCTTCAGTCCCTCCGGAGGGTTGATGGGGGTATCAGAGCGCCTCGGGCCCGGTCTCGCCGGTGCGGATGCGCACGACCTGCTCGATCGGAAAGACGAAGATCTTGCCGTCGCCAATCTTGCCGGTGCGTGCCGCGCCCTCGATGGCCTCGATCACGCGCTCGACCAGTTCGTCGGCCACCGCGGCCTCGATCTTGACCTTGGGCAGGAAGTCGACGACGTATTCGGCGCCGCGGTAGAGCTCGGTATGGCCCTTCTGGCGACCGAAGCCCTTGACCTCGGTCACAGTGATGCCCTGCACGCCGATCTGCGAGAGCGCCTCGCGCACCTCGTCGAGCTTGAAGGGTTTGATGATGGCACTGATGAGTTTCATGTTCGTTCCTCTTCGTGACAACGGTCAAAAGCTGTACTTGGCGCCCAGCACCAGGCCGCTCTTGCCCAGGTTCTTGTCGGTGGGCAGGTAGCGGTAGGCGTCGGTGTTGGTGCCGACCAAGGCGGCGGTGGCGCTGAAGCCATTGCCGAAGTCCTTGGCCAGCGTCAGCGAGTAGTCGGTGTAGGAATACTGGCCATTGTTCTTGATGACCTGGCGACCGACATGCGGCACCAGGCTGTAGCCTTCGCCCAGGTCGATGCTGGCGCTCAGGTCCAGGTAGCCGCTGTTCTTGCTGTTCGCGTTGCCGAACAGGTCGGAGACCGCGTGTGAGTACTTGGCGGTGTAGATGCCGTAGCTCAGCGCGCCGTAGACCTCGTTGGTGTTGGCGTTGACGTAGCCAGGGACATTGCCCAGCTTGTTGTTCACGTATTCGTAGCGCAGGAAGCCGACGTCGTAGCCGAAGTCGCCCGCCGTGCCCTTGTAGCCACCATAGAGGTCGAGCTCGACCGGGCCCTCGCTGGCGCCGCTGTCCTTGATCCACTTGATGGTGGAGCCCCAGGCACCGACGTAGAAGCCGCTCTTGTCGGCGTAGTCGGCGCCACCCTGCAGCGCCGGCTTGAGGCGACTCTGCGAGATGCCGCGGTAGCGGTAGTCGGTGACGGCGCCGGCGTTGAACGACAGCGCGGATTCCGCTTCGGCAGCGCGAACCGGCGCGGTGAACGCGGACGCCAGCGACAGGGCAGCCAGAACGGGGACAAGGCTCTTCTTCATGGAACGCTCCTCAAGGTGGACAATCGATGAACCATGCATAGCAATTATCGTGCCAACCACTGGCACACATGGCCGCCCGCACTTGCCGGCGGCGGTGTAGGATGTCCGAGACCGCCGCCCGGAAAGTCGCCCCGGCGGGGCTGCTGTGCGAATTGCGGCACGCATGCACTAAAAACAGGCACGCAGGACCGGACGACCGGCTATCGTGCACCATAAAAGGGAGATTGGCCATGAGTCTGGCTCTGGTTCACAGCCGCACCTTGGTGGGGCTGCAGGCGCGACCGGTGCAGGTCGAGGTGCATCTGGCCAATGGCCTGCCGAGCTTCACGCTGGTCGGCCTGGCCGACACCGAGGTCAAGGAGGCGCGCGAACGCGTGCGCTCGGCGATCCAGAACGCCGGGCTGGAATTCCCGAGCAACAAGCGCATCACGGTCAACCTGGCGCCGGCCGACCTGCCCAAGGACTCCGGACGCTTCGACCTGCCGATCGCGCTCGGCATACTCGCGGCCAGCGGACAGCTGGACGCGGGGCGGCTGGCCGGTCACGAGTTTGCCGGCGAGCTGTCGCTGGGCGGCGAACTGCGGCCGATCCGCGGCGCGCTCGCGATGGGACTGGCCTTGCGCCAGGGCGGCACGGCCGCCGCGACCCGTCTGGTGCTGCCGCCCGACAGCGCCGAGGAAGCCGCCCTGGTGCGCGATGCCCGCGTCTGGCGCGCGCGCCACCTGCTCGACGTGGCGCGCCAGTTCGCCCCCGAGGGCAGTCCGTTGGCCGAGGCCGATGGCGACGACGGCGGCTGGCAGCAGGTCCAGGCCGCCCCGTCCGCGGCGACGCGCACGGATCCTGACCTGGCCGACGTCAAGGGGCAGGCCGGCGCGCGGCGCGTGCTCGAGATCGCCGCCGCGGGCAGCCACAGCCTGCTGCTGGTCGGCTCGCCCGGCTCGGGCAAGTCCATGCTGGCACAGCGCCTGGCCGGGCTGCTGCCGGCGCTGCGCGACGAGGAGGCGCTGGAGTCGGCGGCGCTGGCCTCGCTGGCCGGGCGTTTTCGCCTGGGCGACTGGGGCCGACGTCCGACCTGCGCGCCGCACCACTCGGCCAGCGCGGTCGCGCTGGTCGGCGGCGGCTCGCCGCCGCGCCCGGGCGAGATCTCGCTCGCGCACCATGGCGTGCTGTTTCTCGACGAGCTGCCCGAATTCCCGCGCAACGCGCTGGAAGCCCTGCGCGAGCCGCTCGAGTCGGGCCAGATCCGGATCTCGCGCGCGGCGCGCCAGACCGAGTTCCCGGCGCGCTTCCAGCTCGTCGCGGCGATGAACCCCTGCCCCTGCGGCCACCTAGGCTCCCGGCTCAGGGCCTGCCGCTGCACGCCGGACCAGATCGCGCGCTACCAGGGCCGGCTCAGCGGCCCGCTGCTCGACCGCATCGACCTGCAGGTCGAGGTGCCTGCGCTGCCGGCGCAGGAACTGCTGGGCGCGCCGGCGGGAGAATCCAGCGCCGCCGTGCGCGAGCGCGTGCTGACGGCACGCGAGCGTGCCGAAAGACGCCAGGGCCACGCCAACCAGCTGCTGCAGGGCGACGCGCTGGAGCGCCACGCCGCGCTCGACGACGCGGCGACCCAGTTCCTGCAGAAGGCCGCCACCCGGCTGGGCTGGTCAGGCCGCGCGACCCACCGCGCGCTGCGCGTGGCGCGCACCATCGCCGACCTGGCAGGCTCGGACAGCATCGCAGTGCCGCATCTGGCCGAGGCCATGCAGTACCGGCGCGGCCTGTACGGCCGCGACGACAGCGCCTGAGCGCCGCATCCAGACACTGCAGCGTCCTTCCAGGCCTGCCCTGCGCAGCGGCTCGTGCCCGCCGCCGGCTTACAGATTGGGTGCCAGCAGGCGCTCGAGCTCGGCCTCGTTCATGCCGCGGCGCTGCGCCATGTCGGCCAGCTGGTCGCGGCCGATCTTGCCGACGTTGAAGTAGCAGCTGTCGGGATGGGCGATATAGAAGCCACTGACGCTCGCGGCCGGCGTCATCGCCAGGCTCTCGGTCAGGCCCATGCCGATCTCGTCGCAGTGCAGCAGCGCGAACAGGTCGCGCTTGGCCGAATGGTCCGGGCAGGCCGGATAGCCCGGCGCAGGGCGGATGCCCTGGTACTGCTCGGCGATCAGCTGCTCGTTGCCCAGCGCCTCGTGCGGAGCGTAACCCCAGAGGTCGGTGCGCACGCGCTGGTGCAGGCATTCGGCGAAGGCCTCGGCCAGACGGTCGGCCAGGGCCTTGAGCATGATCGCACTGTAGTCGTCCTGCGCGGCCTCGAAGGCCGCGGCGCGCTTGTCGGCGCCGATGCCGGCCGTGACCGCGAACATGCCCGCGTAGTCGGCCACGCCGCTGGACTGGGGTGCGACGAAGTCGGACAGGCAACGGCTCGGGCGCATGACGCCGTCGATCTCCTGTTTCTCGGCCTGCTGGCGCAGGCCGTGCCAGGTCATGGCGACCTGGGTGCGCGCTTCGTCGCTGTAGAAGGCGATGTCGTCGTCGTTGACGCTGTTGGCCGGGTACAGGCCCACGACGGCGTTCGCCGTCAGCCAGCGGCCCTCGACGATCTTCTTCAGCATGGCCTGGGCGTCGGCGTAGACGCGCTTGGCCTGCTCGCCGACGACTTCATCGTCCAGGATGGCGGGATAGGAGCCGGCCAGGTCCCAGGTCTGGAAGAAGGGACCCCAGTCGATGTAGCGGGCGAGCTCGCCGAGGTCGAAGTTCCTGAACGCCCGGCGGCCGATGAACTTCGGCGCCACCGGCGCATAGTCGTCCCAGCTGATCGGCGTCTTGTTGGCGCGCGCCTTGGCCAGCGGCCACAGCGGCGTCTGCTTCTTGCTGGCGTGCTGCTGGCGCACCTTGTCGTAATCGGCGCCGAGCTCGGCCAGGTAGCCGTCGCGGCCCTCGCCGAGCAGCCCCTGCGCGACCGCGACGCTGCGCGAGGCGTCCGGCACGTAGACCACCGGGCCGCTGTAGTGCGGCGCGATCTTGACCGCAGTGTGCACGCGCGAGCAGGTCGCACCGCCGATCAGCAGCGGGATGCCGCGCTCGCGGAACCACGGGTCCTTCTCCATCTCGGCGGCGACGTACTGCATCTCCTCCAGGCTGGGCGTGATCAGGCCCGACAGGCCGACGATGTCGGCGCCGACCTCCTTGGCCTTCGCGAGAATTTCATGGCAGGGCACCATCACGCCCATGTTGACGACGTCGAAGTTGTTGCACTGCAAGACCACGGTCACGATGTTCTTGCCGATGTCGTGCACATCGCCCTTGACGGTGGCGATCACGATCTTGCCCTTGGACCGAACGTCGCCGCCGGTGGCCTCGAGCTGGCGCTTCTCCTCCTCGATGTAGGGCACGAGATGGGCCACCGCCTGCTTCATGACGCGCGCCGACTTCACCACCTGGGGCAGGAACATCTTGCCCTGGCCGAACAGGTCGCCGACCACGTTCATGCCGTCCATCAGCGGGCCCTCGATCACGTGCAGCGGGCGCCCGCCGTCGGCCTTGAGCTGCTGCCAGATCTCCTCGGTGTCCTCGGTGATGAACTCGTTCTGGCCGTGCACCAGCGCGTGCTGGAGGCGCTCGCGCACCGGCAGCGCGCGCCAGGCGTACTTGGCGCTGTCGTCCTTGGCCGCGCCCTTGACGCTCTCGGCGATCTCGAGCAGGCGCTCGGTCGAGTCCGTGCGACGGTTCAGCACCACGTCCTCGACGCGCTCGCGCAGCTCGGCATC
>JBEEPT010000257.1:0-4059 GCA_041190985.1 Pseudomonadota bacterium
GCGCCGCCGGCAGCAGGCGGGCCTCGGGCTCGCGCTCGCGGTTGTAGGCCTCGAGCCAGGTGAGCGCGGCCGACAGGTCGACCGTGCTGCCGAGGTAGTAGTGCGGGATCTCGCGCTTGGAACGCCCCATCGCCGCGGCGATGGCCTGGCGCATCTGGGCCGGGTCGAAGCCGCGACGAGGCGGGACGGACGGCGGCGCGCCGGCCGCTGCGGGTGGGCTTCCGTGCTCGCCGGCCAGGGCGGGCGCAGGAGGCTGAGGCTGAGGCTGAGGCTGAGGCTGAGGCTGAGGCTGAGGCTGAGGCTGAGGCTGAGGCTGCGATGCTGCCACCCGCTCGATGTCGGCGAGCCGGACCACGCCGCCGGCGCCGCTGCCCCGGATTCCCTCGAGCGCGAGCCCGAGCGCGCGCGCGCGTCGGCGCGCGGCCGGACTGGCCAGGACGCGCGCGGTGGCGGCCGTGGCCACGGCTGGCGCCGTGCGCGGCTCGGCAGCGACACCCGGCACGGCTGCGGCCGGTGGCCCGGGGCGAGCAGCAGCAGCCCGCTCCGGCGTGCCGGCGGGCTGCGGTGCGGCAGGGACGCGCAGGGCGGCCGGCCCGGCGGCGGGCGGCGCGCCTGTGGCCGGCTCAGCCGCCTGCGGCGCCACGACCTGCGCCAGCACCGCGCCGACCGGCATGTCTTGCCCCAGCGGCGCCAGGTCGCGGATCACGCCGTCGAGGAAGATCTCGACGTCGATCGCACCCTTGTGCGTCTCGACCACGGCCACGACGTCGCCGCGCCGCACGCGGTCGCCCTCCCTGACCAGCCACTGCACCAGCCGGCCGGTCTCCATGTCGGCGCCCAGCGCGGGCATCAGGAATTCGGCCATGGCTTGCTCACCCCGCGGCGGCGGGCCGCACGAGCTCGCGCGCGGTGGCGACGATGTCGGCCACCTGGGGCAGGCAGGCCGCCTCCAGGTGCGCGGCGTAGGGCACGGGCACTTCGCGCGAGCAGACCCGCCGCACCAGGGCGTCGAGCTCGTAGAGCGCCTCTTCGGCGACGCGCGCCGACAGCTCGGCCGAGATCGAGCCGCTCTTCCAGCCCTCGTCGACGATCACGAGCCGGTGGGTCTTGCGCAGCGAGGCGATCACGGTCGCAGAATCGAGCGGTCGCAGCACGCGCAGGTCGATCACCTCGGCGTCTATGCCCTCGTCGGCGAGCTGCTGCGCCGCGGCCAGGCACTTGCCCAGGCTCCCGCCATAGGTCGCCAGCGTCAGGTCGCGCCCGCTGCGCCGCACCCGGGCGCGCTCGATGTCGACCGCCGTCACGGCCGGATCGAGCTCGTCCTCCTCGCCATAGAGCATGATGTGCTCGAACAGCAGCACCGGGTTCGGATCGGCCAGCGCCGCCGCCAGCATGTGGCGCGCGTCCTCGACCGTGGCCGGCGCCAGCACCTTGAGGCCGGGAATGTGCGCGAACCAGCCCTCCAGGCTGTGGGAATGCTGGGCCGCGAGCTGGCGCCCGGCGCCGGTGGCCATGCGGATCACCAGCGGGACGGCGAACTGGCCGCCCGACATGTGCGACAGCGTCGCCGCGCCGTTGAGGATCTGGTCGAGCGCGAGCAGGCTGAAGTTGCAGGTCATGACCTCGACGATCGGGCGCAGGCCCGCGACCGCCGCGCCCACGCCGGCGCCGACGAAGCCGTTCTCGGCCAGCGGCGTGTCGACGATGCGCCCAGGGCCGAACTCCTCGAGCAGGCCCTTGCTGACCGCGTAGCAGCCGCCGTAGCGCCCGACGTCCTCGCCCAGCAGCAGCGCGCGCGGCTCGGCGAGCAGCGCCTCACGGAGGGCCTGGCGGCAGGCCTCGCGGTAGCTGATCTTCTGGCCGGCCACCGGCAACGACTGGGGGCTTGCGGGTTGAGCCGCCTTGTCGACGCTCGATGCAGGTCTTGGCGCGGTTGGCTGAAGATGATCCATGCCGCTTGAGACAGCCGCAGCAGGCCAGAGCGCCGCGCCACCCTCTTCCTGCACCACTGCATCCATCAGCACGAAGCGCTCCAGCTCCGCGACCGGCTCCAGCGTGCCGGCATCGGCCCAGGCCTGCGCGGCTTCGAGCTCGGCCTCGAGCCCGGCCTCGATCGCGGCCGCCTCGTCCTCGCCCAGCAGGTGGTTGGCCAGCAGCCAGGCGCGCAGCCGCGCTACGGGATCGCGCTCGCGCCAGGCCTCGACCTCCTCGCGCGTGCGGTAGGCCTGGGCGTCGAACATCGAGTGCGCGCGAAAGCGATAGGTGCGGCACTCGAGCAGGAAGGGCCCCTGCCCCGCGCGCACATGATCGACCGCGCGCCGCGCCGCCGCCGCGACCTGGACCGGGTCCATGCCGTCGACCTGTTCGGCCGCCATGCGGTAGGCCGCGGCCTTGCGGAAGATCTCGGGCTGCGACTCCTCGATCTCCAGCGGCACGCCCATGGCGTAGCCGTTGTTCTCGCAGACGAACAGCAGCGGCAGCTGCCAGAGCGCGGCGAGGTTGAGGCTCTCGTGGAAGGCGCCCTCGGCGGCCGCGCCCTCGCCGAAGAAGCAGGCGGTCACGGCGCCCGGGCGCAGGCGCTGGTCGGCCAGCGCGATGCCGGTGGCCAGCGGCAGGCCGGCGCCGACGATGGCGTTGCCGCCGAAGAAGCGCCGCGCGCGGTCGAAGATGTGCATCGAGCCGCCGCGGCCGCGGCAGCTGCCCTCGGCCTGGCCCAGCATCTCGGCCAGCACCTCGCGCATCGGCACGCCGCGCGCCAGCGCCTGGCCGTGCTCGCGGTAGGTCGCGACCACCGCGTCCTGCGGCTGGAGCGCGCTCATGACGCCGACCGCGACCGCCTCCTCGCCGTCGTACAGGTGCAGGAAGCCCTTGATCCGCTGCGCCTGGTAGAGCTCGACGCAGCGCGCCTCGAAGCGGCGGATGCGCAGCATCTCGCGCCACAGGCGCTGCAGCGCGGCGCGGTCGAGGTGGAGCTTGTCACTCATGGCCTGCCCTCACTTCTGCTCGTCGCTCTCGAGCGTCGAAAGGTCGCCCTCGGGCAGGCCGAGCTCGCGCGCCTTCAGCAGACGGCGCATGATCTTGCCGCTGCGCGTCTTGGGCAGGTTGCTCCGGAACGCGATCTCCTTCGGCGCGACCGCCGCGCCCAGGCGCGTTCTCGCGTGGCCCAGCAGCTCGCGCAGCAGCGCCTCGGACGGCTCGAAGCCGGGCTTGAGCGCGACGAAGGCCTTGACCAGCTCGCCCAGCGTGGGGTCGGGCTTGCCGATCACGCCGACCTCGGCCACGGCGGGATGCTCCATCAGCGCGCTCTCGACCTCGAACGGCCCGATCAGGTGGCCGGCCGACTTGATCACGTCGTCGGCGCGGCCGACGAACCAGTAGTAACCCTCGGCGTCGCGCCGCGCCAGGTCGCCGCTCAGGTACCAGCCGTCGGCGAAGCACTTGCGGTAGCGCTCGTCCTCGTTGAGGTAGCCGCGCAGCATCGAGGGCCAGGGGGCTTTCAGCGCGAGTTCACCGTCGACGTCGGGCGCCTCGATCAGCTCGATGCCACCGCCCTCCCTGCGCCTGGCGATGGCCGCCGTGATGCCCGGCAGCGGCTTGCCCATGGAGCCGGGCTTGATGTCCATCGCGACATAGTTGGCGATCATGATGCCGCCGGTCTCGGTCTGCCACCAGTTGTCGTGGAAGGGCAGCCCGAAGGCTTCCAGCCCCCAGACCACGCCCTCGGGATTGAGGGGCTCGCCCACGCTGGCCATGAAGCGCAGCGCCGGCAGATCGTAGCCCTTGGCCACGTCGGCGCCGAGCTTCATCATCATGCGGATCGCGGTAGGCGCGGTGTACCAGACGCTGACCTTCTCGCGCTCGAGCACGCCGTACCAGGTCTCGGCATCGAACTCGGCCTCGACGACGACGTTCGTGACGCCGGCGACGAGCGGCGCGATGACGCCGTAGCTGGTGCCGGTAACCCAGCCGGGGTCTGCAGTGCACCAGAACACGTCGTCGTCGTGCAGGTCGAGCGCGTAGAGCGCCGTTGCCGCGTGGGCGACCACGGCGCCATGCACA
>JBEEPT010000258.1:0-45297 GCA_041190985.1 Pseudomonadota bacterium
CCGGGGTCCAGCCGATCGAAGTCGGTGGTACAGAGGTCGGCCCAGCGGCGCAGGGCTTGGGTGGAGGCAGACATGGGGCTGATCTTAGCCGCCCGCCCAGTCGGTCGCCCCCTCCTGCACAATGGCGACCGACCGACAGCTTCACCCACTCCCCTACCATGCGTCACCGGATCGTCCAACTGCTTTGCGCCGCCTGGCTGGCCGCGATCGTCCTGCCGGCCGCGGCCCAGGGCCTGCCCGGTACCAGCGTCGTCAAGACCGCGCAGGTGCGCGCCGAACTGCTGGTGCACGCCCCCGACGGCGTGGCCCCCGGCAAGACCCTGTGGCTGGGTCTTCAGCTGCAGCATGCGCCCGGCTGGCACAGCTACTGGAAGAATGCGGGCGATTCGGGCCTGCCGACCGAGCTGCACTGGAGCCTGCCGGCCGGCGTCAGCGCGGGCGAGATCGCCTGGCCGACGCCGCACAAGTTCCCGCTGGGTGAACTGGCCAACTACGGCTACGACGCCAGCGTGCTGCTGCCAGTGCCGCTGACGGTCGCGCGCGGATTCCAGGGCAGCGAACTCAAGGTGGCGTTGCAGGCGAACTGGCTGGTCTGCCGCCAGGAATGCATCCCCGAGGAGGGGCGCTTCGAGGCCCGCATTCCCGCCCAGGGCATGACGATGTCGAACGCCGCCGCCTTCCAGGCTGCCTGGGACGCGGCGCCCCAGCCGCTGGCGGCCGGCGCCAGCCGGCTGCACCCAAGCAGCCAGGCCCTGGAGATCAGCCTGAGCGGGCTGCCGGCGGCATGGCGCGACCAGACGCTGGAGGTCTTCCCCGAGCATCCCGGGCTGATCGCGCCCGGAGCGCCCTGGACCCAGGGCTGGGACGGCGGGCGTTGGACGGCCTCGATTCCGCTGTCGACCGATCGCAATGCGAGCCCGGACCAGGTGGCGCTGGTGCTGGCCCTGACGGAAAACCGGGGCCAGCCGGCCGGGGTGCGCATGGAAGTGCCTGTGACCGGCAGCTGGCCGGTGCCGGCGACGCGCGCCGAGGTGCCCGAGGCACTGAAGCAGGCGCTGGCCGGCTCGGCCGCCAGCGGGGTCGCGTCACAGGAAAGCAGCGCGATCGGATTCTGGGCCGCCTGGCTCGGCGCGCTGGCGGGAGGACTCGTCCTCAACCTGATGCCCTGCGTGTTTCCGATCCTCGCGATCAAGGTGATGGCCTTCGCCCGCCACGCCGACGACCGCCGCGCCCACAGGCAGGCCGGCCTGGCATACACCGCGGGCGTGCTGCTGTCCTTCGTCGCGCTGGGCGGGCTGCTGCTCGCGCTGCGCGCCGCCGGCGAACAGCTGGGCTGGGGCTTCCAGCTGCAGAATCCCGCGGTCGTGGCCGGCCTGGCCACGCTGTTCACAGTCATCGGCCTGAACCTCGCGGGCCTGTTCGAGTTCGGACGCATGGTCCCGTCCGCGCTCGCCGGCCTGCAGCTGCGCCATCCGCTGGCGGACGCCTGCCTGACCGGGGTGCTGGCGGTGGCGGTGGCATCGCCCTGCACCGCTCCCTTCATGGGCGCCTCGCTGGGACTGGCGATCGCGCTGCCCGCGGGACAGGCGCTGGCCATCTTCGCCGCGCTGGGACTGGGCATGGCCCTGCCCTACCTCGCGGCCAGCTGGCTGCCCGGCTTCGCCCGTGCGTTGCCACGGCCGGGCGCCTGGATGCAGACGCTGCGCCAGTTCATGGCCTTCCCGATGTTCGGCACGGTGATCTGGCTGCTGTGGGTGCTGGGCCAGCAGAGTGGCATGGACGGCGTGACGACGCTGATGCTCGGGCTGCTGCTGCTGGCCTGGCTGGCCTGGGCCCTGGCACGACGCGGCAAGCTGCGCACCCTGTTCGCGCCCCTGGCGCTGGCCGGACTGCTGGCCTTGGGCTGGCATTCGGGCAGCAAGGTCTGGACGACGGCCAGCACGCCGCCTGCGGCCGGCGCTGCACTGGCCACGGCGGATCGCCAATGGCATGCCTGGAGCCCCGAGCTGATGGCGCAGTTGCAGGCGGCCGGCTCGCCGGTGTTCGTCGACTACACCGCGGCCTGGTGCGTGACCTGCCAGTACAACAAGGGCACGACGCTGTCGGACGCGCGGCTGCTGGACCGCTTCGCCGCCAAGGGCGTGGTGCTGCTGCGCGCCGACTGGACCCGGCGCGACCCGGCCGTGAGCGCGGCGCTGGCCGCGATCGGCCGCAACGGCGTGCCGACCTATGCGCTCTACCCGTCCCGAGGCCAACCCAGGCTGCTGCCGGAAATCCTGAACGCAGACGCGGTGCTGGGCGCGCTGGACTCGCTGTGAGCCACTTGCGCTCGATCAAGCCGCCCGCGCCGCGCCGGCCCGGCGGCCATCCCGCCTGCGACAATGTAGCGATGAGCACGAACCTCAACCCGGGCGGCTTCGCCCCCCTGCAGAACGACACCTTCCTGCGCGCCTGCCTGCGCGAGGCGACCGACCACACCCCGGTCTGGCTGATGCGCCAGGCCGGCCGCTACCTGCCCGAATACCGCGCCACCCGGGCCCGAGCCGGCAGCTTCATGGGCCTGGCGACCAACGTGGACTATGCCACCGAGGTCACGCTGCAGCCGCTCGAACGCTACGAGCTCGACGCCGCGATCCTGTTCAGCGACATCCTGACCGTGCCCGACGCCATGGGCCTGGGCCTGAGCTTCGCGCTCGGCGAAGGCCCCAAGTTCGCAAAGACCGTGCGCAGCGAGGCCGACGTCGCCGCGCTGGCCGTGCCGGACATGGACAAGCTGCGCTACGTGTTCGACGCGGTGACCTCGATCCGCCGCGCGCTCAACGGCCGCGTGCCGCTGATCGGCTTCTCGGGCAGCCCCTGGACGCTGGCCTGCTACATGGTCGAGGGCGGCGGCTCGGACGACTACCGCATGGTCAAGACGCTGATGTACCAGCGCCCCGACCTGATGCAGCGCGTGCTCGAGGTCAACGCCGACGCGGTCGCGCTCTATCTGCGCACGCAGATCGAAGCCGGCGCGCAGGCCGTGATGATCTTCGACAGCTGGGGCGGGGTGCTGGCCGACGGCAACTTCCAGCGCTTCAGCCTGGCCTACACCCGGCGCGTGCTCGACCAGCTGCCCAGGGAGTTCAACGGCCAGCGCATCCCGCGCATCGTCTTCACCAAGGGCGGCGGTCTCTGGCTGGACGACATGAACACCCTGGACTGCGACGTGCTGGGGCTGGACTGGACCGTCAACCTGGCCAAGGCCCGCGCGCAGGTTGGCGGCCAGCCGGGCGGCCCGGGCAAGACGCTGCAGGGCAACCTGGACCCGAACGTGCTGTTCGCCGGCCCCGAGCAGGTCGCGGCCGAAGTGCGGCGCGTGCTCGACAGCTTCGGCACCCCGCACACCGACCGCAGCACCCAGGGCCCGACCCATATCTTCAACCTCGGCCACGGCATCAGCCAGCACACGCCGCCAGAGAACGTCAAGGTGCTGGTCGACACCGTCCACGAGCATTCGCGCCGCATGCGACTGCACGCCTGAGACCAGCCGGCTGGAGCGCTGGCGGGATCTTTTGCACAGATTCCGCCTGGCGGGCCGGGACAAGCCTCGGCGTCCGGAACGCCCGGAACATCCTCCCAGAAAAAATTCAAACCATTGTTTTGATTGATTTTTTCTCTCATCCAGGGAAGGTGGACGGCGGATCGAAAAACCGTTACGGGCCGCTCATGCACCGTCCTCCCAGCGATTACCAACAAAGTTATCCACAGAAATCGCGAACCAGTCCGACACAGCGTGCAAGCTGATGCCTGGGCGTACGCCACCAGACATGGCCGACCATTCTCCTGAGACCGATGCCCGGGTTGCACTGGCAGTGGTGGTCACCACGCCGGCACACAGCGGCCTGGGACCGGCGCTGACCTACCTGAGCCCGCGTCCGCTCGCGCCCGGCACCCTGGTGCGGGTGCCGCTGGGCAAGCGCGAGGTCCTGGGACTGGTCTGGGATGCACCGATGCTCGATCCGGACGCCCTGGAACCCGGACAGGCGCGCGAGCTGCTGCAGGCCTGGGAGGAATTGCCGCCACTGAACGCCGCCTGGCGGGAACTGGCCGGCTTCGCCGCGCGCTACTACCAGCGCGCTTTAGGCGAGGTGGCGCTGGCCGCTCTGCCGCCGCAGCTCAGGGAATTGCAGCAGGAGCAGCTGGCGCGCCGGCTCAAGCGCCGCGCCAAGGCCAGTGGCAAGGCGCCGGATGCCGGGGCGATCACCGAACCCGGAATGTCGACGGCCCGGCCCGAGCCCAGCCCCGAGCAGGCCGAGGCGCTGCAGCGCTTCGCCCAGGCCGACCGGCCGGCGCTGCTGTTCGGGGCCACCGGCAGCGGCAAGACCGAGGTCTACCTGCGAGCGGTGCAGGACCTGCTCGAAGCGGATCCGCAGGCCCAGGCGCTGGTGATGGTGCCCGAGATCAACCTGACGCCGCAGCTGGAAGCCCGGTTCGGCGAGCGCTTCGCGCACTGGGGCGTGGTCTCGCTGCACAGCGGCCTGACGCCGGCACAGCGCCTCGACCACTGGCTCAGCGCCCACCTGGGACAGGCCCGCATCGTGCTGGGCACGCGCATGGCGGTGTTCGCGAGCCTGCCGAAGCTGCGCCTGATCGTGGTCGACGAGGAGCACGACCCGAGCTACAAGAGCCAGGAAGGCGCGCGCTATTCGGCGCGCGACCTCGCGGTCTACCGCGCGCGGCTCGAAAGCCGGGGCCATGCGCCTGATCACTGCCGGGTGCTGCTGGGCTCGGCCACGCCGGCGCTGGAAAGCTGGCGCGCGGCCGAGCAGGGCCGCTACCTCAGGCTCGAGATGCCGCAGCGCATCGGCGGCGGCGCCCTGCCGCGCCTGCGCCTGGTCGACATGAACCACCAGCCCAAGCAATGCGTGGTCGCGCCGCCGCTGCTGGCGGCCATCGCCGCACGCGCCGCGCGCGGCGAGCAGAGCATGGTGCTGCTGAACCGACGCGGCTACGCGCCCGTGCTGGCCTGCCACGCCTGCGGCTGGAAAAGCGACTGCCCGCACTGCAGCGCGCACGCCGTCTTCCACAAGGTCGACCGCACGCTGCGCTGCCACCACTGCGGCTGCAGTTCGCGCGTGCCGCGCGCCTGCCCCGACTGCGGCAACCTCGACATCGCGCCCATAGGCCGCGGCACCGAGCAGATCGAGGAACAGCTCGCCGGCCTGCTGGCCGACGCGCGCCGGCCCGACGGCAGCCCGGTGCGCGTCGCGCGCCTGGACGCCGACACCACCCGTGCCAAGGGCAGCCTGGAAAGCCGCCTGGCCGAGATGCACAGCGGCGACGTCGACGTGCTGGTCGGCACCCAGATGATCGCCAAGGGGCACGACTTCCGCCGCATCACCCTGGTCGCCAGCCTCAACACCGACAGCGGACTGTTCGCGAGCGACTACCGCGCCCCCGAGCGCCTGTTCGCGCTGCTGCTGCAGGCGGCCGGCCGCGCCGGGCGCGACGCCGATTTCGTCGCCGAGCAAGGCTCGGCGGTCGAGCTCTGGGTCCAGACCTGGTATCCCGAACACCCGCTGTTCGCCGCGCTGGCCAAGCACGACTACCCCGCCTTCGCCGCACAGCAGCTGGAAGAGCGCGAGGCGGCGCAGATGCCGCCCTATTCCTTCCAGGCCCTGGTGCGCGCCGAGGCCCGCACCCAGGAAGCGGCGCAGGCCCTGCTGACGCTGGCGGCGCAGGCCGGCGAGCACCTGCCCGGGCGCGAGCACCTGATGCTGTATCCGGCGGTGCCGATGGCGATCCAGCGCGTGGCCAACGTCGAGCGCGCGCAGATGCTGATCGAGAGCCAGTCGCGCCCGGCCTTGCAGGCCTTCCTGGCCGCCTGGCAGGAGCAGCTGCACCTGGCGCGCGCCCTGCCCGAGGCCAAGGGCGTGCTGCGCTGGGCGATCGACGTCGACCCGCAGACGATCTGAGACGCCGCGCCAGCCCCGGCTCCCGCCAGCCCTGCGCGGCGGCCACGGCCAGCGCAAAAACGGCCCGGCCGTTATCATCGAACGCTTTGCCCGATCCACAAGCCCCATGTCAGCCGGTCTGAACGTCGCCCAACTCGATGCCGTGAACCACCTCGGCGGCCCCTGCCTGGTGCTGGCCGGCGCCGGCTCGGGCAAGACGCGCGTGATCACGCACAAGATCGCGCGCCTGATCCAGGCCGGGCTGGCGGCCGACCGCATCGCCGCGATCACCTTCACCAACAAGGCGGCGGCCGAAATGCGCGAGCGCGCGCGCCAGCTGGTCGGCAAGCCGGCCAAGGACGTGCTGATCTGCACCTTCCACTCGCTGGGCGTGCGCCTGCTGCGCGAGGACGGCGCCGTGCTCGGGCTGAAAAGCCAGTTCTCCATCCTCGACACCGACGACATCACCTCGATCCTGAAGGACTGCGGCGGCACCACCGACACCGCCACCGCGCGCCAGTGGCAGTGGACGATCAGCGGCTGGAAGGGCGCCGGACTCAACGCCGAGCAGTCCCTGGCGCAGGCCCGCGACGAGAACGAGCGCGTGATCGCGCTGGTGATGGCGCGCTACCAGGAGCGCCTGGCCGCCTACCAGAGCGTGGACTTCGACGACCTGATCGCGCTGCCGCTGAAACTGCTGCGCGAGCACGCCGAGGTGCGCGAGAAGTGGCAGAAGAAGCTCGGCCACGTGCTGGTCGACGAGTACCAGGACACCAACGCGACCCAGTACGAGCTGCTCAAGCTGCTGGTCGGCGAGCGCGGCCGCTTCACCGCCGTGGGCGACGACGACCAGTCGATCTACGGCTGGCGCGGCGCGACGCTCGACAACCTGAAGAAGCTGCCGCAGGACTACCCCGCGCTGCGCGTGATCAAGCTCGAGCAGAACTACCGCTCGACCAGTTCCATCCTGCGCGCGGCCAACAACGTCATCGGCCCCAACCCGAAGCTGTTTCCGAAGACGCTGTGGAGCGAACTCGGCGAGGGCGAGCCGGTGCGCGTCACCGCCTGCGACAACGAGGACCACGAGGCCGAGCGCGCCGTCGCCCGCATCCAGAGCCTGCGCGCCAGCCACAAGCACAAGGCCTTCAAGGACTTCGCCATCCTGTACCGCGCCAACCACCAGGCGCGCGCGCTCGAGACCGCCTTGCGCCGCGCGCAGATCCCGTACAAGGTCTCTGGGGGCCAGAGCTTCTTCGACCGCGCCGAGATCAAGGACCTGTGCGCCTGGCTGCGCCTGCTGGTCAACAACGACGACGACCCGGCCTTCCTGCGCGCGATCACGACGCCCAAGCGCGGCATCGGCCACCAGACCCTGGCCCAGCTCGGTGCCTTCGCGACCCAGTACAAGCTCAGCCTGTTCGAGTCGCTGTTCTCGCATTCGCTGGCGGCGGCGGTCAACGCGCGCGCGCTCGCCGGCCTGCACGAGTTCGGCCGCTACCTCAACGACCTTGAGCACCGCGCGCGCCACACCCGCGGCGCCGAGGCCGCCAAGACCTTCCTGGCCGACTGGCTCAAGGACATCGGCTACGAGCAGCACCTCTACGACAGCGAGGACAGCGAGAAGGCAGCCGCGGCACGCTGGGGCAACGTGATCGACTTCTGCGACTGGGTCGCGCAGCGCTGCGGCGGCCAGATCGACGACAGCGGCGGCGTCACGACCGAACGCGAGGTCAGGTCGATGCTGGAAGTCGCGCAGACCATCGCGCTGATCGCCACCATCTCCGAGCGCGAGCAGGAGCAGGACCAGGTCACGCTCTCGACGCTGCACGCCTCCAAGGGGCTGGAGTGGCCGCACGTGGTGCTGGCCGGCGTCAACGAGGGCCTGCTGCCCTTCAAGCCCGACGACGACGGTGACGACGAGGCGCTGGCGCTGCGCATCCAGGAGGAGCGCCGCCTGATGTACGTCGGCATCACGCGCGCGCAGCAGACGCTGGTGGTCAGCTGGCTCAAGCGCCGCAAGAAGGGGCGCGAGATGGTGCCGGGCCAGCCCAGCCGCTTCATCGCCGAGATGGGGCTGGACCAGGCCACGGTCAAGGAAGACCCGCGCGAGAAGCTGCGCGCGCTGCGCGCCGAGTTCGCGGCGCGCGCCGCCCAGGCGCAATCCGCCACCTGACGCACACTGCACGCACCTGGCGTCATAGCCCGGCGCGGCAGCAGGACGGGCGCTAACCCAGCAGCGCGCCCGGCGCCAGTGCGACGCCGCGCAGGAAATCGGCCACCGGCAGCCGCTTGCCGCCGGCGCGCTGCAGCTCGGTCAGGCACAGCACGCCGGCGCCGGTCTGCACGCGCACGCCCGCGGCGTCGGCCGAGCGCACGGCACCGGCGGGAAAGTCCTCGCTCGCGGGTTCGTCGCCCTCGGCGACCGCGGCCCAGACCTTGAGCGCCTCGCCCTGCCACTGCGTGACCGCACCCGGGAAGGGGTTGAAGGCGCGCACGCGCCGCGCCAGCATCGCCGCATCCAGCGTCCAGTCCAGCGCCGCCTCGGCCTTCTCGATCTTGTGCGCGTAGTTCACGCCCTCGGCCGGCTGCGGCGTGCACTGCAGGCCGCCGGCCTGCGCCTGCTGCAGCGCCGCCACGATCAGGCGCGCGCCGAGCTCGGCGAGCTTGTCGTGCAGGCTGCCGGTGCTGTCGTCCGCGGCAATCGGCAGGCGCTCGAGCAGCAGCATGTCGCCGGTGTCCAGGCCCTCGTCCATCTGCATGATGGTGACGCCGGTCTCGGCGTCGCCGGCCTCGATCGCGCGGTGGATCGGCGCGGCGCCGCGCCAGCGCGGCAGCAGCGAGGCGTGGATGTTCAGGCAGCCCTGGCGCGGCAGCTCCAGCGTCCAGCGGGGCAGCAGCAGGCCGTAGGCCGCGACCACCATCACGTCGGCGCCGCTCGCCTGCAGCGCCGCTTGCGCGGCCGCCGCCTCGTCGGGGTATTTTCCGTCCAGCTTCAGGCTCATCGGCTGCGCCACCGGAATGCCGTGGCGCTGCGCCAGTTGCTTGACCGGCGAGGCCTGCAGCTTCATGCCGCGACCGGCCGGCCGGTCGGGCTGGGTCAGCACCAGCGGCACCTCGAAGCCGGCCCGCAGCAGGGCCTCCAGGGCACGGGCCGCGAACTCGGGCGTGCCGGCGAAGACGACTTTCATGCCCGCCCCCTCAGCGCCGCGCGTCGCGCTCGGCCTTGACCAGCTTGGCCTTGATGCGGTCGCGCTTGAGCTGCGACAGGTACTGCACGAAGACCTTGCCGTTGAGATGGTCGATCTCGTGCTGGATGCAGACTGCCAGCAGGCCCTCGGCATCGATCAGGCGGCTGTTGCCTTCGCCGTCAAGCGCGCGCACCTTGACCACGATGGAGCGCTCGACGCCGTCGTAGATGCCGGGCACCGAGAGGCAGCCCTCCTCGCCCTTGCGCTTGGTCTCGCTGGCCCATTCGATCTCGGGATTGATCAGCACCAGGGGCTGGTTGCGCTCCTCGCTGACGTCGATCACGATCAGGCGCTCGTGGAAATCCACCTGGGTCGCCGCCAGGCCAATGCCGCTGGCCTCGTACATGGTCGCGAACATGCGTCCGATCATGGCGCGGATGCGGTCATCCACGGCCGCCACGGGCTTGGCCACGGTGTGCAGGCGCGGATCGGGGTATCGCAGGATGGTCAGCAGTTCGGTATCGGACATGGAGGCAGGGGAATCAGGAATGCGGCAGCCGGCCGGCTGTGGCGCGGTTGCACGGATATCGGTATTGAATGTCGCTATTTTCGCCACTTTTGCCCGCCCCGTCTGGACAGCCGGGATTTGCGCTTGATATAAGTGGTGCCTGGACAGGAAATCACAAGAAGTTCATCCGTGGAGGGAGGAAGCGATGGCAGGCAAGAAATACCCCTGGCGCGTCGGCCTGGCCGCGAGCGCCGCCGGCCTCGCATTGGCGCTGGGCATGGCCGACGCCCTGGCCACCGACTATCCCGTGACGACCGGGCAGCGCGGCACCGCGCAGCAGGTGGCCCGCGCGGGCGTGCCGCTCGAGGAACTGGCCCCCGACGCGCCGGAACGCTACACGATCAGGCAGGGCGACACGCTGTGGGGCGTCTCGGGCCTCTACCTGAGACGGCCCTGGCGCTGGCCCGAGCTCTGGGGCATGAACCTGCAGCAGATCGTCAACCCGCACCTGATCTATCCGGGCCAGGTGCTGGTGCTGACCCGGTCCGGTGGCCGCGCCTACCTTGGCCTAGCCGGCGGCGAGTCCTCCGTGCCCACGGTCAGGCTCTCGCCGCGAATCCGGGCCGAAAGCCTGGCCGATGCCGCCATCCCGCCCGTGCCGCTGGCCAGCATCGCCCCCTTCCTGAACGAGGCGCTGATCGTCGACGAGACCACGCTGGCGGGCGCGGCGCGCATCGTCGCCTCGCCGGAAAACCGCGTGCTGCTCAGCCGGGGCGACCGCGCCTACGCGCGCGGCCAGCAGGGCGAGGCCGGCAGCCTCAGCGGCCAGCCCCTGCTGCCCGAGCAGGGCCGGTCGCGCCAGCTGCGCGTCTTCCGCAACGCGGTGCCGCTGCGCGATCCCACCAGCGGGGAGGTGCTGGGCTACGAGGCACAGTACGTCGGCCAGGCCGAACTCGTGCGCGGCGAGGTGCTGCGCGAGCCCCCGGGAGCCGGCGGACAAGCGGCCGCCGAGATCGTCCCCGCGACCCTGGACATCACGCAGGCCCGGGAGGAGATCCGCGTCGGCGACCGGCTGCTCCAGGAGCCCCCGCGCGAACTGCCGCTCTTCGTGCCGCACGCCCCGCAAGACCTGCAGGACGGCCAGATCGTCTCGGTCTACGGCAATGCCGTGCGCTTCGCCGGCCAGAACCAGGTGGTCGCGATCAACCGCGGCACGCGCGACGGCATGGAGCGCGGCCATGTACTGGCGGTGCTCAAGGACAGTGGCATGCGCACCGACACGACCGACGCCGGCCGGCCCACGCTGCGCCTGCCGGGCGAGCGCAACGGCCTCATGATCGTGTTCCGCACCTTCGAGCGCGTCTCCTACGCCCTGGTACTGCAGATCACCGACGGCGTCAAGGTGGGCGACCGTTTCACCCTGCCCTGAAACCGCAGCACGATGCACGACGCTGAACTCGGCGCCTGGCTGCGCCTGACGCTCACGCCCGGCGTGGGCAACGCCACCGCCCGCAAGCTGCTGGCGGCCTTCGGGCTGCCGGAGGCGGTGTTCGCCCAGCCCCAGGCAGAGCTGGCCGCCGTGGTCGGGCCGGCGCTGGCCGAGAAGCTGTCGAGCGAGCCGCCCTGGCAGGCGCTGTGCGAGCGGACCCTGGAATGGCTGGCAGGAAATGGACAGCGCCACCTGCTCACCTTGGGCGACGCGAGCTATCCCGCGGAACTGCTGCAAACCGCCGACCCGCCGCTGCTGCTGCACGTGCAGGGCGAGCTGACAGCGCTGCGCCACCCCTGTCGCCTGGCGGTGGTCGGCAGCCGCAACCCGACGGCGCAGGGCGAGGACAACGCCCGCCGCTTCTCCCACGCGCTGGCCGAGGCCGGGGTCTGCATCGTCTCCGGCCTCGCGCTCGGCATCGACGGGGCCGCGCACGCCGGGGCGCTCGAAGGCGGCGGCAGCACGATCGCGGTCGTCGGCACCGGGCTGGACCGCGTCTATCCGGGCCGGCACCTGGAACTGGCGCGCCGCATCGCCGAGCACGGCGCGCTGGTCAGCGAATACCCGCTCGGCACGCCACCGCTGGCGGCCAACTTCCCCAAGCGCAACCGCATCATCTCGGGCCTGAGCCAGGGCACGCTGGTGGTGGAGGCGGCCCTGCAATCGGGCTCGCTGGTCACGGCCCGCCAGGCGGCCGAACAGGGACGCGAGGTGTTCGCCATCCCGGGCTCGATCCACGCGCCCCAGTCCAGGGGCTGCCACGCGCTGATCCGCCAGGGCGCCAAGCTGGTCGAGTCGGCACAGGACATCCTCGAGGAGCTGCGGCTGGCACCAGCCGCGCAGCGCTCCGCCGACGCCGCACGCGCCACAGCGGAGGGCGATGGCATCAGCGCAGACCCGCTGCTGGAGGTCATGGGCTGGGAGCCTTGCGGGCTCGATGCGCTACAGGCACGCTGCGGCCTGGATACCGCGACGCTGCAGGCCCGGCTGCTCGAGCTCGAGCTCGACGGCCTGGTCACGCGCCTGCCCGGCGGCCTCTACCAGCGCTGCGCCAGCGCCTGAGCGTCCCGCTCAGGCCAGCAGGCGCTCGGGGTTGGCGTCGAGCTTTTCCAGCGCGTCGCGCGTCGCGCGCGCCGTCAGCCCCTCTGCCGCCTGCGGCCGCAGCAGGCCCGCCTGCAGGTAGACCGCCACCCGGCCCTGCTGCAGCAGGTAGGAATGCCGGGCCTGGGCGACGAACAGGTAGAACTGACGGTGCTCGCTGGTCCAGACCAGCTGCACCTGGCTGACCAGGCCATTGTGCTCGAGCTCGAACCAGGCCCCGGGCTCGAGTCCGGCGGCGCGGGCACGCATCTCGGGCCGCACCGGCGCATCGGTCCGTGGCAGCACCGTGATGTCGCTGGCATCGACGCCGGTGATCAGCTCCAGGCTGTCGCGGTCGAGCTCGAGGTCGCCGACCTCGCCTTCGGTCAGGACATCCTCCAGCGCCGCGAGCTGCCGCGTCAGGCCCGCAAGCCAGTCCTGGTCCAGGGGCTGTGCGCGTGAGAGAAAAGCCTGCGCCAAGGCGTCGCTGATCTGCTTGAGCAGGGCGTCCTGGCGCGCCGGCTCCTGGCCCAGCAAGACCATGCCATCCCGCAGCCGGGCCAGCAAGGCCGGCACCTTGGCGATCACCTGCGCCCGCTCCTGGCGGCTGGCCTTGGCGCCCGCGGCCCAGAGCAGGTCGGCCGCGGCCTGGCGCAGGCGCAGCGCACGCTCGTCGTGGGCGCCGTAGCGCACCGCGGCCTGGGCCATGACCTCGGTCCAGGTCTGGAACAGGAAGTCGCGCACCGCCTCGCCCACCGCCGCGCCCTCCAGCATCTTGCGCAGCTCTATCGTGTAGCGCACGGTCAGGGTCTCGCGCTGCTCGAGCTGCTGCGCCATACTGGCCAGCCGCTCGCCCCCCCCCTGCGCGCGCAGGTACTGCGCCAGAAAGGCCAGGAACTCCTGGTGCATGAGCTCGAACACGCGCCGGCCGGTGTCGGGATACTGCTCGATCACCTGGACGATGCGCCGGATCTCCTTCTCGAGCGGTTCGAGCGAGAGCTCGGGGTCGAAGCCCAGCACGCAGACCCCCATGCGGTCGATCAGCTGGCGCGCCGGGTGCTGCTCGGACGCCAGGAAGCTGGGATCCCCGAGCGCCATGCGCAGCACCGGCATCTGCAGACGCGCGAACCAGACCCGGATGCTGCTCGGAATGCGCTCCTCGGTCAGGATGGCATCGAAGATCAGCGCCACCAGCTCGATCACCGCCTTTTCCTGGTCGCTGCGCGCGGCCGCCTTGAGCGCGCGCACCTGGGCACGCACCGCCGCGGCGCCCTGTTCCAGGCTGCTCCAGTCTATGGCCGGTGCGCTCGCGCCCTGGAGCTGGCTGGCCGTCAGGGTCTCGGCCTGGCTCGGGGACGCGCCCGCCGGCGCGGTCGTCGCAAGCACGGGCGCTGCCCCTGGTCCGGGCTCGGAACGACCCTGCAGCCAGGCCGCGGCCTGCGGCAGGCGCTCGGACAGGAAGCGCAGCAGGCGGCCTTGGACATCCGCGGCCACAGGGACGCCGCTGGCTGCGGCGGACGGCATCACCGGCGCTTCCGCTGCGGCCGGCTCGGGAGACGGCACCGCCCCCCCCCTGGCGGGCGGCACCGGCGCGCGCCGCACCAGGCCGCGCAGGTCAATCTCGGGCAGCACGCCCTGGTCGTACAGGGAATCGTTGGCCACCCGGTAGGCCTCGGCCACGGCCGTCGCCAGCGCCGACTGCAGCACGGACTGGCACAGCAGCCACTGCTCGCGGGTGAAGCCGGCCTCGAGCCAGGCGTGCACCAGCGCCTGCATGAGGTTGAGGGCGTGGACGGGATCGGCCTTGACGAGTTCCTCGCCGCGCTCGAGGTGCTGCAGCCGCAGGCGCAGGTCGTTGAAGGCGCTGCCGCCCTTGTCGAGGGCCGCAAGCGCGGCGCGCGCAGCGAGGATCTGGGTCTCGACGGTCTCCTCGCCGACGAGCGAAAGCTCGGCCGCCCGGCTGGCGGCGGCCAGGGGCGCAGCGGGTGCGCGGGTCTGCTCGAAGCGCCCGAGCAGGCCGTCGAGCGCGGCACGGGACAGCGCCAACCACTGCGGCCCTTGGCGCTGGAACAGCTGATGGACATCGCGGCGCTCCTGCGCCTGCTGCAGGGTGGCAGGCCGGTCGAGCAGTTCCAGCAGGAAGTTTTCGACCGCGGCCAGCACGGCATCCAGGCCCTCGGCCACATGCCGCAGGCACAGGCCCCTGGCCCGGGAGGCCAGGTCACGGTGGGACGGGGAGGCGGGCGTCACGCGCTTCAGTATGCCAGCTTGCCTCCCGCTGCGCAGCCCCCTGGCGCGCGGGGAGCTGCCGCCCGGACCGTCAGACCACGGCGCCGGCGTTCGGGTCGTCCGGGTCGCCGGCCTTCTTGCCCGGTGTCTTGATCAGGTCCTCGCGCTTGATGCCCAGCCACATCGCGATCGCCGCCGCGACGAACACCGAGGAGTAGATGCCGAAGCAGATGCCGATCGTCAGCGCGAGCGCGAAGTGGTGCAGCGTCGGACCGCCGAACAGCAGCATGGACAGCACCATGGTCTGGGTCGCGCCGTGCGTGATGATGGTGCGGCTGATGGTCGAGGTGATGGCGTGGTCGATCACCTGCACCGTGCCCATCTTGCGCTGGCGCCGGAAGGTCTCGCGGATGCGGTCGAAGATCACCACGGACTCGTTGACCGAATAGCCCAGCACGGCCAGCACCGCCGCCAGCACCGCGAGCGAGAACTCCCACTGGAAGAAGGCGAAGAACCCCAGCATGATGATGACGTCGTGCAGGTTGGCGATGACGCCCGAGACCGCGTACTTCCACTCGAAGCGGATCGCGAGGTAGAGCATGATGCCGGCGATCACGACCGCCAGCGCCTTGAGTCCGTCCTCGAGCAGTTCCTTGCCCACCTGCGGCCCGACGAACTCGGTGCGGCGCAGCGCGACGCCCGGGTTCTGCGCCTTGAGCGCGGCCATCATGGCCTCGGACTGCTGGCCCGAGCTCTGGCCCTGCAGGATAGGCAGGCGCATCATGACGTCGCGCGAAGTGCCGAAGTTCTGCACCGGCACGTCGGCGTAGCCCAGGCCGGCGACGACCTTGCGCACCGCGTCGAGGTCGGCCGGCTGCTCGTAGGCCACTTCCATGACGGTGCCGCCGGTGAACTCCACCGACAGGTTGAGCCCGCGCGTGAACAGGAAGAACACGGCGGCGAGAAAGGTGATCAGAGACACCGCGTTGAGCACCAGCGCGTGGCGCATGAACGGGATGTCTTTCTTGATGCGGAACAGTTCCATCTGGTTTCCCCCCGGTCAATCGGCCTTGGCCGGGGCCTGGCCCGGCGTCCACACCGTGCCGATCGACACGGACTTGAGTTTCTTCTGGCGCCCGTACCAGAGGTTGACCAGGCCGCGCGAGAAGAACACGGCCGAGAACATGCTGGTCAGGATGCCGATGCAGTGCACCACGGCGAAGCCGCGCACCGGGCCGGAGCCGAAGGCCAGCAGCGCGACGCCGGCGATCAGCGTCGTGATGTTGGAGTCCAGGATGGTGTCCCAGGCATGCTCGTAGCCGGCGTTGATCGCGGTCTGCGGGCTCGCGCCGTTGCGCAGCTCCTCGCGCACGCGCTCGTTGATCAGCACGTTGGAGTCGATCGCCATGCCCAGCGCCAGCGCCATCGCGGCGATGCCGGGCAGGGTCAGCGTGGCCTGCAGCATCGACAGCACCGCCACCAGCAGCAGCAGGTTGACCGACAGCGCCAGGCTCGAGAACACGCCGAACAGCAGGTAGTAGACGCACATGAAGGCGGCGATCACCACGAAGCCCCAGATCACGCTGTGGAAGCCCTTGGCGATGTTGTCGGCGCCCAGGCTCGGGCCTATGGTGCGCTCCTCGATGATCTCCATCGGTGCGGCGAGCGAGCCGGCGCGCAGCAGCAGCGCGGTGTCGTTGGCCTCGACCGTGCTCATGCGGCCGGTGATCTGCACCCGGCCGCCGCCGATCTCGCCGCGGATCACGGGCGCGGTCACTACCTCGCCCTTGCCCTTCTCGAACAGCAGGATGGCCATGCGCTTGCCGATGCTCTCGCGCGTGACGTCGCGGAAGATGCGCGCGCCCTTGGCATCCAGCGTCAGGTGCACCGCGGCCTCGTGGGACTGGCTGTCGAAGCCGGCCTGCGCGTCGGTCAGGTTTTCGCCGGTCAGCAGCACCTCGCGCCGGGTGATCACGGCCTGGCCGTTGCGGTCGAGGTAGCGCTCCGAGCCGAACGGCACCGGGCCGGCGCCGGACTCGGCCGCGCGGCCCTCGGCGCTCTCGTCGACCATGCGCAGCTCCAGCGTCGCGGTGCGACCCAGGATGTCCTTGGCCTTGGCGGTGTCCTGCACGCCCGGCAGCTGGACCACGATGCGGTCCAGGCCCTGCTGCTGGATCACCGGCTCGGCCACGCCAAGCTCGTTGATGCGGTTGTGCAGCGTGTTGATGTTCTGCTTGAGCGCCTGCTCCTGGATGCGGCGCGCCGCCTCGGGCTTGAGCGTCGCGCTCAGCAGGTAGTCGCCGCCCTCCTGGCGCTCGCTCACCAGCAGGTCGGGGAACTGTTCGGCCAGCAGGTTGCGGGCCGCAGCCTCGGTGGCGGCCTCGCGCAACCGGATTTCCAGCCCCTGGCCCTCGCGGCGTATGCCGCCATGGCGGATGTTCTTGTCGCGCAGCGCGCTGCGCAGGTCGCTGGCCAGCGTCTCGGCGCGCTTGGTCAGCGCGCCCGGCATGTCGACCTGCAGCATGAAGTGCACGCCGCCGCGCAGGTCCAGGCCCAGGTACATCGGCGCCGCGCCCAGCGACTGCAGCCAGGCCGGGGTGCGCGGCAGCAGGTTGAGCGCCACCACATGGCTGCGGTCGGCCGGATCGGGATTCAGCGCGTGGTCGATCGCGTCGCGCGCCTGGATCTGCAGGTCGGTGCTGGCAAAGCGCGCCTTGACCGAATTGCCGTCGAACTGGATCGCGTCGGCCGTGAGCCTGGCCGCCGTCAGCGCCTGCTCGACGCGGGTGACCATGGAGGCGTCGAGCTTGACGGTCGCCTTGCCCGACGAGACCTGGACCGCCGGCGCCTCGCCGAAGAAGTTGGGAAGGGTGTAGATCGTGGCAATCAGCAACGCGACCACGATGATCGCGTACTTCCACAGGGGATATCGGTTCATGAGCCTGGCGCTCCGTTCAGAAAGCCGAACGGCCGGACGCAGGCCCGGCCGATGTCAGTGCCGGGGCTGGCGCTTACTTGATGGTGCCCTTGGGCAGCACCTGCACGACCGAGCCGCGCTGCAGCTGCACCTCGACGCCATTGGCGATCTCGACGCCGATGAAGGCGTCGCCGATCTTGCTGACCCGGCCCAGCAGGCCGCCGGCAGTCACGACTTCATCGCCCTTGGCCAGCGCCTCGACCATGGTCTTGTGCTCCTTCTGCTTCTTCATCTGGGGCCGGATCATCACGAAATACAGCACCACGAACATCAGCACCAGGGGCAGCATGCCCATCAGGGTGGATTGGGTGTCGCCGCCAGCGGCGGCCTGTGCGTAAGCGGGGGAAATGAACACTTGTCGTCCTATCAAAAAGTTCGGTTTCGGGCCAGCCTGTCGGGGGCTCGCCGGCAACCGGCCATTCTAATCGGCGTCCAAGTCGAAGCGTGCGCGCAAGGCCTCGGCAAAACCCGCAGTGCCGCCGAGGGTCAGCGTCAGCGTGTAGCGCGGCATGCCGTCGTCGAGGGGGCGGCCGCCCAGCTGCCCGAGCTCGGGGTCGAAGTCCAGCTCCAGGGTGCAGACGGTTTCCTGGGTCGCGTGCAGGTCGTAGTCCCAGTCGCCGTCCTCCTCGAGCGCGCCGCGCACGCCGGCATAGCCGTGGTGCGCCCAGTCCAGCACCTGCGCGACCTCGGCCTGCAGCGCCGGCCACTGCGCCGCGCCCACGCTGGCCATGGCCTCGAAGCTGGCCAGGCCCGAGCTGTCTTCGCTGGCGTCGAAATGGAGGAATCTCAGGCTCTGGCTCATCGTGGCGGCATGGACGAAAAACTAGCGATTGTCCGCGCTTCAGGCCGCCTGCCGCCGCGCCGGATCGGACGGATCGGAGGCACCGCCACCCGACGGCGCGCGCCACTGCGCCAGCAGCTCCGCCCAGCGCTCGCGCGCCGCCACCAGATGGCGTGCCTTGACATGGCCGAAGCCCTTGATCTGGCCCGGCAGGTGCGCGAGCTGCAGCGCCAGCGCGTGGCGCTCGGGCGACAGGGTCGCCAGCAGCTCCTCGACCAGCGCCAGGTATTCGCCGATCAGCGCGCGCTCGGTGCGGCGTTCCTCGCTGCGGCCGAAGGGGTCGAAGGCGGTACCGCGCAGGCCCTTGCCCCTTGCCAGCAGGCGCATCAGGCGCAGCATCCAGGGGCCGTAGGCCTTCTTCTTCAGCTCGCCGCTGGCATTGCGCTCGGCCAGGAAGGGCGGCGCGAGGTGGAAGTGCAGCTGGTAGTCGCCCTCGAACATCGCCGCGACCTGGCGCTCGAAGCTGCCGTCGGTGTAGAGGCGGGCGACCTCGTACTCGTCCTTGTAGGCCATCAGCTCGAACAGGTGGCGTGCGACCGCCTCGGCCAGCGCGGTCTTGCCCGGCACGCGCTCGGATTCGACCGACTGCACCCGGCGCACGACGGCCTCGTAGCGCTGCGCATAGGCTTCGTCCTGATAGGCGGTGAGGGCCTCGACGCGGCGCTGCACCAGCGCCTCCAGGCCGGTGCGCGGCTGCCACCGTATCACCTGCGCCGGCGCCAGCAGCGCCTGCACCCGGGCCCAGTCCTGCGCCGCCTGCCGGCCCCATTCGAAAGCGAGCAGGTTCTGCTCGAGCGCGACCGCGTTGAGCTCGATCGCGCGCCGCAGCGACTCGAGCCGCAGCGGGATCCAGCCTTTCTGCCAGGCGAAGCCCAGCAGCACCGGATTGGCGAACATCGCGTCGCCGACCAGCCGGTGCGCGACCGCCTCGGCGTCGAGCGCCGACAGCCCCGCCTCGCCCACGGCCTGCTCGAGCGTGGCGCGGCACTGCTGCTCGGGGCTCTTCCAGCCACCCTGGTGCACGAAGGCCGCCGTCGGGGCGACATGGGTGTTGAGCGCCACCCGGCTGCGTCCGGGCTGCAGCCGCATCACGCTCTCGCGCTGGCTCGCGACGATGGGATCGCAGGCCAGCAGCAGGTCGGCCTCGGCCATGCTCACGCGCGTGGTCAGGATGTCGGCCTGCCGGTCCGCGATCAGCACATGGCTCCAGGTCGCGCCGCCCTTCTGCGCCAGACCGGCCGCGTCCTGCGTGACCGCGCCCTTGCCCTCGAGGAAGGCGGCCTCGCCCAGCAGCTGGCCGATCGTGATGACCCCGGTGCCGCCGGTGCCGGCGACCAGGATGCCGTAGGGCGTCGCGGTCGCCGGCAAGGCGGGCTCGGGCGGCTCGCCCAGGCTGGCCGGGTCGGGACGCTCACCGGCCTGGGCGCCGCGCCGCAGCCGGCCTCCCTCGACGGTCACGAAACTGGGACAGAAGCCCTTGAGGCAGGAATAGTCGAGGTTGCAGCTGCTCTGGTTGATCGTGCGCTTGCGCCCGAACTCGGTCTCGAGCGGCTCCACGCTCAGGCAGTTGCTCTGCTCGCTGCAGTCGCCACAGCCCTCGCAGACCGCCGGGTTGATCACGACGCGGCGCGCCGGCTCGACCAGCAGGCCGCGCTTGCGCCGGCGTCGCTTCTCGGTGGCGCAGGTCTGGTCGTAGATCAGCGCGGTCGTACCCGGGATCGCGCGGAACTCGCGCTGCAACCGGTCGAGCTCGTCGCGGTGCTCGACCGCGACATCCTCGGGCAGGCGCAGCGTGACGCCGTCGACGGTGCGGTGCTCGGCGTTCAGGTACTTGTCCGGCTCGTCGGTGACGATCGTGACCTTGGCCACGCCCTCGGCGCGCAGGCTGTGCACGACCTGCAACACCGAATGGCCCTCGGGCCGCTCGCCCACGGGCTGGCCGCCGGTCATCGCGACCGCGTCGTTGTAGAGGATCTTGTAGGTGATGTTGACGCCGGCCGCGATCGCCTGGCGGATCGCGAGCAGGCCGCTGTGGAAATAGGTGCCGTCGCCGAGGTTGGCGAACAGGTGCTGCTCGCGGCTGAAGGGCTGCTGGCCGACCCAGGGCACGCCCTCGCCGCCCATCTGGGTGAAGCCGAAGGTCAAGCGATCCATCCAGACCACCATGTAGTGGCAGCCGATGCCGGCGATCGCGCGCGAGCCCTCGGGCACCCGGGTCGAGGTGTTGTGCGGGCAGCCCGAGCAGTACCAGGGCGGACGTTCGGGCGCGGCGCCGACCGCGTAGAGCTGCTCGAGCGAGCGCTCGCGCGCCTCGAGCAGCGCGAGCTGCGCGTCGACCCGGGCGGCGATCTCGCTGCCCGCGGGCAGCAGGCCACGCGCCTTGAGCCGGCGCGCCAGCGCGCGCGCGATCAGCGCCGGCGTCAGGTCGGCGTTGGCGCGCAGCAAGGTGTGCGCGGTCGGATTGGGCATGCTCCACTCGCCGCCGCTGTGGTCGGTGCCGAGTTCGTCGAACTTGCCGAGCACGTCCGGGCGCACATCGGCGCGCCAGTTGTAGAGCTCCTCCTTGAGCTGGTACTCGAGCACCTGGCGCTTTTCCTCCACCACCAGGATCTCGCGCAGGCCGGTCGCGAACTCGCGCGTGGTCTGGGCCTCCAGCGGCCAGACCACGGCGACCTTGTGCAGCCGGATGCCGATGCGGCGGCAGGCATCCTGGTCCAGGCCGAGGTCGGCCAGCGCCTGGCGCGTGTCGCCATAGGCCTTGCCGCTCGCCATGATGCCGTAGACGTCGTCCGGGCCGGACCAGACGTCGTGGTTCAGCCGGTTGGCCCGGATGTAGGCCAGCGCGGCGTACCACTTGTAGTGCATGAGCCGCTCTTCCTGCGCCAGCGGCGTATCCGGCCAGCGTATGTGCAGCCCGCCCGGCGGCAGCTCGAACTCCGGCACGACGATGCGGACCCGCTGCGGATCGACCTCGACCCCGGCGCTGGATTCGACGATCTCCTGGATCGTCTTCATGCCGGCCCACAGGCCGGCGAAGCGGCCGAGCGCGAAGGCGTGCACGCCGAGGTCGAGGATCTCCTGCACGCTGGCCGGGAAGAACACCGGCAGGCCGCAGGCCTTGAACACATGGTCGCTCTGGTGCGGCGCGCTCGAGCTCTTGGCCGCGTGGTCGTCGCCGGCGACCGCGATCACGCCGCCCCAGGACGTGGTGCCGGCCAGGTTGGCGTGCTTGAAGACGTCGGAGCAGCGGTCCACGCCCGGCCCCTTGCCGTACCAGATGCCGAACACGCCGTCGTACTTCTGGCTGCCCGGCGGCGCGTAGCCCAGCATCTGCGTGCCCCAGAGCGCGGTCGCGGCGAGCTCCTCGTTGACGCCGGGCTGGAACACGACGTTGTGCGCCTCCAGGTGCCGCTTGGCCTTCCACAGCGCAAGGTCGTAGCCCCCCAGCGGCGAGCCGCGGTAGCCGCTGACGAAGCCCGCCGTGTTCTTGCCGGCCAGCGCGTCGCGTTGCTGCTGCAGCATCGGCAGGCGCACCAGGGCCTGGATGCCGCTCATGAAGACATGGCCCTGCGCCAGCGCGTACTTGTCCTCGAGCGTGACGGAGTTCAGCGCCGCGCGCGCGGAATCTGACAAGGGAGCGTTCATCTATGCCTCCTGCCCTGGCTGCGCCATATTTCGAGCGGGGGATGGATTGGCGCCACTCCCACCCGATCATTCCGAATGATAAGGACAGCGGCGCCGCATGAACAGCTCCGAACCATGCCCAGGTGCCATTTCATGAAAATGACACGCGTCAGACCGTCATCGAAAATTCACGAGATCTTCATGCAGGCGCTGGATGATGCAACATTCCACCACCCACTCTGCCTGCATCCGCGATGAGCCACCCCAGCCCGAAAGACGAGTTCAACGACGGTGAAAACGTCAACTTTTCCGGCAACACCCACATGGACGAGTGGCTGGCCGCACGCCTGAGCCGCCGCCACGCACTACAGGGCGGCATCGGCCTGACCACCGGCCTGCTGCTGGGCGGCCCGGCGCTGGCCGCGACGGGCAAGGCGAACCGCCCGTCACAACCCGGGAAAGCCAGCCTCCAGCTGGGCTTCAGCCCGGTGGCCAAGAACCGCGACGACAGGGTCACGCTGCCGCCCGGCTACCAGATGAGCATCCTGCACGCGCTGGGCGACCCGCTGCACTGGGGCGACGAGTCCTGGAAGGGTGACGGCAGCGAGAGCGCCGACTCCTACCAGCGCCGCATCGGCGACGGCCACGACGGCATGTACTTCTTCGGCCTGGGCGAGAACGGCAAGTTCGACGCCCGCCGCTCCGACCGCGGCCTGCTGTGCGTCAACCACGAATACGTGGTCGCCCCCTTCGTCCTGCACCCGAACGGCAGGACCGCTGGCGCCAGCCGCGTCGCCAGCGAGGTCGAGAAGGAAATCCATGCCCACGGCGTCAGCGTGGTCGAGGTCAGGCGCGACGCCAGGGGCGCCGGCATGAGCATGGTGCGCGGCTCGCGCTACAACCGCCGCATCACCTCGGCGACCGAGATCGCCTTTGGCGGCCCGGTCAAGGGCAGCGAGCTGGTCAGGACCCGGTTCTCGCCCGACGGCAGCAAGACCCGCGGCACCAACAACAACTGCGCCAACGGCTACACCCCCTGGGGCACCTACCTGAGCTGCGAGGAAAACTACGCCAACGTCATCAGCCGCCACGTCGACGGCTCTGCCGGCGACGACGCCAGGCGCAGCGCCAGGGAGATCGCCGGCCTCAGGCGCTACGGCATGAGCGACGGCCGCAGGAGCCCCTACGGCTGGGACGGCGCCGGCAGCGACGACCTGTTCGCGCGCTGGAACAGCGCCGTCACCGGTGCCAGCGCGGGCGACGACTACCGCAACGCCTTCAACACCTTCGGCTGGGTGGTCGAGATCGATCCGTTCCGGCCCGACAGCACCCCGGTCAAGCGCAGCGCGCTGGGCCGCTTCAACCACGAGGGCGCCTGGCCGGTGCCGGCCGTCAAGGGCCGGCCGATCGTGATCTACAGCGGCGACGACTCGCGCAACGAGTACATCTACAAGTACGTGTCCGACGCGCCGTGGGACGAGGCCGACGTCAACGGCGGCCTGGCCGCCGGCGCCAAGTACCTCGACCAGGGCAGGCTATACGTCGCCAGGTTCAATGCCGACGGCAGCGGCCAGTGGATCGAGCTGTCGATCGACAACCCGACGATCAGGAACTACCCCGGCTACGCCTTTGCCGACCAGGCCGACGTGCTGGTCCACGCCCGGCTGGCCGCCAACGCCGTCGGCGCGACCCGGATGGACCGTCCGGAATGGGGCGCGGTCAACCCGCTGAACCACGAGGTCTACATGACCCTGACCAACAACAGCAACCGCGTCGCCCCGGACGCCAGCCCGAGCGGCAGCCAGCTCAGGCCCGACGCGGCCAACCCGCGCTACTACAGCGACAGCTTCAGCGCCGGCGGCAAGACCAAGGTCAGCCAGGGCAACCCGAACGGCCACATCATCCGCTGGAAGGAGATCGGCGGCCAGGCCTCGACCCGCTTCAGCTGGGACATCTACCTGTTCGGCGCCGAGGACGACGCGCCGGCCGACGTCAACCTCTCGGGCCTGAGCGCGGTCAACGACTTCTCGAGCCCGGACGGCCTGTTCTTCGACCCGCGCGGCCTGCTCTGGATCCAGACCGATGACAACGCCTACACCGACGAGACCAACTGCATGATGCTGGCCGCGGTGCCCGGGCGGGTCGGCGACGGCGGCAAGGCGAAGGCGGCCGGCGGCACCGAAACCCGGGTCGGCGCCAGGGCGACGCCCGACACGGTGCGCCGCTTCCTGGTCGGCCCGAAGGAGTGCGAGATCACCGGCATCGCGATCACCCCGGACGGCCGCACCCTGTTCTGCAACGTCCAGCACCCGGGCGAGGAAAGCCGGCTCGAGGCCCTGTCCAGCCACTGGCCGGACAGCCAGCACGACCCGGCCTCGACCCGGCGCCCGCGCTCGGCCACGATGGTGATCACCCGCAGCGACGGCGGCCCGATCGGCCTCTGACGCAGCGGGGCCAGCAGGCCCCGAATCAGCCCAGGTGCTTGGCGAAGAAGGCCAGCGTGCGCTCGCGCGCCAGCGCGGCCGAGGGCGGGTGCGAGGCGCCGCGCTGGTCGCAGTTGAAGCCGTGGTGGGCGTCGTAGGTGTGCACCTCGACGCCGGGCTGGGCCGCGCGGAAGGCCGCGACGCTGTCCATCGGGATCCAGTGGTCCTGCTCGGCGAAATGCGCCAGCACCGGGCACTGCGGGCGGCGCGCGGCCTCCTCGGGCGTGGTCATGCCGCCGCCGTAGTAGGGCGCGGCCGCGGCCAGGCCCTGCAGCTCGCAGGCGCTGCGCCAGGCCAGCAGGCCGCCCCAGCAGTAGCCGACGATGCCGACCTTGCCGCCGCTGCGGCGCGCCGCCTCGTCGATCGCGGCCTGGATGTCGGCCAGCACGCCGGGGGCCGGCAGCGCGTCGACCTGCAGCTTGAGCGCGAAGCCGGCCTGCATGTCGGCGTCGCTGTAACCGAGCTCGACGCCGGGCTTGACGCGCTGGAAGGTCGCCGGCGCGATCGCCAGATAGCCTTCGGCGGCGTAGCCGTCGGCGACGGCGCGGATGTGCGAATTGACGCCGAAGATCTCCTGCAGCACCACGACCGCGCCGCGCGGCTTGCCGGCCGACTCGGCCAGGTAGGCGGAACAAGTTACGCCGTCGGCGGACACGATATCGATGAACTGACCCATGAACAACATCCTCCTGTGATACGGAAGACGCAAGATTAGCGGAATCCGGCGCCCGCGCATGCACAATGCAGCGATGGACTTCAAGCCGCTGATCACCCTGCTGGCCATCGTCAACCCGCTGTCGATCGTGCCCTTCTTCATCCACTACACGCAGGGCTTTTCCGAGCAGCAGCGCCGGCGCACGGTGCTGATCGCCTCGTTCAGCGCCTTCGCCGTCATTGCCGCCTGCGCGCTGCTGGGCCTGCAGATCCTGGAATTCTTCGGCATCTCGCTGGCGAGCTTCCAGGTCGGCGGCGGCATGCTGCTGCTGACCTCGGCGCTGTCCATGCTCAACGCCCAGCCGGCCGAAGCGCGCACGAACCAGGACGAGGTCGACGATGCCTCTGCCCGGGCCTCGATCGCCGTGGTGCCGCTGACCATCCCGCTGCTGACCGGCCCGGCCACGATGTCGACCGTCGTGATCTACGCCGACCAGGCCAAGACCCTGCTGCAGCATGCCGCGCTGATCGGCTACGGCGTGGTGATAGCGCTGGCCACCGCGGTCTGCTTCACGCTGGCCGAGCCGATCGAGCGCATCCTGGGCAAGACCGGCATCAACGTGATGACGCGGCTCATGGGCCTGATCCTGGCGGCGCTGTCGGTCGAGGTGATGGCCGCCGGCCTGGTCAAGATCTTCCCGGCGCTCGTGGCCTGAGCCGCACCGGCCAGGCGGGCCGTGCTGCCGTCTCAGTCTGCGTCGGCGGCGACATCCTCGGCGGCGGCGGCCGGCTCCGCGGGCTCGGGCCGGGGCTTGACGAAGGTCACGGGCACCGGCGCACGCTCCAGCATCTCGCGCGAGGCCGATCCCAGCACGCTGCGCACCAGCCCCTTGCCGTGGCTGCCCATGACGACCGCCTCGCAGCCATGCTCCTCCAGCGTCTCGAGCAGCATGGGCACGACGTCGCCGACCGACACCACGCTGGCGACGGGCAGCCGCGCCGCCTCGGCCGCCTGCAGCGCGGGCGCCAGCAGGTCGCGCCCCGCCGCCACCGCGACCTCGGCCAGCGCCTCGGGGTCGTGCAGCGTGACCAGTTCGTAGACCGAGGCCGGCTCCTGCACGTTGGCGAGCACGAGCTCGACGCCAAGCCCGCCCCGCGCGAGCGCGATCACATGCTGCAGCGCCTGCAGCGCCAGGTCGGATCCGTCGATGGGAATCAGAAACTTCACGGGCATGCCTCCTCTGTTGCCTGCCGCCACGGGCGGCCCCGTCATGGACATCATAGACCCGACCCCGCCCCCGGCGCCAGCATCGGGACCGGGACGAACGCCAACGGCCGGCCGCCAGGCTCCAGCCGGGCGACGTCAGCTACACTCGAAACAAGTGATTACCCGAGTATTTGCCAGTTTGGCATCCGCAAGCCTTGACTTCTGGTACCCGTCTGAGCCATATTCCCGCCACCATGCATAAGAATACTTCGCATTCTCAGGCCTACCTGAAGTTTCTCAACCTGGTCAAGGCCATACGCGAACTGCCCACATTCCCCACCCTGGATGCGGTGGAGCACTCGCTGCTCGACGACTTCGCCGCCGTGTGGCACACCGGCAAGCAGATCACCGTGCTCGAAGCCATGCACATGTCGGGCGAGATCTCGCCCAGCACGGTGCACCGGCGCCTGAAGTCGCTGCGCGCCAAGGGCATGATCGTGCTGATCAACGACACGGCCGACAGCCGCACCAAGTATGTCTGCCCGACCGAGCTGACCACCCAGTACTTCGACCAGCTCGGCCAGTGCATGGACGTGGCGCGCAACAGCTGACACCAGCGACCTCAACCTGATTTCGGGCCGCCCTCGGGGCGGCCTTTTTCATGGCGCGACGAAGCTGCCCGACTTGCCGCCGTGCTTTTCCAGCAGCCTGACGTCCGAGATCACCATGCCTCGGTCGGCGGCCTTGCACATGTCGTAGACCGTCAGCAGCGCGGCGTTGACCGCGGTCAGCGCCTCCATCTCGACGCCGGTGGGCCCGACGGTCTCGGCGGTGGCGCGGCAGACGACGGCGTGCTCCGCCTCCAGCAGCTCGAACTCGAGCGCGACGCGCGTGAGCGCGATCGGATGGCACAGGGGGATCAGGTCGGCCGTGCGCTTGGCGCCCATGATGCCGGCCAGGCGCGCAACCGCCAGCACGTCGCCCTTCTTGGGGCTGCCGTGGACGACCAGCTCAAAAGTCGCGGGCTGCATCGAGATGCGGCCTTGCGCCACGGCAATGCGGTGGGTGTGCGCCTTGGCGCCGACATCGACCATGTGGGCCTGGCCAGTGGCGTCGAAATGGGTCAGGGGGGAATCGCTCATGGGGAGTATGGCCTTGACGGCGGAATCTTGCTCGGGAAAAAGGCATCATACGGCGATGCGCGCTCCATTCCGTTTCCGCTGGCGGCCCTGGCTCGCCGCCGCCCTGCTCTGCCTGCCCGCGGCCTGGTCGCAGGCCCAGTCCTCGGCGTCGCTGGCGCGCAGCCTGCCCAACCTCGGCGACGGCGCCGAGATGGCGCTGGGCGAAGAGCGCCGCATCGGCGACCAGATCGCGCGCGCCATCTACCGCGACCCCGACCACCTCGACGACGCCCAGCTGTCCGACTACCTCGAAGGCATCTGGCAGCCCCTGCTGGCGGCGGCCCAGGCCCGTGGCGACCTGCCGCCCGACGCCTCGCAGCGCTACGCCTGGACGCTGCTGCTGATCCGCGACCCCTCGGTCAACGCCTTCGCGCTGCCGGGCGGCTACCTCGGCGTGCACCTGGGCCTGATCGCGAACGTGGCCAATGCCGACGAGCTGGCCTCGGTGCTGGCGCACGAGCTCAGCCATGTCTCGCAGCGCCACATCGCCCGGCTGCTGTCGCAGCAAAGCCGGCAGGCGCCCTGGATGATCGCCTCCATGGTGCTGGGCGCGCTGGCGGCGAGCAAGGCCCGCAACGCCGACATCGGCAGCGCCGCCATCGTGGGCGGGCAGGCGATGATGCTGCAGAACCAGCTCAACTTCTCGCGCGACATGGAGCGCGAGGCCGACCGGGTCGGCTTCGGCGTCATGACCGAGGCGGGCTTCGACGGCAGCGGCTTCGCGACCATGTTCGACAAGCTGCAGCAGGCTTCGCGCCTGAACGACGACGGCGGCTTCCCCTATCTGCGCAGCCATCCGCTGACGACCGAGCGCATGGCCGACATGCGCAACCGGCTGGCGCTGGCCGGCCCGCATGCCGGCGCCGCCGGCCAGCCCGTCAGCTCGCCCGGCCTGCATGCCATGATGGCGGCGCGCGCCCGCGTGCTGGCGGACACGCGCATCGACCGGCTGCGCGCGCTGGCCCAGGCCGGGCGATCGAGCGCCGCGCCGCTGCGCGATCCGGCCACGCTGGCGCTGCGCTACGCCGGCGTGCTGGCCGCCGCCCGGCTGCACGAGCCGGCGCTGGCGCAGGAGCAGCTGGCACGCCTGCTCGCCGCCCAGCCCGAAGGGGCGGCCGAGCGCCAGGCCGTGCGCCTGCTCGCGCTCGAGGCCATGCTGCTGACGCAGGCCGACAGGCTGGCGGGGCTGGAGCTCGCGGCGCTGCGGACCGAGGCCCTGGCCCGGCCCGAGCGCGCGGCGCTGCTGCTGGGCGCGCGCGCAGCGGCAGCAGGCACCGATGCGGCGCTGCTGGACAGCGCGAGCCAGCGCCTGCAGACCTGGCTCGCGCTCAATCCCGGGGACGCCCCCGCCTGGCAGACGCTGGCCACGCTGGCCCAGCTGCAGGGGCAGCCGGTGCGCGCGGCGCGCGCGGCGGCCGAGGTGCAGCGCGCCCAGCTCGACCTGCAGGGCGCGCTCGACCGCATGAAGTCGGCACAGTCGCTGGCACGGCAGAGCCGCAGCGGCGACCATGCCGAACTGTCCATCATCGACGCGCGCACGCACGAGCTCGAAGGCCAGCTGCGCGAGCAGTTCTGCGAGGAGCGCGAGCGCCGCGATGCGGCCTGCCAGCAGCCGCGCTGAACCCCCTGGTTTGCGTGCGTCGGAGGGGGGCAGATAAAATCCCGGGTTTAGATTTTTCGGCCTTCGCCGAGACACCATACACACCGGGGTTCCCATGACCGACGCCACCACCTCCAAAGCCTCCACCGTCCAGGCGCAGACTATGGCCAACGCCATCCGCGCGCTGGCGATGGACGCCGTGCAGCAAGCCAACTCGGGCCACCCCGGCGCGCCGATGGGCATGGCCGACATGGCCGTGGCGCTGTGGGGCCGTCACCTCAAGCACAACCCGGCGAATCCGGCCTGGTTCGACCGCGACCGCTTCGTGCTGTCCAACGGCCACGGCTCGATGCTGATCTACGCGCTGCTGCACCTGAGCGGCTACAAGCTGCCGATCACCGAGCTCAAGAACTTCCGCCAGCTCGGCTCCAAGACCGCCGGCCATCCGGAAGTCGGCCACACCCCCGGTGTCGAGACCACCACCGGCCCGCTGGGCCAGGGCGTCACCAACGCGGTCGGCTTCGCGCTGGCCGAGAAGCTGCTGGCGGCCGAGTTCAACCGCGAAGGCCACGAGATCGTCGACCACCGCACCTACGTCTTCCTGGGCGACGGCTGCATGATGGAAGGCGTCAGCCACGAGGCCGTGGCCCTGGCCGGCGCCTGGAAGCTCAACAAGCTGATCGCGCTCTACGACGACAACGGCATCTCGATCGACGGCCAGGTCACGCCCTGGTTCATCGACGACACCCCGAAGCGCTTCGAGGCCTGCGGCTGGAACGTGATCCGCGCCGTCGACGGCCATGACGCCGACGCGGTCGACGCCGCGATCGCTCAGGCCAAGCTGGCCGACAAGCCGACGCTGATCTGCTGCAAGACCCACATCGGCAAGGGCAGCCCGAACCGTGCCAACACCGCCAAGGCGCACGGCGAGCCGCTCGGCGCCGCGGAAATCCAGCTCACGCGCGAGGCGCTGGGCTGGAGCCACGCGCCGTTCGTGATCCCCAAGGACGTCTACGCCGCCTGGGACGCCAAGGACGCCGGCAAGGCCGCCGAGAAGGCCTGGAAGGAGCGCTTCGCCGCCTACAAGAAGGCATTCCCGAAGGACGCCAAGGAATTCGAGCGCCGCATGAAGGGCGAGCTGCCGAAGAACTTCGAGCAGCTCGCCGCCGACACGCTGGCCGCGGCGCACGCCAAGGCCGAAACCGTGGCCAGCCGCAAGGCCAGCCAGCTGGCGCTGGAGGCCTTCACCGCCGCGCTGCCCGAGCTGCTCGGCGGCTCGGCCGACCTGACCGGCTCCAACCTGACCAACACCAAGTCCACGCCCAACCTGCGCTTCGACGCCAGCGGCGCCGTGGTGAAGACCGCCGAAGGCCAGACCGGCCGCCACATCAACTACGGCGTGCGCGAGTTCGGCATGGCCGCGATCATGAACGGCATCGCGCTGCACGGCGGCTACATTCCCTACGGCGGCACCTTCCTGACCTTCAGCGACTACAGCCGCAACGCGATCCGCATGGCCGCGCTGATGAAGCAGCGCGTGGTGCACGTGTTCACGCACGACTCGATCGGCCTGGGCGAGGACGGCCCGACCCACCAGTCGATCGAGCATGCCGCCAGCCTGCGCCTGATCCCCAACCTGGACGTCTGGCGCCCGGCCGACACCGCCGAGACCGCGGTCGCCTGGAGCGTCGCGCTGCGCAACAGCGCCAAGCCGACCGCGCTGCTGCTGAGCCGCCAGAACCTGCCCTACGCATCCAAGCAGTCGCTGGACGACATCGCCAAGGGCGCCTACGTGCTGAGCGAGCCCGCCGACGCCGGCTTCAAGAAGGGCAAGAAGGCCCAGGCCGTGATCGTCGCGACCGGCTCCGAGGTCCAGCTCGCGCTGGCGGCGCAGCAGCTGCTGGCCGAGCAGAAGGTCGCCGTGCGCGTGGTTTCCATGCCCAGCACCACCACCTTCGACCGCCAGGACGGCGACTACAAGACCAGCGTGCTGCCGGCCGGCCTGCCGCGCATCGCGGTCGAGATGGGCTCGACCGACGGCTGGTGGAAGTACGGCTGCGACGCAGTGGTCGGCATCGACACCTACGGCGAGTCGGCCCCGGCTCCCGTGCTGTTCAAGCATTTCGGCTTCACGCCCGAGAACGTCGCCGCCACCGTGCTGGCGGTGATCGGCAAGAAGGCCTGAGCCAGGCCTGACGCATGCGGCGGGCGCCTGGCCCGCCGCTGCCCCTGAGCCGACAGGGCGCCGTCAGCGCCCTCGTCCATCCTGCGGGTACGTAACGATTTTGTAACTTCCGGAAAAGGTAATCCTCATGACCATCAAGCTGGGCATCAACGGCTTCGGCCGCATCGGCCGTCTCGCTCTGCGCGCCGCCGTGGCACGCTTCGACGACATCGAGATCGTCGGCATCAACGATCCCAAGCCGGCCGACTACCTGGCCTACATGCTCAAGTACGACAGCGTGCACGGCCGCTTCCAGGGCGAGGTGAGCTTCGACGACCAGCACCTGATCGTCAACGGCAAGGCCATCGCGCTGACGCACGAGCGCGACCCCGAGCTGCTGCAGTGGGGCAAGATGGGCGTGGACGTGGTGCTCGAATGCACTGGCCAGTTCCTGACCGCCGACAGCAACCAGGCCCACCTCGACGCCGGCGCCAGCAAGGTCGTGATCTCCGCCCCCTCCAAGGACGACGTGCCGATGTTCGTCTACGGCGTCAACCACGGCAAGTACGCCGGCGAGGCCGTGATCTCCAACGCCTCCTGCACCACCAACGCGCTGGCCCCGGTGGCCAAGGTGCTCAACGACAAGTGGGGCATCAAGCGCGGCCTGATGACCACCGTGCACGCCGCCACCGCGAGCCAGAAGACCGTAGACGGCACCTCGCGCAAGGACTGGCGCGGCGGCCGCGGCATCCTCGAGAACATCATCCCCTCGAGCACCGGCGCGGCCAAGGCGGTCGGCAAGGTGATCCCCGAGCTCAACAAGAAGCTGACCGGCATGAGCTTCCGCGTGCCGACCTCGGACGTCTCGGTGGTCGACCTGACGGTCGAGCTCGCCAACGAGGCGAGCTACCAGGAAATCTGCGCCGAGATGAAGGCGCAGTCCGAGGGCGCGCTCAAGGGCGTGCTGGGCTACACCAGCGAGAAGGTGGTCTCGACCGATTTCCGCGGCGAATACTGCACCAGCGTGTTCGACGCCGAAGCCGGCCTGGCGCTGGACAAGAGCTTCGTCAAGATCGTCGCCTGGTACGACAACGAATGGGGCTACGCCGCCAAGTGCCTGGAGATGGTGCGCGTCGTCTCGCAGTGAACTGCCTGCGGGCCGCCCGGACGGCCCGCGACCGGACAACCCGCCCCGGGCTTGCGCCCTGGGCGGGTTTTTTCTCGGCCATCGGCGCGCGGGGTCAGCTGTTTGCCTGCCGCTCGAGGCCGGCTTCGAACTCGCACGCCGAGGCTTGCATCATCTGGCGCTGGCGGCGAGATGGGCGATGAGGTCGGCGCGCTCGGCGGCGCTGGCCATGCCGTCGTACTTCATCTTGCCGCCGGGCACCGTGGCCCTGGGGTCGGTCAGGTAGCGGGAAAGGGTGTCGGCGTTCCAGACCAGCTGGCTGGCCTTGAGCGCGTCGGAATACGCAAAGCCCTCGCGCTGCGCGGCCCGGACACCGAAGGTGGCGAACAGCGAGGGCCCCTTCTTGTTCTTGCCTTCCTTCATGCTGTGGCACTCGGAGCAGTGGGTCGCGAACAGCGCCGCCCCCCGTGTGGCATCGCCCTGTTGCGCCACGGCGGGCAACGCGAGCACGGTCAACGCTGCGGCCAGGCCGCCGAGCAGGAGCTTCGGACAGGTAATCTTCATGGTCAGAAACTCAGCCAGCTGAACAGATAAAGGGTGTTCTTGTCGTGTGCCGCGGAGCCGCCTTCGCCAGCGAACTTGCGGTAGACCCAGTACTGCACGCCCAGTCGCAGGTTGGTGGCGCTGAACGGCGCCGGGGCACTTGCGCGCTCCTTGCCCCAGGGCGTCCAGTCGACCTGGAACAGGTGGCCAGTGGTCGTCAGCGCGTCCGTCGCCGCCGCCGGATCGGCGCCGCGCGTCGAGAACAGGCCCACGCTGCCGCCCCAGGTCTGGTCGTAGTGATAGGATGCGTTCAGGCGCGCCTCGCGCAGATTGCTGCCGTCGTTCACGCGCTCCCGCACGAAGCTGCCGCTGACCGCCCCGACATGCGTGCGCGTGCCGAGGAACTGGTAGCTGCCGTCGACGCCGAGATCGCGGTACTTGCCAGCCGGATCCGTCGTGGTGCGGTCGGCCTGCAGGCTGGCGTTCCAGCCGAACAGGCCGAACTGGAAGGCCTGGCTCTTCTGGTCCTTGAGCCAGCCCAGGCGCCAGTAGGCGTTGCCGCCCAGCTGCTGCAGGTCGTTGCCTTGGCCGAGCCTGACCTGCGCCGCCGGCGACAGCGAGCGGTAGCTGCCGAGCTCGCCGTAGAACTGGTTGTAGAGGAAGGCGTAGGCCGAGGCGCCGACCACGCGGTGCTCCAGACCGGCGTTGATCAGGCTGGCCTTGTCGCCGCTGCCATAGCCGGCCGGCGACGAGAGGTAGGGGAAGCCCCAGACCGGCAGGGTATTGAAGGGGTCCTGGACACCGGGGTTGTTGTTGACCGACAGGCCGACCGTCGTGTCCTTGCCACCGAGCTCGAAGGTATGCGCGTAGCGGACGTCGACATGGTCCAGGCCGACCTTCTTGCTCACGCCGTCGTAGGTGGCCTGGACGAAGGAGCCCATGTGCTCGGTCAGGCGACCGGCCAGGAAGATCGAGGCCTCGTCCATCGTCGCATTGTTGTTGGCCTTGAGGCCGGACTCGGGATCCGGATTGTCGGCCCGGGTCCTGGTCCAAGAAGCCTTCACCATGGCCGACAATGGCACCTTGCCGTCCTGGCCGTCGGAGTCGGTGTAGCCCCCGAGCTTGAAGCGGATGCCGGCCGGCGTCAGCTGCGGGCCGAAGGCGCCGATGTGGCAGCCGGCGCAGTCCATTCCGGTCTGGCGGGCATAACTGGGCAAGGCATGCGCCTGGGTGGCGCTCAGCAGCGCCACCAGGGCCGCACCCCCGGCCAGCGCGGCGCGCAGCCTGCGGAAGCGGTGAATGAAAGACATGGTTGCTCCTCCTTGATCTGGTTCTGGAATCATTCGGAAAAAAATCCGTCGGACGGACGGTTCAGCGGCGGCGCACCCAGGGCAGCATGCTCGCGAGCACGCCGTCGCGGCGGAAATAGTGGTGCCACAGCGCCGCCAGCGCATGCAGTCCGACCATGGCCAGCATGGCCCAGGCGCAGCGCTCGTGCCATTCCTGCAGGCTGTCGGCGAGGTCGGGGTCGACGGACACGAACGTGGGCAGCGCAATGGCCTGCCAGAGCTGGACGGCATGGCCCTGCGCATTCGTCATCGCCCAGCCCAGCAGCGGCATCGCGAGCAGCAAGGCATAGATCAGCCAGTGCGTCACGACCGCCGCCAGGTGCAGCGGCAGGGGCAGTTTTTCCAGCTCGTCATGCGCGACCCAGCGCCAGCGCTCGAACAGGCGCACGGCCAGCAGCAGCAGGACCAGCAGCCCGAACTGGCGGTGCCAGGCCAGCAGCGTCGCGCCAAGTGCGTCGCTCTCGACCTGCTCGCGCAGCCAGGCCAGCGTGAATGCCGAGAGGACAGCGGCGGCCGACAGCCAGTGGACGGCGATGGTCAGGCGGGATTTGCGGGCGACGGACGCCTGGAGCGCTACGGACAGGTCAGACATGCGAACGGTATGGCAGAAATGAAGCCCATCCTAGGTCGCGGCCGCCTTCAAAATGCTGACAGAATCTGGGGCCGACTCCGTTGAAGCGCCTATGAGAATACTGCTGGTCGAAGATGACGCCATGCTGGCCGACGGGCTGCGCGACCTGTTCGCCGGCATCGGCCATGCCCTGGATCATCTGGCCGCCGCCGAACCCGCGCTGGGCGCCACCGTGCTGACGCACTACGATCTGGTCGTGGTTGATCTGGGACTGCCCGGCATGGACGGGCTCGAACTCGTGCGCCGCATCCGCGCGCGCGGCGACCGCGTTCCCATCCTGATCCTGACCGCGCGCGATGCACTCGAGGACCGCGTGCGCGGACTCGACGAAGGCGCGGACGATTACCTGATCAAGCCCTTTGCCATGCCCGAACTGATCGCGCGCGCGCAGGCACTGATACGGCGCAGCCAGTCGAACGCCAGATCGGTGATCTCGCTGGGGCCGCTGGTACTCGACATCGGGCGGCACCAGGCCAGCCTGGGCCAGGAGCCGCTGCCGCTGACCGGACGCGAATGGAGCCTGCTCGAGGCCTTGATGCTCGCCACGCCGCGCGTGCTCGGCAAGGACAGGCTCGCCGACAGCCTGAGCCGCTGGGACAAGGAGATCACGAACAACGCGGTCGAGATCTACGTTTCGCGCCTGCGCGCCAAGCTGCAGGACAGCGGCGTCCTGATCCGCACCGTGCGCGGCATAGGCTACCGGCTCGAGGCCGACGCGTGAGCGCAGCACCCGACACGCTGAGCCGCCGGCTGACCCGAGCCGCCCTGCTGCCGGCGCTCGCGGTGATCACGGCCAGCAGCCTGTTCGACTACTACAGCGCGGCCGCACTCGCACAGCAGGCCCAGGACCGCCAGCTGCTGCGCACCGCGCAGGCGGTGGCGAGCCGCCTCAGCCCCGACGAGGCTGGCGAGAGCCGCGCCGCGATCCAGCGCCACCTCGACCCCGAGGACCTGGCCATGCTCGAAGCCGATGCGGACGACCAGATCCGCATCCTCGCGCTCGACAGCATGGGGGAGCCGCTGGTCGGCGACTTCGAGCTCCTGCCGCTATCCGTCGCACTGGCACCCCCGCCGCTCGAACAGCCGGTCTACAGCGAACAGGCTCTCGGCGCATCCGCGGTACGCCTGCTCGACTTCAGGCACAGCGCGCGCGGCTCGACCCAGCGCGTGCTGATCAGCGAAACGCTGCACAAGCGTGCCACCACGACGCGCCGCATTTTGCTCAACACGATCTGGCCCAACCTCCTGCTGCTGGGCGTGGTGGTCTTCCTGCTGCGGCGCGGCATCCGTCAGACGCTGCATCCGCTCCAGCAGCTGAGCGCGGCGGTCGACCACCGCGAAGTGAACGACCTCGCGCCGCTGCCACTGGCCCGGATTCCGGGCGAGATCACGCCCCTGATTGGCGCCATCAACGGGCTGCTCGGCCGCGTCGCGGACGCGACGACCGAACAGCAGGTGTTTCTGTCGGGCGCCGCGCACCAGCTGCGCACGCCGCTGGCCGGCATGCAGACGCAGATCGAGCTGGCGGCCCAGGAGGCCCCACCCCGGGTCCGGGAAAGGCTGGCACGCGTCCACGACGCGATGGACAGGATGGCACACTGCACCCAGCAGATGCTCGCGCTGGCTCGCGCGTCGGCGCAGGCCAGCTCGGCGCTTGACCAGGGACATGTGGCCTTGCCCGAGCTGCTGGAGGATGCCGCGTCCAACTGGCTCGACCTGGCGCTTCAGCGCCAGGTCGAGCTCGAGTTCGAGATTGGGCAAGCTTCGTGCACCGGGTCACACTGGATGCTGCAGGAATTGCTGGGCAACCTGATAGACAACGCCATCCAGCACAGCCCGCCTGGCGCCCAGGTGGCGATACGTTGCGGTCTGGACGCGACAGCACGCCCCTGGCTGGAAGTCGAGGACGAGGGACCGGGCATACCGGCCGCTCAGCGCGAGCGCGTGTTCGAACCCTTCTTCCGCTGCGAACCGGCGGGCCGCAACGGCTCGGGCCTGGGCCTAGCGATCGTGAGCGAAGTGGCCAAGCGGCACCAGGCGGAAGTCTCGTTCCTCAAGACCAAGACCGGCAGCGGCACGCGCATCCGTGTCACATTGCCGGCCCCATCCCGGAAGTCTGCACCGGAATACAGCGCCGCCTGACGGTGCGCGTCGTCTCCCGGTGGGCCAACTGCGGCCCGCAGCCGGACCGAAAACCCGCTGCGGGCCAGGCCCTGGGCGGGGCTTCCTGTTTCGGCGTGGGCAGGGAGGGCCTCCCCCAAACAGGGGATGTTCGACATTCGATCAGGCTGGGAAAATCAAAAGTTAGGATTTGGGCCTTTTTTCCGCCATTAAGTTGCGGACGGGGCCCGTCTCACTTATGTCGCAAGGTGCGTCACACGGCCTTCCCATATGCCCTGCCCATTCTGCCTGCCCTCGCTCCCCCTCCTCAAGCAAGCCGGCCACGACTTCGGCCTGATCCTGCTGAGCTTCCTGCTCTACTGGACTGCCTACCAGTGGCACGAACTGATCGTCCCCTACGTCGCCTATGCACAGGGGGTGGACCTGCTGTTCGTGCCGGCCGGCGTCAAGCTGGTCATGATCCTGGTGGCGGGCTGGCGCGGCGCCCTCGGCTGCGGCCTGGCGCTGCTGGCGGTGGCGCCCGATTTCTGGCCAGACCAGACACTGCCCGTGCTGACAGGCTACGTCGCGCTCTCGATCGGCGTGACCTGGCTGGTGCTCGATCTGCTGCTGAGCCGCAGGCGGCTCGGGCCCGCGCTCGAAGGGCTGCGCTTCTGGGACATCGTTCGGATCGATGCGCTCAACACCCTGCTGCACGGCATCGTGGTCAACCTTTACTTCTGGACACAGGGCCTGCGCAGCGCCGATATGCTGTGGTCGGCCACGCTGGCCATGGCACTGGGCGACTTCCTCGGCACCGGGGTCGTCATGCTGGTGGTGCTGCTGGTCGCTCAGCTGCTGCTGCCCGAGCAGCGCTGACACGCGCCGGCCGGGCCGTGACGGCGCCGGCGGCGCGAGCGGGTGAACGGGTTCAGGCGAAGAACTCGACCCGGCCCTCGTCCAGGTCATAGCGTCCGGCAACGACCTTGACCTTGCCCTTGCTGACCAACTCGGCCACGATGGGGCTCTCGGTGGCGATTTTGCGCGCGGTGCGCAGCGCGCTCTCGCGCACGGCGTTGTCGACGAAATCGCCCGGCTTGCCGGCGACGGCTGCGGCCGCCGGCACGATGGCGTCGACCATGGGCGCGATCGAGCCCGGGAAGCGGGTCTTCTTCTCGAGCACCTCGCAGGCGGCGGCGACTGCGCCACAACGCTCGTGTCCCAGCACCACGATCAGGGGCACGCCGAGCACGCCGGATCCGTATTCGATCGTGCCCATGGTGGCGGTATCGACCATGTTGCCGGCGTTGCGAGCAACGAACAACTCCCCAACGCCCAGGCCGCCGAACAGCAGTTCGGGCGGCACGCGGCTGTCGGCGCACGACACGATGGTCGCCCACGGTGCCTGGCTCTTGGCGACATGCGCCCTTTGCTCGGCGAGATGGGCCGCGCAGAGCTGGGGACCGCTCACGAACTTCTCGTTGCCGGCCTTGAGCCGGGCGAGCGCCTCGTCCGCACTCAGGGAGGTGGTCGCCCCGCCGGCGGCGAAGGCCCGGGGAGCGAGGGTGGCCGCGACCCCCGCCACAGTAGCGGACAAGAAGTGGCGGCGGGAATCAATACCTTGGCACATGTAAGGGGCTCTGCAAAAAGTCTGGTGTCGTTGAGGAGTCGGTCTGACTGAACAGGGGGCAAAAACCAGCTCCAGCCAGCCGCCATTCTGCCTCACGCCTGCTGCCCGGCCGGACCCGCCGCCGTCAGTGATGGTAGCCGTGGGCGCCGTGCGCGTGGCCGTGCTCGATCTCCTCGGCCGTCGCCGGGCGCACCTCGGTGACCTGGAGCGAGAAGCGCAGCGTCTTGCCGGCGTGCGGATGGTTGCCGTCCAGGATCACCTGCGGGCCCTTGATCTTGACCACGGTGAAGATGCGCTCGTGGCCGTCGTCGGCAACGCCGCGCAGGGTACCGCCGACCTTGACGCCGGGCGGGAAGTCGGCCTTGGAGATGGTCTGCACCAGGCTTTCGTCGCGCGTGCCGAAGGCGTCCTCGGGCGCCAGCACCACGGTGGTGGCAAAGCCGGCCTGCTGGCCTTCGAGCGCGGCCTCGATCTTCTCGAAGGTGTTGCCGTAGCCGCCGTGCAGATAGGCCATGGGCTCGGGGCTGGTCTCGAGCAGCTTGCCCTGGGCATCAGCCACCTTGTAGTTCAGCGTGACGACGGTGTCTTTGGTGATTTGCATTCGATTCCTCGCGATGACCGTTTCGGTCGGACGCGTGATTGTGCCGCGATTGGCCGGGCGGCGCAGCGGGCTTCAGCGCGGCCGCACACTGACTTCGGCGCTCCTGACCTCGACCAGACCCTGCGCGGTCTGCAGCAGCAGCGCCCCATCGGGCCCGACCCCGGCGCCCGTGCCCTCCTGCCCGTCGGACAGGCGCAGCGCCAGGCCGCGCAGCGCGTCGCGCGCGGCGAAGCGCGCGGCAAAGGCCGTGAAGCCCTCCTGCTCGAAGCGGCGCAGGTCGCGCGCCAGCGCCGGCACCACGGCGGCCAGCCACTGGCCGGCGTCGCGCGCGGACTCGAGCTCGCTCAGCGCGGCCGGCGGCACGGGCGGCAGCGCCAGCTGATCCGCCGCGCCGGCGTCCGCCAGGGGCAACAACTCGGGCCGCTCGACGTTCAGGCCGACGCCGATGACCGCGTAGCGCTGCTGGCCCAGGGTCGCGGCCTCGATCAGGATGCCGCCGAGCTTGCGGCCCTGCCACCAGAGGTCGTTCGGCCACTTCAGGCGCACCTCGGGATGCAGGCTCTCGGCCAGGCTCACGCCGACCGCCAGCGACAGGCCGGACCAGTCGGCGGCCAGGAAGGGCAGGCCGAGCGAGAAGGTCAGCGAGGCGCCCGGCCGGCTGGACCAGGACTTGCCGCGCCGGCCCCGGCCCGCGGTCTGCTCCAGCGCCAGCAGCAGCGTGTGCTCGTGCCGGCCGGCGCGCGCGCGCCGCATCAGCTCGGTGTTGCTCGAGTCCACGCTCGGCAGCACCTCGACCGAGAAGTCGGGCCAGAGCGGATAGAGCGCCTGCCAGAGGCCCTCGGCCTGGCACGTCAGCTGCCGCAGCGCATCCGGCGCGGCGCTCATGCCGGATCCTGCCGCGCCGCCGGGGCGGCCTTCCTGGGGGCCGCGGCCCGCCGCTTGGGCGCGAGCATGGTGCCGCGGCAGTTCGGGCTGCCGCAGCGGCAGGCGTACTCGGCCTTGAGCTTCTTCGTATAGGGCAGGTCGACGACCAGGCCGTAGTCGAAGAAAAGCTCCTCGCCGGCCGTGATGTCGCGCAGCGCGCGGATGAAGACGCGCTTGTCCGCCGTCTCCTCGGCCTCGCAGTTCGGCGCGCAGCTGTGGTTGATCCAGCGCGAGGAATTGCCACCGTGGCCGCCGTCGATGACATGGCCGTCGTCGATGTGGAAGTAGAAGGTGTGGTTGGGCTGCGCGGGGTCGTGCGGGTGGCGGCGCAGCGCCTCGTCCCAGCTGATGACCTCGCCCTGGTACTCGATCAGGGTTTCGCCCGCGGCCAGGTCGACGGTCGCGAACACGCCCTTGCCGTGCACGCCCGAGCGGCGCACCTGGAGGCGGCGGCGCGGTGCGGTGACCGGGACTGGCGGGACGGTGGTGCGGGCAGTCGGCATGAATCAAAATTTTGGTATGGTGAATTCATGCAGGCGCGCGCGTATGCGTGCCCACACACAAGCGCGCATGCGCGCGCATGGGAGCCGATTGTAGAGATGAATGCCACAAGTTCCGCCAAAACGCTGGTCATAGCCGAAAAACCATCCGTCGCCCAGGACATCGTGCGGGCGCTGACCCCGGTCTCGGGCAAGTTCGAGAAGCACGAGGACCATTTCGAGAACGAGCAGTACGTGGTGAGCTCCGCCGTGGGCCACCTGGTCGAGATCGCCGCGCCCGAGGCCTACGACGTCAAGCGCGGCAAGTGGAGCTTCGCCCACCTGCCGGTGATCCCGCCGCACTTCGACCTCAAGCCGATCGACAAGAGCAAGTCGCGCCTCTCCGCGGTCGTCAGGCTGGCCAAGCGCAAGGACGTCGGCGCGCTGATCAACGCCTGCGACGCCGGGCGCGAGGGCGAGCTGATCTTCCGCCTGATCGAGCAGTACGCTGGCGGCGCCAAGCCGCTGGGCAAGCCGGTGCAGCGCCTGTGGCTGCAGTCGATGACGCCGCAGGCGATCCGCGACGGCTTCCAGCAGCTGCGCAGCGACGAGCAGATGCGCCCGCTGGCCGACGCGGCGCGCAGCCGCTCCGAGGCCGACTGGCTGGTCGGCATCAACGGCACGCGCGCCATGACCGCGTTCAACTCGCGCGACGGCGGCTTCTTCCTGACTACCGTGGGCCGGGTGCAGACGCCGACGCTGGCCATCGTGGTCGAGCGCGAGGAGAAGATCCGCGCCTTCAGGAGCCGCGACTACTGGGAGATCCACGCCAGCTTCGGCGCCCGGGCCGGCGAGTACCCGGGCAAGTGGTTCGACCCCGCCTTCAAGAAGCCCGCGGCCAGGAACGGCGAGGAAGGCGCCGACCCCGAGCTCAAGGCCGACCGCCTCTGGAACGGGCAGCAGGCACAGGCGATCGCCGCTGCCGTACGCGGACAGCCCGCGAGCGTGAGCGAGGAGTCCAAGCCCACCACCCAGGCCTGCGGCCTGCTCTACGACCTGACCAGCCTGCAGCGCGAGGCCAACGGCCGCTTCGGCTTCTCGGCCAAGAGCACGCTGGCGCTGGCGCAGAGCCTGTACGAGAAGCACAAGGCGCTGACCTACCCGCGTACCGACAGCCGCGCGCTGCCCGAGGACTACCTGCCCACCGTGAGGCAGACCTTCGAGATGCTGGCCGCCAGCCCGCTGAGCCACCTGTCGGTGCATGCGCGCACCGCGCTCGAGCAGGGCTATGTCAAGCCGACCAAGAAGGTCTTCGACAACAGCAAGGTCAGCGACCACTTCGCCATCATCCCGACGCTGCAGGCGCCCAGCGGCCTGTCCGAGGCCGAGCAGAAGCTCTACGACCTGGTGGTGCGCCGCTTCCTCGCGGTCTTCTTCCCGGCGGCCGAATTCATGGTGACGACGCGCATCAGCAAGGTCGAGGTACCGGGCGCCACGCATCACTTCAAGACCGAGGGCAAGGTACTGGTCAAGCCGGGCTGGATGGCGGTCTACGGCAAGGAAGCGGCCGAGGACGTCGAGGGCGCTGCGGCCGGCGACAAGGGCCAGAACCTGGTGCCGGTGCAGCCAGGCGAGTCGGTCAGGACGCTGGACGCGAACCCGAAGGCGCTCAAGACCAAGCCGCCGGCGCGCTACAGCGAAGCCACGCTGCTCGGCGCAATGGAAGGCGCCGGCAAGCTGGTCGACGACGACGAGCTGCGCAACGCGATGCAGGAGAAGGGCCTGGGCACGCCGGCGACGCGCGCGGCCATCATCGAAGGCCTGCTGACCGAGAAATACATGCTGCGCGAGGGCCGCGAGCTGATCCCGACCGCCAAGGCCTTCCAGCTCATGACGCTGCTGCGTGGCCTGCAGGTCGAGGAACTCTCGAAGCCCGCGCTGACCGGCGAATGGGAGCACAAGCTCTCGCTGATGGAGCGCGGCCAACTCAGCCGCGAGGCCTTCATGCGCGAGATCGCCGAGATGACCGAACGCATGGTCAGGAAGGCCAAGGAATACGACCGCGACAGCGTGCCGGGCAACTACGCGACGCTGGCCACGCCCTGTCCCAACTGCGGCGGCGTGGTGAAGGAGAACTACCGCCGCTATGCCTGCTGCGGCGCCGACGGCAGGTCGGACGGCTGCGGCTTCTCCTTCGGCAAGTCGCCGGCCGGGCGCACCTTCGAGATCGCCGAGGCCGAGGCCTTCCTGCACGATCGCCATATCGGCCCGCTGGAGGGATTCCGCTCCAAGGCCGGCTGGCCCTTCGTCGCCGAGCTCACGCTCAGGTTCAGCGATGAAGACAAGAACTGGAAGCTGGAGTTCGACTTCGGCGACGACAAGAAGGAGGAGGAAAGCGGCGAACTGGCCGACTTCTCCGGCCGCGAGCCGCTCGGCGCCTGCCCCAAGTGCGGCAGCCCGGTCCACGCGCACGGCAGCAACTACGTCTGCTCCCGGGCTGTGCCGACGCTGGAGCAGGCCGTACCGAGCTGCGACTTCAAGAGCGGCACCACCATCCTGCAGCAGGAGATCGCGCCCGAGCAGATGAAGAAGCTGCTCGCGACCGGCAAGACCGACCTGCTGGAGAAGTTCGTCTCCAACAAGACCAAGCGCGCCTTCAAGGCCTACCTGGCCTGGGACGCGGCGGCCGGCAAGGTCGGCTTCGAGTTCGAGCCGCGCGAGAGCAAGTACCCGCCGCGCAAGACCGCCGCGGCCAAGAAGGCGCCGGCGAAGAAGGCACCAGCGAGGAAGGCTGCCGCCAGCAAGACGGCACGCAAGGCCGCGGCCTGAGCGGCGCGGCTCAGTCGACCCGCTGCCGCGGCGGGAAGCGCACCGTGACCTTGAGCCCGCGGCGCGCCTCCTGGCCGGGGTGTGCATCCTCGAGCTGGACGGTGGCGCCGTACTGCTGCGCCACCTCGCCGACGATGGAAAGCCCCAGGCCCGAGCCGTCGACGTTGCTGCCCAGCACGCGGTAGAAGGGCTGGAACACCAGTTCGCGCTCGGCCTCCGGGATGCCGGGGCCGTCGTCCTCGACCTGCAGCAGCTGCACGCCGCTGAAGCGGTCGACCAGCACGCGCACCGTCACGACCCCGCCGGCCGGCGTGTAGTTGATCGCGTTGTCGACCAGGTTGCGCACCAGCTCCTGCAGCAGCGTCGGGTTGCCCTCGAGGAGGCATTCCTCGGGCACATGCTCGGGCCCCTCGTAGCCCAGGTCCAGCGACTTGTCGAGCGCGCGCGGCAAGGAGTCGGCAATCACCTCGGTCACCAGCTCGCCCAGGTCGACCGGCCGGCTCGGCAGCGTGCGGCCGGTGGTCTCGGCGCGCGCCAGCGCGAGCAGCTGGTTGACGGTGTGCGTGGCGCGCATGCTCGAGCGCGTGATCTGTTGCAGCGAGCGGCGCATGTCCTCGCTGTCCTCGGCGCGCAATGCCATGTCGGCCTGCATGCGCAGCCCGGCCAGCGGCGTCTTGAGCTGGTGCGCGGCATCGGCCAGGAAGCGCCGTTGCGCCGTCAGCGAGGTGCCGAGCCGGCCGAGCAGGTCGTTGATCGAGCCCACCAGCGGCGCCACCTCCTGCGGCACCTCCTCCTGCTCGATCGGGCTGAGGTCGTCGGGCTTGCGCGCGCGGATGCGCCGCTCGAGCTCGGACAGCGGCCGGATGCCGCGCACCAGCGCCATCCAGACCAGCAGCACCGCCAGCGGCAGGGTCACGAACTGCGGCACCATCACGCCCTTGATGATCTCGGTCGCCAGGCGCGAGCGCTTGCCCAGGGTCTCGGCCACCTGCAGCAGCACCAGCTGCTCGTCGCGCTCGCCACGCGCGATCCAGGTGTAGGCGATGCGCACCTCCTCGTCGTGGATGCGGCCGTCGCGCAGCCGCACGTGGCCGGCCTCGGGCAGGATGTAGTTGGGGGGCGCCGGAAACTCGGGATCGCCGCTGATGAACTGGCCGTCGGCCTGGCGCACCGCGTAGTAGACCTGGTCGGTGTCGTCGGCGCGCAGCAGGTCGCGCGCCTGTGCGGTCAGGTTGAACAGCGGCTGGTGGCCGCGCAGCACCACGAACTGGGTCAGCGCCTGCAGGTTGAACTCCAGCGCGCGGTCGAAGGGCTTGCTCGCGATGCCCTGCGCGACGAACCAGGTCAGCGCCAGCGACAGCGGCCACAGCAGCAGCAGCGGCGTGAGCATCCAGTCCAGGATCTCGCCGAACAGGCTGCGCTGCTCGCGCTGGAACAGGCCGAACGCGGTCGTGCCGCGCTGCCGGCCGGGCCGGTGGACGTCAGCCCGGGATCTTTTCAAGGCAGTAGCCCAGGCCGCGCACGGTGGCGATGCGGATCGGCCCCTTCTCGATCTTCTTGCGCAGGCGGTGGATGTAGACCTCGATCGCGTTGTTGCTGACCTCCTCGCCCCATTCGCACAGGCGCTCGACGAGCTGGTCCTTGCTGACCAGGCGGCCGGCGCGCTGCAGCAGCACCTCCAAAAGCGACAGCTCGCGCGCCGACAGCTCCACCATCTGGTCGTTCAGGTAGGCGACACGGCCGGTGGCATCAAAGGTCAGCGGGCCGTGTTTCAGCAGGCTGCTGGCGGTACCCAGCCCGCGGCGGGTGAGCGCACGAACCCTGGCCTCGAGCTCCTGCAGCGAGAACGGCTTGGCCATGTAGTCGTCGGCGCCGAGGTCCAGTCCCTTGACGCGTTCCTCGATGCTGTAGGCGGCGGTCAGGA
>JBEEPT010000259.1:0-19699 GCA_041190985.1 Pseudomonadota bacterium
CTGCGCGAACTCGACCGCAGCTGTATCGAGCTGTTCGTCTATTTCACCGGCGTGAGCTACGACGAACAGACCCGGCTCGCGCAGCGCCGCGCCGAGCATTGGGTCGAGTCCACCACGCTCAACGACGCACAGCTGGCGCGGCGCATCGACGCCGACGGCATCGATCTGCTGCTCGACCTCGCGGGCCACACCGGCCAGCAGCGCATGAGCCTGTTCGCACAGCGCGCCGCCCCGGTGCAGGCGAGCTACCTGGGCTATCCGGGCTCGACCGGCGTGCCCCATATCGACTGGCTGATCGGCGACGGCGTGGTCACGCCAGAGCAGGACGATGGACTCTGCAGCGAGCGCGTCGCGCGCCTGCCGCAGACCGTGTTCTGCTACGCGCCCGAGGCCGACTACCCCTATCCTGACTTTACCGAGCGCCATGCCCAGCGGCCCCTGACCTTCGGCTCCTTCAACAACGTGCCCAAGCTCACATCGCGCACGCTGGCGCTGTGGGCGCGCGTGCTCGACGCGGTGCCGGGCTCGCGCCTGCTGCTCAAGGCGCCGAGCTTTGGCGACGCGAGCGCGGTGCGCGCCTTCGGCGCGCGGCTGGCACGGCTCGGTGTCGATCCGGGCCGCGTCGAGTTCCGCGGCCCGAGTGGCCTCGACGACATGATGGCCGAGTACGCCGACGTCGACATCGCGCTCGATCCGCTGCCCTACAACGGCGGCACGACCAGTCTGCAGGCGATGTGGATGGGGGTGCCGGTGCTCACGCTCGCGGGCGGGCATTTCGTCTCGCGCATGGGGGCGAGCTTCATGGGGGGGGCCGGCTTGGGCGACTGGGTGGCGCGCGATGAGGACGATTACATCGAGATCGCCGTGCGCATGGCCGCCGATCGCCAGGCGCTGCTCGCGCTCAAGCGCGGCCTGCGCGCGCGTCTCTCGCAGCTCGATGCCTGGGACCCGGTGGCGCACACGCGCGCGCTCGAAGACGCTTTCTGGCAGATGGTCCGCTCCGCAGCGTGAAGCCGCCATGGTGTAGAGTGCCGCCCGTGCGAAATTCCTGGTTCATGAGGTTGTGGCTGCTCCTGCTGGCCGTTTGCTGGACGGCTGCCGTCGGCGCCACGACGCTGCAGCGCGCCGACCTGCGCGTTGATCTTGCCGCCGGGGTCGAGGTGCTCGAGGACCCTGGCGGCGGGCTTGACATCGAGGCCGTGCGCAGCCCCGAACTCGCGGGGCGTTTCCGGCGCATGCCCAGCTCGGGCGAGGCGCTCAACCTCGGTTTCTCGGGCGCGGCCTACTGGCTGCGCCTGCCGCTGCGGCGCGCCGCCGACGCGCCCGGGCACTGGCTGCTCGAGATCGCCTACACCAACCTCGACTACATCGACTGTTACCTGCCGGGGCAGCCACCGCTGCTGACCGGAACGCGCCGCCCGATGAGCAGTCGGCCATTTCGCGAGCGCTATTTCGTGTTTCCGCTCACGCTCTCGACCACCGAGCAGACCGTCTATCTGCGTGTGCGCTCGAGCAACGCGCTGACGATCCCGCTGCGAATCTGGCAACCCGATGCCCGGATGCAAAGCGAGGGCAACGCGCTGCTGCTGCAGTACCTCTATTACGGTGGCCTGTTCGCCTTGCTGGTCTACAACCTGCTGCTAGGCTTCTCGCTGCGCGACCGGCGTTTCTTCCTCTACGCGCTCTACGCCCTGCCGCTGGGGCTGGGCATGCTCGCGGGCAACGGCCTCGGGCGCGTGCTGCTCTGGCCCGATGCTTTCGCCTTCGACGAGATCGCGCAGTCCTGCCTGCTAGGCGTGGCGGGCGGCATGGCGATGCTGTTCGCGCGCGAGTTCCTGCAGACGCGCGTGCGACGGCCCCGCATCGCCCGCCTGATGACGGCGCTCGCGGCGGCCTTCCTGACGATTTCGGCGCTGCTGGTCGCCAGCCTGTGGTGGCCGCTGCCCGTCATGTGGCTCAACCAGCTGCTTTTCATCGCCGGCGTGCTCATGGGCGTGAGCGTGCTGTGCGTCAGCGCGCGCGAATACTGGCTAGGCCAGCAGGGCGCGCGCTTCTTCGTGCTGAGCTGGGCCATCCTGTGGCTGGGCGTGCTGGTGGCGTCGCTGCGCGCCTTCGGTGGATTGCCCACCAATGTCCTGACCGCCTATGCGATCCAGCTGTCCTCGGTCGCCGAGATGCTGCTGCTGTCGCTCGCGCTGGCCGAGATCATCCACGCCGAGCGCCGTGCGCGCGAGCTGGCGCAGGCCCAGGCGCTCGAGGCCTCGCGCCGTTCCGAGGAGCGGCTGGAGGCCGAGGTCAGGGGGCGCACGCTGGAGCTGCAGGACAAGGCCGAGCAGCTCGAGCGCTCGCTGCTCAACGAGCAGCAGGTGTTGGCGCAGTATGTGCGCTTCGGCTCGATGATCTCGCACGAATTCCGCAACCCGCTGGCGGTGATCGACAGCCAGTTGCGCCTGCTCGGCAAGGAGCAGACGCAGGGAATCGAGCGCCTGCCCGAGCGGCTGCCGGTGGTCCTGCGGGCGGTCAGGCGCCTGGCGGACATGTTCGAGCAGTGGCTCAAGAGCGACCGCCTGGGCCAGTCGCTGCAGGAGATCGCGCCGCACGCGATCCCGCTGCGTGACTGGCTCGAGCATCTGGTCGAGGGCCTGTACTGCCTGAGCGAGCACCGCATCGAGCTGCGCCTGGATCCTGGCGTCGAGCAGATCCAGGCCGACGACCACCTGCTCGAGATCGCGCTGGCCAACCTGGTCGAGAACGCCAGCAAATATTCGCCGCCCGGCACCGTGATCCGCCTGGAGACCCGGCGGCGTCCGGGCCGGATCGGCATCGCGGTGATCGACTGCGGGCCGGGCATAGCGCCCGAGCATCAGCGGTCGGTGTTCGAGGACTTCTACCGCGTGCAGCCCGAGGGCGGCGTGCGCGGCATCGGACTGGGGCTGTCCATCGTGCAGCGCATCGTGCAGGCGCACGGCGGCGAGCTGACGCTGGACAGCGAGCCCGGCCTGGGATGCTGCTTCTGCATCTGGCTGCCGAGCGCTGACACACCACATTGAAAGAGCAAGAGATGCTAGCGAGCAAGTCAGGCAATGGCGCCAGGATTCTGGTGGTCGAGGACGAGACCGACCTGCGCGAGGCCACGGTGGCCTATCTGCAGCTGGAGGGCTTCGTGCCCGTCGGCGTGGGCACGCTGGGCGCGGCCAGGCAGTTGATGGCGCTGCAGGACTTCGATCTGCTGGTGCTCGACCTCGGCCTGCCCGATGGCGACGCGCGCGTCTGGCTCGAGCAAAGAGACGTCCAGGCGGGGCAGGGCATCATCGTCACGACCGCGCGCGGCGAGCGCAGCGAGCGCATCGCCGGCGCGCAGGCTGGCGCCGACTGCTACCTGGTCAAGCCGGTGGATCTGGACGAGCTGGTGGCGCTGGCGCGCAACCTGCTGCGCCGCATCAGGCCCGACGCCGTGTCCGAGTGGGCGCTGGACGCGCTGAAGTGGGTGCTGCGCTCGCCCGAGGCCAGGGTCTTTAAGCTCACGCATTCCGAGCTCGTGATCCTCGTCGCGCTCGCCCGGCGCGCCGGTGAGTCGGTGTCGCGCGACGAACTGGCCCTTGCGCTCGGACACGATCCCCTCGTCTACGATCCGCGCCGCCTCGAAGTCCTGGTGCGCCGTCTGCGCAACAAGGTGGCCGAACAGCTGGGCTATCCGTTGCCGCTCGAGACCGTGCACGGTCAGGGCTACGCCTTCGCGGCGCCGATCGTCGTCACGGGGACCGCGTGAGCGTGACGGCCGGCTTCAGCCGCCACCCTTGAGCGGGCTGCGCCCCTCCAGGTGCTCCAGGTAGAGCCCGACCTGCTCGCCCTCGCGCTCCAGGTAGCGTCCGACCGCATCGGCGAAGGCCGGATGCGCCAGCCAGTGCGCGCTGTGCGTCGTCACCGGCAGCAGCGCGCGCGCCATCTTGTGCTCGCCCTGCGCGCCACCCTCGAACCGGCGCACGCCATGCTCGATGCACCATTGCAGCGGTTGGTAGTAGCAGGCCTCGAAGTGCAGGCTGTCCACGCGTTCGAGCGCCCCCCAGTAGCGGCCGTAGGCGACTTCCGGACGGGGGCCGGCGTCGCTCAGGGCCACCAGGCTGGCCGCGATGCGCTCGCCGGAGGCGTCGCGAGCCAGGAACAGCAGCCAGTGCCCGGCCTGGGTGGCAGCGATGCGCTCGAAGAAGCTGCGCCTGAGGTAGGGCGGGTTGCCATGCTCGAGGTAGGTGCGCTCGTAGCAGCGGTAGAAGAAGTCCCAGTCCGCGGCGCTGATGTCCGCGCCGCGCTTGCATTCGAAGCGCACGCCCGCCTCGAGCACCTTGCGCCGCTCCTGCCGGATCTTCTTGCGCTTGTCCTGCCGCAGCGTGGCCAGGAAGTCGTCGAAGCCGGCGTAGCCCGGGTTGCTCCAGTGGAACTGCACGGTCTGGCGCAGCAGCAGGCCGGCCGCGCGGCAGGCCGCGATGTCCTGCGGCGCCGCGAACAGCAGGTGCAGCGAGGACAGTCCCAGCTCCTGGCAGTAGCGCAGCAGGGCGTGCACGAGCGCGGCACGCGCGGCTTCGTCCAGTGCGAGCAGGCGCGGGCCCGGCACCGGAGTGAACGGCACCGCCACCAGCCCCTTGGGGTAGTAGGCCAGGCCGTGGCGCTCGTAGGCGTCGGCCCAGGCCCAGTCGAAGACATATTCCCCGCGCGAATGGGTTTTCAGGTAAAGCGGGGCAGCGGCATGCAGCTCGTCGTCGCGCCAAAGCGTGATCCAGCGCGGCGTCCAGCCGGTGGCCGGCGTGGCGCTGCCGCTTTCGGCCAGTGCGGCCAGGTAGTCGTGGCGCATGAAGGGGCTGGGCCAGTCGCCCTGGCGCGCCAGCAGCCCGTTCCAGGCGTTGGCGTCGATTTCGTCCGCCCGCGCCACGACCCGGGTGACATAATCGCCCGCAACGTCTTCGCTCCCCCTGTAACTCATCTCCATGACCCTCAAGATCTGCGTCGCGCAACTCAATTTCGTGGTCGGCGACCTGGCCGGCAACGCGCAAAAGATCATAGACGCTGCACGCGCGGCGCATGCCGACGGCGCGCAACTGCTGCTCACGCCTGAACTGGCGTTGTGCGGCTATGCGGCCGAGGACCTCTACCTGCGCCCGGCCTTCGTCGCCGCCTGCGATGATGCCCTGCAAAGCGTGGCCCGCGAGACCGCGGGGCTTTGCGGCCTGACCCTGGTGGTCGGCCACCCCGCCGCCGTCGACAGCCTGCGCGAGCGCAGCCGCAGCGTCGCGCGTGCGCCCTGCCTCAACGCCGCCAGCGTGATCCGCGACGGCCAGGTCATGCACCGTTACGCCAAGCGCGAGCTGCCCAACTACCAGGTCTTCGACGAGCGCCGCTACTTCGTGCCGGGCAACGCGCCCTGCGTGTTCGAGATCGCCGACGGCAATGGCGGTCAGGTCAAGGTCGGCCTGCTGATCTGCGAGGACGCCTGGTTCGAGGCCCCGGCCGCCGAGGCCAGGGCCGCCGGCGCCGAGCTGCTGGCCGTGATCAACGCCTCGCCCTTCCACGCCGGCAAGGGCGACGAGCGCGAGCAGGCGATGCGGCTGCGCGTGCTGGCCACCGGCCTGCCGCTGGTCTACGCGCACCTGGTCGGCGGCCAGGACGAGATCGTCTTCGAGGGCCGCAGCTTCGCGCTCGACCGCGACGGCGCGCTGGCAGCGCGCGCGCCCAGTTTCGCCGAGGACCTGTTCACGCTCACGCTGCACTCCGTGGCCGAGGCCAAGGCCGCTCCCTCGCACTTCGGCCTGGTCGGGCCGATCGCGGCCGAGAAGTCGATCGAGCACGACCTCTGGGACGCGCTGGTGCTGGGCGTGCGCGACTACGTCGGCAAGAACGGCTTTCCCGGCGCGCTGCTGGGCCTGTCGGGCGGCATCGACTCGGCGCTGGTGCTGGCGATCGCGGTCGATGCGCTCGGCGCCGACAAGGTGCGCGCGGTCATGATGCCTTCGCCCTATACGGCCGACATCTCCTGGCTGGACGCGCGCGAGATGGTCGCCCGCCTGGGCGTGCGCTACGACGAGATCTCGATCAAGCCCGAATTCGAATCCTTCCTCGGCTCGCTCGAGCCCCTGTTCGAGGGCCGTCCCTTCGACACCACCGAGGAAAACATCCAGGCCCGCATCCGCGGCACCATGCTGATGGCGCTGTCCAACAAGTTCGGCTCCATCGTGCTGACCACCGGCAACAAGAGCGAGATGGCGACCGGCTACTGCACGCTCTACGGCGACATGGCCGGCGGCTTCGCGGTGATCAAGGACGTGGTCAAGACCATGGTGTTCCGGCTCGCCTGGTGGCGCAATGCCAACGATCCCTACGGTACCGGAGCCAACCCGATCCCCGAGCGCATCATCACGCGCCCGCCCAGCGCCGAGCTGCGTCCCGACCAGAAGGACCAGGACAGCCTGCCGCCCTATGAGGTGCTCGATGCCATCGTCCAGCGCTATATGGAGGAGGACCAGTCTCCGGCCGAGATCGTCGCCGCGGGCTATCCGCGGGCTGCGGTCGACCAGGTCGTGCGCCTGATCCGCTTCAACGAGTACAAGCGCCGCCAGTCGCCGGTCGGCATCCGCGTGACGCACCGCAGCTTCGGCAAGGACTGGCGCTACCCCAACACCAACCGCTACCGGGCCTGAGCCCGCGCGGCTCAGGGCGTCCTGACGCGCGCGCCGTCGCTCAGTTCGCGCTGCGGATGCAGGACGACGCGGTCGCCCTCGGCCAGGCCGGAGGTGACCACGGTGCGGCCTTCGCCCTGCAGGCCGATGCCCACGGCCTGCAGCCTGGCCTTGCCGGCGGCGACGCGAAACACCTGCCAGCTGTCGCTGCCCGGCTCGCGGAACACGGCACTGCTCGGCACGAACAAGGCCGCATCGGCCTGCTGCAGCACGAAGCGCGCCAGCACCCGGTAGCCCTCGCCGAGCTGGCGCCACTGCTCGCGCGGACTGGCCAGCGTGACCATGACCCAGACCCGCTGTTCCTCCACGCCCAGGGCCGAGACCTTGGTGAAGGCGCCGGGCTCGACGCGCCGCACGCTGCCGGCCAGGGCCGGCCCGCCGCCCCAGCGCGTCAGCTCCACCGGCTGGCCGGGCTGCAGCCGCACCGCGTCGCTCGACAGCACGTCGACCTCGACTTCGAGCGCCGCCGGGTCGCCGATCTCGAGCAGGGTCTCGCCGGCCTGCACCGCGTGCGCGCTCTGGTAGCTGCGCTTGAGCACCACGCCGGAAGCCGGCGACTCGAGGACGACGGCGCCACCGCCGCGCCCGGCGCCGGCGGCGGTCAGCACCGCGCGCGCCGCCTGCAGCTGGTGGCGCGCGGTCGACTCGCGATAGCGCGCTCCCTGGGCCGACAGCTCGCTGCGCTGCGCCGCCGTCTCGGCCTGCTGCAGCGCCTGGGGCGGTGCCATGCCCTGCGCCGCCAGGGCGCGGATGCGCGCCAGCTCCGAGCGAGCCAGCGCCGCCGCGCTGTCGGCCGCAGCTGCTTCCGCGCCGGCGGCCTGCAGCTGGGACTCGGCTGCCGCGAGCTGGGCGCGCGCCTGCGCCAGGCTGCGCGGGTCGAGCGTGGGCGCCGCGACCGGGTCCAGCGCCACGAGCGGCTGGCCGGCCTGCACCGCATCGCCCGGCTCCAGCGTCAGCCGGCGCGCCAGGGCCGCCAGCGGCGCGGTGATCACGTAGCGCTCGCGCAGCCGGGTGCGGCCCTCGGCCTCGAAGCTCTCGCGCACGGTGCCGCGCGCGACCACGGCGCTGTCGACCCGCAGCGTCCCGGGCCACAGCGCCATGGCCAGCAGCGCGGCGCCCACGGCCGCCACCAGGATGCGACGCAGCAGGCGCGCCTGGGCGTTCTTCATTCTCACTCCCGTGTCTTGAGCACCGCGATCAGGTCCAGCCGACCCAGCCGGCGCGCCACCAGCCAGGCCGACAGCGCTGCCGCCGCCAGCATGACGGCACCCGCCAGCGCGAAGTCCTGTGGCGCCAGCGCCAGCGGAATGCGGTAGAGGTCGGACTGGAAGCCGGCCATGAGCAGTGCGCTCAAGGCCCAGCCCAGGCCAAAGCCGGGCAGCAGCGCCCCCAGGCTCAGCGTCGCGAGCTCGCCCAGCAGCAGCCGGCGCACCTCGGCCTGGGTGTAGCCGAGGATGCGCAGGCTGGCCAGGTCGCGCGCACGTTCGGCCAGCGTGATGCGCGCGGCGTTGTAGGCCACGCCGATCGTGATGCTCGCGGCCATGAAGGTCATGATCAGCGTGAAGGTCAGGATGTTCTCGGCCATGGTGTCGTGGAAGCTCGCGATCGCGGCGGCGCGGTCACCGACGCCGGCCACGCGCGGGCGCCCGCGCAGCGCCTCGAGCAGCCCCGCCTTGGCCTCGGGATCGACCGCGAGCCAGGCGCCGGACACCAGGTCGCCTTCGCGCAGCAGGGCATTGAGCCAGTCGCGGCTGGCATAGGCACCCACCCCGAGGAATTCCTTGACCGTGGCGGCCACCGGCAGCTCCAGCCGCTCACGCCGGCCTTCCAGGAACTCGACTTCGAGCGTATCGCCCGGACGCACCTGCAGCATGCCGGCGAGGTAGTCGGTCAGCAGCAGCCCCTCGCGCGGCAGCGCCACGGGGCGCAGGTCCTGGTCCAGCAGCCGCTTGAGCCCGGGCGCGCCGTCCCAGCCCAGCAGCGCGGTCTGGTGGCTGCGGTGGCCACGGCGCAGCCGCACCGCGATGCTGCGGAAGGGCTGCACCGCGCGCACGCCGGGCAGGGCGGCGAGCTCCAGCGCCGCCCGCCGCGGGCCGGCCTCGACCAGGGTGACGGAAAGGTCCTCGCGCTGCGCCAGCCCGAACTGGACCGAGATCATCTCGTCGATCGCGCTGCCCTGCAGGCGCGACATCACCAGGATGCCGCAGGACAGGCCTATGCCCAGCACCGACAGCGCCGAGCGCCAGGGCCGGCGCTCGAGGTTGCGCAGCACCATCAGCGCGCTGGCGTCCAGCCAGCGATCCAGCCCGAGGCGCTCGAGCAGGGTACGGCGGTAGAGCGGCGGCGCTTCCGGGCGCAACGCCTCGGCCGGCGCGAGCAGGAATACCCGCCTGAGGCCGGCCAGGGTGCCCATGCCCGCAGCCGCCAGCACGAAGGCCAGCGCCAGCAGCCAGACGTCGGCGCCGAGCGTCCACTCGAGAAAGGGGAAGCGGTAGAAGCGCATGTAGATGCGCGCCAGGCCGTGGCCCAGCCAGGCGCCCAGCGCCAGCGCCGGCGGCAGCGCGACGCCCACCATCAGCAACACCAGCTGCAGGTAGTGGCGCGCCAGCTCCCAGTCCGTGTAGCCGAAGGCCTTGAGCACCGCGATCTGCTCGCGCTGGGTGCCGATCAGGCGGCCCAGCACCACGTTGAGCAGGAAGGCGGTCACGCCGAGGAAGACCAGGCTGAACAGCCGGGCGCTGGTCGCCAGCTGCCTGAGCTCCTCGTCGAGCAGGCGGTGCGACAGCTGCAGGCTGCGGTCGTGCGCCCCGCCGCCGCCGTAGGGCTCCAGCAGCCGGTCCACCGCGTCGATCACGCGTGCCGCGGGCATGCCGGGCTCGAGCTTGAGCACCAGCTGGTTGAAGGCACCGTCGAGGTCGAAGGCCGCCGCCAGCGCCGCGCGCGGCATCCACAGCACGGTGAAGCGCTCGAAGTCCGGGAACAGGTCGCCCGGCCGGATGGTGTAGACGAACTCGGGCGACAGGCCGATGCCGCTGATGCGCAGCTCCTGGCGCCGGCCGTTGATCACCGCCGCGACCGAGTCGCCGGGACGCAGGCCGTGCGCTTCGGCGAAGGCCTCGCCCACGATCGCCTCGCGCGTGCCCTCGGGCAGCCGCCCGGCGCGCAGGTAGACCTGGTTCAGCCCGTCGACATCCTCCGGCAGCGATACCGCGAGCCCGGTCACCGCGCCCGCGTAGCCCGCCAGGTCCAGGTTGACGCCGCGCGCGATGCGGCCCTCGGCGCGTGCCACGCCGGGCAGGGCGCGGATCTCCTGCAGCAGCGGCAGCGGCGCGCGCTTGAGGCTGGCGAACAGGTCGGCGAAGCGCTGGCGCTCGTAGAACAGCTCGCGCGTGTCGGACAGCGCGCGCAAGTTGCCGATCGCCATCACCATGGTCGCGACGCCGCCGATCACCACCAGCGCGATCGCCAGCGTCTGGCCGCGCAGGGCCCAGAAATCGCGCAGCAGCTTGGCGTCGAGCGCCTTCACCAGCTCAGCTCCGCGGCCGGGCGGCGGGCGGCGTGGCGCTGCTCGCGCGCGATCGCACCGTCGCTCAGGTGGATCACCCGGTCCGCCATCTCGGCAATCACGGCGTTGTGCGTGATCACGACGGTCAGCGCGCCGGTCTCGCGGTTGATGCGCTCGAGCGCCTGCAGCACCAGCACGCCGGTGCGCGAATCGAGCGCGCCGGTCGGCTCGTCGCACAGCAGCAGCGCCGGGCGCTTGGCGATGGCGCGCGCGATCGCCACGCGCTGCTGCTCGCCGCCCGAGAGCTGGGACGGAAAGTGGTGCAGGCGCTCGCCCAGCCCCACGAGCTCGAGCGCGCGCGCGGGCTCCATGGGCTCGCGCGCGATCTCGGTCACCAGCGCGACGTTCTCCAGCGCGGTCAGGCTGGGGATCAGGTTGTAGAACTGGAACACGAAGCCGACCGAGCGGCGGCGAAAGCGCGTGAGCTCGTCCTCGTCGGCCGCGCTGAGATCGCGGCCGGCGCAGACCAGGCTGCCGCTGCTGGCCCGGTCCAGGCCGCCAAGAATGTTGAGCAGCGTCGACTTGCCGCTGCCCGAAGCCCCCAGCAGCACCACGAATTCGCCGGGATAGAGCGCGAGGTCTATGCCCCGCAGCGCCTGCACCTCGAGTTCGCCCATGACGTAGGTCTTGGTCAGGCCGGTGGCCAGCAGCACCGGGGCGGCGTCCGCCGCGACCGTGGGCGGGAGATGGGGCAGGAGGTCGGGCGGTCTGGCCATGCCCTCAATCTAGCCCCAAAGTGGCGATGGCGCCAGAGCATGGCGGCTGTGCGCGGCAGTCCGGCCGGCAACACCACGGCGCAGGCGCCGGTGCGGGGCGTGATACAGTTTTGCCTAGATATCTGCAACCATTACCGGAGCCCCATCCATGAAGCAAATCACCGCGGTCATCAAACCCTTCAAGCTCGAGGAAGTGCGCGAGGCGCTGGCCGAACAGGGCGTGACGGGTCTGACCGTGACCGAGGTCAAGGGCTTCGGTCGCCAGAAGGGCCACACCGAGCTCTACCGCGGCGCCGAGTACGTGGTCGATTTCCTGCCCAAGGTACGTATCGAGGTCGTGGTCAAGAGCGACGACGTCGACCGCTGTGTCGATGCCATCATCCGCGCCGCGCGCACCGGCAAGATCGGCGACGGCAAGATCTTCGTCACCCCGGTCGAGCGCGTGATCCGCATCCGCACCGGCGAGCAGGACGAGTCGGCGGTCTGAGCGTAGGCCGCGGCCGCGGGTGGACAGTCAGTCGCCCGGGGTCGCCCCTGCCCTGCGCCCGGTTCTGCCTCGGAACTGCCTCAGATCTGCTCGTAGCAGCTGCCGGCGCCGGCCCGGATCGAGCGCACCAGTTCGGGCAGCAGTTCCGCCGCCCGGCTGCCGGTTCGCACCAGCTCCATCTGCCACTCGCCCATGAAGCCCGCCCGCACCGAGGAGCGCAGGAAGTCGAGCAGCGCGTCGTAGTAGCCGCCCACGTTGAGCAGCCCCACGGGCTTGTCATGGTAGCCGAGCTGGCGCCAGGTCCAGACCTCGAAGAACTCCTCGAAGGTGCCTATGCCACCGGGCAGGGCGACGAAGGCGTCGGCGCGCTCGGCCATCAGGCGCTTGCGCTCGTGCATGTTGGCGACCACGTGCAGCTCGGTGCAGCGCTGGTGAGCCGCTTCCATCTCGACCAGGGCCTCGGGAATGACGCCGACCACGTGCCCGCCGGCGTCCAAGGTCGCGTCGGCCACGATGCCCATCAGGCCGTGGTGGCCGCCGCCGTAGACCAGCTGGCCGCCGTGGCGACCTATCCATTCGCCGACGGCGCGTGCCACCTCGGCATGGGCCGGATCGGTGCCGGGGCGCGAGCCGCAATAGACGCAGAGGGAAAAGGCGGGTCGGATCTCGTTGGGGTTCATGGACGTCATCATGCCAGCAGTCTGTGACAGGTGGCGGCGATCCAGACGCCCGCGCACAGCAGCAGGCTGAGCAGGACGGCCGCGCTGCCCATGTCCTTGGCGCGCCTGGACAGCTCGTGCCACTCCGGCCCGATGCGGTCGACGGCGGCCTCGAGACCGCTGTTGAGCAACTCCACCACCAGCACGAGCACCACGCTGGCCAGCAGCACGGCGGTCTCGACCCAGCCGCGGCCGAGCCAGAGCGCCACCGGCAGCAGCAAGGCGGCGGCGATCGCCTCCTGACGGAAGGCCGGCTCGCGCCAGCCGGCCTGCAGCCCGGCGAGCGAATAGCGCAGCGCATGCCCCAGGCGCGACAGCCCGCGACGCTGCTTCTGGGCCCGCGGTGACTCGTGCAGCTGCGGCCGGCGCACGCTTGCTCAACGCTTGCCGTCGCGCCTGTCGCTGACCAGCTGGGTGCCGGCCCAGGCGTCGTGCCAGAACTGCTGGCGCGGATGAAAGCGCGACAGGATGGCCCAGATCGCGATCCATCCCAGCGTCAGCACCAGGGCCTGCGGGCCCGGCAGCGCGAAGGCGCTGCTGGCGGCCAGCGGCGGCAGGAACCAGATCCAGCTCAGCAGGTAGCGCAGCAGGGCGCGCGCCTGCGTCAGCGGGCGGCCGTTGCGGTCGAGCACGCGGATGTGCCAGGTCTTCATCGCGAGCGTCTGGCCCCTGGACCAGAACCAGCTGAAGTAGACGCCGAGCACCAGGAACAGGAAAGCCTGGTGCTCCGGGCGGTTCTGCAGCCCGTGGCGGGATTGAGTGAGCGTGCTGAACAGGTAGCCGGCGATGAATACGACGCCGAACAGCAATATGCCCTCGTACAGCCAGGCCGCCATGCGGCGGCGCAGCGAGGGGGTGGGCAGGGAGGGGGTGGGCAGGGAGGGGGCGTGATCGTTGGCCATCGGTGGATGGGCCGATCGTAGCGCAAAAGCACGGGCCCTCCGGGCGCTCAGGGCCGGCCGCCGGGTGCCAGGATCTGGATCTCGACGCGCCGGTTGCGCAGGCGGCCCTCGGCGCTGTCATTGCTGGCGATCGGCTGCGTGGCGGCACGTCCGATCGCAAGCAGCAGTTTCTCGTCCAGGCCAGCCTCGACGAACAGCCGCACGACGGTGCAGGCCCGGGCGGCCGACAGCTCCCAGTTCGAGGGATAGAGGGCGGACCGGATGTCGATGCTGTCCGTGTGTCCCAGCACCTGGATGGTGTGGCCCCGGTAGCCGCGCAGCACCTCCGCCATCGAGCGCAATGCCCGCTGCGCCGCCGGATTGAGCCGGGCCTCGGCCGGGTCGAACAGGATGCCGGCATTGATCTCGACCGTGACGCCGCGGGGAACCTGTCGCACCTGTGCCGCTCCCTCGCTCAGCGACTGTGACAGACGCTGGGCCAGTTGCTCGGCCATGGGCCGCATGTCCGGGGCCGGCTCCGCCTCTGGCTGGGGCTGGGGCTGGGGCTGGTCGGGCGTTGGTGGGGGCGCGGCTGGGGCAGAGGGCTCTGGCTGCGCGACGCCCTCCGGCGCAGCGGCAGAAGGCGTTCCGTTGCTGGGCTGGACGGCCGCCTTGGCGCCCAGCGCCTGCTTGACCGACTGCGACAGCCGGTCGTACCGGGCCCCCTGTTGCGAGACCGCATACAGCACCACGAAGAACGCGAACAACAGCGTGATGAAATCCGCGTAGGACACCAGCCAGCGGTCTGGCGGGTCGGTGTCGTCCTCGTAGCGCCGGCGCCTCATCTCACTTGCCCTGCTGCCAGTGGCTGCTCAGGCGTTCCTCGATGATGCGGGTCTTCTCACCCTTGGCGATGCTCACGAGCGCCTCTGCCACCATGGAGCGCTTGAGCACTTCCAGGCCCAGCTGCTTCTTGAGCTTGTTGGCGATCGGCAGGCAGACCAGGTTGGCCAGTCCCACGCCGTAGATCGTCGCGACAAAGGCCACGGCAATCCCGCCGCCAAGCAGGTCGGGCTGGGCCAGGTTGTCCATGACCCGCATCAGGCCGAGCACGGCGCCCAGGATGCCTATGGTCGGCGCATAGCCGCCCGCCGCCTCCCAGACACGGATCGACTGGCGCTCCCACTGCTCGTAGCTGTAGATGTCGGTGTCCAGGATCTTGCCCACCGTCGCCGGGTCGATGCCGTCGACAACCAGGCGCAGGCCCTTGGCCACGAAGGGCTCGCGCTGGTTGGTGATGTAGCGCTCGAGCTGCAGGAAGCCGTCGGCCCGCGCGGTCTTGTTCCAGTTGCGGATCGAGGCGATCAGCGCTCCGTGGAAGTCCGGCTGCGGCGAGAAGGCCTTCTGCGCCAGGCGCAGCCCGCGCCACAGGGTGGCCAGGCCGCTTTGCAGCATGACCGCACCGAGCGTGCCACCCAGCACGATGATCATGGCCGAGGGCTGGAGCAGCGCCCCCAGCCTGCCGCCCTCGCTCCATTGGCCTGCGGCGATGGCCGTCAGCGCCAGTGCAAGTCCCGCTAGACTGCCCCAGTCCATTCCTGCTTCCTCAGTTTCGTACGGATGCGTGCGATCGCCTGGCTGTGCAGCTGCGAAACGCGAGATTCGGTGACGCCGAGCACGGCGCCGATTTCCTTCAGGTTGAACTCCTGCTCATAGTACAGCCCCATGAGCAGCTTTTCCCGCTCCGGCAGTGCGTTGATGGCCTCGATCAGCGCCTCGCGAAAGCCTTCCTCCAGCAGCGTCTGCAGCGGATCCTGCGAGGAGTCGGAGCAGTGGCGGTCGAGGAAATGGTCACCGCCGTCGTCGTCGCCGTGGAAGTCCTCGAAATAGACCAGCTGGTGGCCCGCGCCTTCCGCCAGCATCTGCTGGTATTCGGTCAGGCTCAGCTGCAGCCGGGTCGCCAGCTCGGATTCGGTCGGAGGCCGCATCAGCTCTTGCTGCAGCTCGCTCATGGCGGCCTCTATCCTGCGCATGTTCTGGCGCACGCCACGCGGCAGCCAGTCGCCGCCGCGCAACTCGTCGAGCATGGCGCCGCGGATGCGCTGCACCGCGTAGGTCTCGAACTGGGCACTGTGCATGTCCTCGTAGCGGTTCATCGCGTCGAGCAGCCCCATCATGCCGGCCTGGATCAGGTCGTCGACCTCGATGTTGGCCGGCAGCCTGGCCTTGAGCTGGTGGGCCAGCTTCTTGACCAGGGGGATGTGCTTGTGCAGGCTGCTGTCTCGGCCGGCCTTGCCGCTGGCGTCGTACATGCTCAGCCGCCCTCCGTCGCCAGGGCGCGCGCGGCCTGGGCCGCTCCGGCGCTTGCGCTGTCCAGCAGGCGCGTGGCGATGCCGCGCAAGGCCACCGATGCGTCTGCCATCGGGAAGGCCTCGATGACCGGTCGCTCGAGTTGCCCGGCGCGCCAGAGCCGGTCGTCTGCCGGGATGTTGCCCAGCGCCTGGACCGAGACCCCCAGATAGCGATTGGCCGCCGCCGCGATGTTCTGCTGTATCAGCTCGGCCTGGTCCGCCGGCGCGCCCGCGACCAGCAGCTGGAAGTGGCGCCGCGCCAGCCGCGAATGCAGCGTCTTGACGCCGCCGTAGGCGGCCTTGATCGAGTCGGGCGTGGCGCCGGTCAGCACCACGATGTCCGCCGCGGCGATCTCGGGCAGCAGGAAGGGCTGATCATGGTCCGCTCCGGCGTCGATCAGCCAGAAGCTGGCGCCGCTGCAGAAATCCTTGAGCTGTGCCGACAGCCGCTCGGTGTCGGCAGCGGTTCGCAGCACGTCGCACAGCGGGCTGGCCGAGACGCGCGCCATGCGCATGCCCGTTGCATGCTCCGCCATCGCATCTTCCGGCCTGGCACCCTCGGTCGCGACCTGCCAGAGGCATTTCCTGGGCGCATGGCCGCCTTGCGAGCAGATGCCGCTGCCGGCCGGGCTCGCATCGAGCATCTGCACATCGGCGCCCGCGCGGACCAGGGCCGCGGCGAGGTTGAACAGCACGGCATTCTTGAGCTCCGGCCCTACGGACGAGAGAAACACGACGCGCTGCGCCGCTGAGCCGGCCAGCAGGCGACGCAAGCCGGCGGCCTGGTCTTCGGTCCTGTTACGCAACATGGCTGCCCTGTGTGTCGTTGGCGCCACGCATGCCGTCGATGCCGAGCAGCGGCTTCCAGTCCTTGTCTTCCTGCGGGGCGTAGTCTGCGGCCAGGGCCTGCTCGAAGGCCTGCTCCACCAGGCTGCTGGCCTGTGCCACCTCCAGGTCTTCCGGCACCCGTTGCCCTATGCCCAGGTAGTACAGGCACAGCCGGTGGCGCAGCACGACATCCAGCGCATTGCTGATGGTCGCGGCTTCGTCGAGCTTGGTGAGTATGCAGCCTTCCAGCCCGGAGCCGCGGTAGGCGCGGACCACCTCGTTGAGGGTCTCGATCGTGCTGGTGGCGTTCAGGCACAGCAGCCGCTTGACCGCCACCTTGGTCCCGGACAGCATGGCCACCTGCTCGGCCACCATCTGGTCGCGCTGGCTCATGCCCACGGTGTCGATCAGCACCGTGTGCTTGTTCGAGAGCTCGTCCAGCGCGATGCGCAGGTCCACCTCGTCCTTGACCGAGTGCACCATGACGCCCAGGATCTTGCCGTAGATGCGCAACTGCTCGTGGGCGCCGATCCGGTAGCCGTCGGTGGTGATCAGAGCGAGCTTGCCGGGGCCGTGGCGCATCACGTAACGCGCCGCGAGCTTGGCGGTGGTCGTGGTCTTGCCGACACCGGTGGGGCCGATCAGTGCGAACACGCCGCCACCGTCCAGCAGACGTTCCTCATCCGGCAGCACGTCGACGTTGCGCACCAGCACGTCCTTGGCCCATTCCAGGGCTTCCTCGACGTCTCCGTCCAGGGGGGCCTTCTCCGCCAGCTGTCGTGCCAGTCCGGTGCTGAAGCCCAACGTCGTCAGTTTCTGCAGCAGGGCCGCCTTGGCGGGTTTGCGCTGCTGCTCGCCCGCCCATGCCAGCTGGTTCATCTGGGTGGCGAGGGCGTCGCGCATGGCACGGATCTCGTCCATGATGGCGTCCATGCCGGGCGCCGCAACGGCTGGTGCCGGGGCGACGCCGCTGCTACCGTCCGGCTCGAACACCGCTAGCACGCCGGAGTAGTCCAGCTCTGTGCAGGCCAGGATCTCGACGCCAGCGTCGACGTTGCGGTTGGCCAGGATCATGGCCTCGGGGCCGAGTGCCTCGCGTACCAGGCCCAGGGCCTCGCGTGCGGTGGCGCCGACGAAACGGTGGACCTTCATGTTCAGGCTCCGACGAGGTGGGTGACTCTAATGGTTCGGTTGTCCGGCAGTTCGGCGTGCGACAGGACCTTGAGCTGCGGCAGGCTGCGCCGCAGGAAGCGGGCCAGCATCAGGCGCAGGGCGGGTGGCACCAGCAGGATGGGCGCGTGACCCAGCTGCTCCTGCAACTCAGCCGCCTGCGCCGTCTGCTGCAGCAGGGTGTCGGCCAGACCCGGTTCGATTCCCGCTCCCTCGCCGCCGCCGGCCTGCAAGGCCTGCAGCAGCATGCGCTCCAGCCGGTTGTCCAGCGTCATGACCGGTAATTCCTCGCTGCCAGGAGCCAGATTCTGCACGATGGCGCGGCCCAATGCTATGCGAACGGCGGCCGTCAGCACCTGCGCATCCTGGCTCAGCGGCGCGTGCTCGATGAGGGTGTCGACTATGGTGTGCATGTCGCGGATATGCACGCCCTCGGCCAGCAGGTTCTGCAGCACCTTCTGCAGCGTGGACAGCGGCAGCAGCTTGGGCGTCAGGTCATCCAGCAGCTTGGGCGTCTGCTTGCCGACATGGTCGATCAGGGCCTGGAGTTCCTGGCGGCCGAGCAGTTCGGCGGCGTGTTGCGACAAGAGGTGGTTAAGATGGGTCGCCACCACGGTGCCGGCGTCGACCACGGTGTAGCCCATGGACTGCGCCTGCTCGCGCAGCCTGGCTTCGATCCAGACCGCCGGCAGGCCGAAGGCCGGGTCGCTCACCGGCGTGCCCGGCAACTGGCCGGAGACCATGCCAGGGTTGATGGCCATGAACTGGCCGGGATGCGCCTCGCCGCTGCCGATCTCCACGCCCTTGAGCGTGATGCGGTAGGCCGATGGCCTCAGCTCCAGATTGTCGCGGATGTGCACCGGCGGCGGCAGGAAGCCGATCTCCTGGGCGAACTTCTTGCGTATGCCCTTGATGCGGCGCAGCAACTCGCCGTCCTGACCCTGGTCCACCAGGCTGATGAGGCGGTAGCCGACCTCCAGTCCGAGTGCCTGTATCGGTGTGACGTCCTGCCAGCTGGCCTCCTCGTGCTCGGGGGCGGGAGCGGGCGGCAGCGCCGCCTCGGGGCCGGCCTGGCGGCTGGCGAATTGCGCGAGGTAGTAGGCGCCGCCGCCTATCAGCAGGGCCAGCAGGCCGAATGCCAGGTGCGGCATGCCCGGGATCAGGCCCAGGCCGCCGACGATGCTGGCGGTGATGTAGAGCACCTGGGGCTTCATGAGCATCTGGCTCATGAGCTGAGCGCCGATGTCCTGGTCGCTTGCCACGCGCGAGACCACGGCGCCGGCCGCGACGGAGATGATCAGCGAGGGAATCTGGGCCACGAGGCCGTCGCCTATGGCCAGCAGGGTGTAGGTCTCGATCGCGCGGCCGAAGTCCAGGCCGTGCTGCAGCATGCCGACCAGCAGGCCGCCGACCATGTTGACCACCGTGATCACGATGCCCGCGACGGCATCGCCGCGCACGTACTTGCTGGCGCCGTCCATGGCGCCGTAGAACTCGGCTTCCTGGGACACCTCGGTGCGGCGCTGGCGCGCTTCGGCCTCGCCGATCAACCCGGCGTTGAGGTCGGCGTCGATCGCCATCTGCTTGCCGGGCATGGCGTCCAGCGCGAAGCGCGCGCCGACCTCGGCGATGCGGCCCGCGCCCTTGGTGACGACCACGAAGTTGATCACGGTCAGGATCACGAACACCACCACGCCGACGAGGTAGTTGCCGCCGATCAGGAAGTGGCCGAAAGCCTCGATCACCTTGCCCGCGGCGCCCGTGCCCGTGTGGCCTTCCAGCAGCACGACGCGGGTGGAGGCCACGTTCAGCGACAGGCGCATCAGCGTGGTGAGCAGCAGCACCGAAGGAAACGCCGCGAAGTCCAGCGGGCGCAGCATGTAGGCCGCCACCATCATCACCATCAGCGCCACGGCGATGTTGAGCGTGAAGAACGCGTCCAGCATCCAGGGCGGGATGGGCAGCACCATCAGCGCCAGGATGGCCACCACCAGCAACGGGGCCGACAGCCCCTGGAGGGCGCCGGCATTGGAGCCCGCCCATTGCTGCAAAGACTTTACGGAGGTGTTCATACGGCAGCACCTTGCACGGGAGTGCGGTTCAGCGGATCGAGTTCAGGCGGTACATAGGGCTCCACCAGGCTGTCGGGCATGCGGCCTTCGCCGCGCAGCGCGGCCTTGAGGCGGTACACATAGGCCAGCACCTGGGCCACGGCGGTGTAGAGCGTGGCGGGAATGGCCTGGTCCAGCTCGGCGTG
>JBEEPT010000260.1:0-2589 GCA_041190985.1 Pseudomonadota bacterium
CGCCTGGGCGAGCGCGCCGGCTACACCGCCGGCTGGCACTGGGGCCTGGCCTGCGGCATCTGCGCCGGCGGCGTGGCCGTTGGCGTGCTGTGGGTCGCGTGGCCGGCGCTGCAGGCGCTGATCTTCGCCGGCATCCAGAGATGGTTCGCATGACTTCGAGACGAGGAGATTAGAGATGGAACTGACGACACACACCGCCAAAGGCGTGGACAAATTGACCCGCTACGGCTGGTCGGTGAAGGATCAGCCCGGCGAACTGCGCATGCTGCACAAGGACGTGCTGGTGGTGGACGTAACCTACCAGCGGGAAGTAATCGCGCAGAAGGTGAAAGCGATTACCGAGGCGTGGTCCTACATGGCCTGCGGCGCGCTGACGGTGGCCGAGCGACTCGGCGTGTTCTACGTGATCGACGGCGGTCACCGCCTGGCTGCAGCGAAGCGCCGCAGCGACATCACGCGCTTGCCGTGCGTGGTGTTCCAGAGTGCCGGCGTGAAGGAGGAGGCCCGCGGCTTCTTGGACGTGAACACCGGGCGCAAGCCGGTAACCGCGGTTATTAAGCACAAGGCCCTGCTGGCGGCTGGAGACGAAAGCGCGATGTTCGTGCAAAAGCTCTGCGAACGGAACGGGCTGGTGCCGCAGTACACGGCTACTGCGCCTGGAACGATCAGGTGCGTGTCGTGGTTGGTGAACCGTGCCCGGGAAGACCGCGAGGCACTGTCCCGAGTGCTTGGCATCGCTGCGGAGCTGAGCGCCCGCGAGGCTGTTCCGGTTGCCGAAAAACTGCTGGACGGTCTGTGGCATGTGCACAAGAAATGCGGCGCTGGCCTCGATGACAAACGCCTGCTGGCCCGCATCCGAGACAAGAAGGCTAGCGAACTTGTGGAGGGCGCGAACAAGGCCGCGGCGTACTACGCGCACGGTGGCGGCGCTGTGTTCGCCGAAGGCATGCTGAACGTGCTGAACAAGGGGCTGCAGCGCAAATTCACGATGGGCGATGCCGCATGACAACCGCCACCGCCACCGCGGCGCACCCCCTCAGCGCCCTGCTGCACCGCCCGCCGCCCGCCGCCGCCGTGCGCGCCGCGCCGCCGCCGCGCATCGTCGTCACCGGCACCCTGCTCGAGGATGCCGTCACCTGCACCGAGCCGGCCACCGGCCGCGCGGCCTTCAGCGTCGTGATCGGCCAGGGCGAGGGCCACCCCGCCATCATCGCAACGCGCTGGTGCGGCGACGGCCCCGAGGCCGCCTTCCACGCCGCCGACCGCGCCGCCGCCCTGCGCCGCGGCGACGTGGTCAGCGCACACGGCGACGGCCTGCACATGCGTTATCGGCACGGCACGCTGGTGCTGGTGCTCGGCCATGTGCGCGACATCGAGCTCGAGGAGGCCGCAGCATGCTGACGAACACCCAGCGCATCACCATCACGACCGTGGCCGCGCACGCCATCGGCCGCCACGGCTGGGCCGTCACCGCCTGGTTCGAGCCCGGCACCAAGCCCGCACGCCCCGGCGTGTACGAGCGCCAGGTGCACTTGGCGCCCTACAGCTACTGGAACGGGCTGGTATGGGGCATGAGCAGCCAGACCCCCGCCCGCGCCCTGTTCAACCGTCACGTCGAATCGCTGCACCAGGACGCCCGCTGGCGCGGCCTGGCCCAGGAGGTGCGGTCATGACCTGGATGCTCACCGCCACCGGCGCCACGGTCAACCTAGAGTGGGTGGCCGCGTCGTCCATCAGCCTGCTGGACATCGCGCACCACCTGGCGCAGATCAACCGCTTTACCGGCGCCTGCAGCCGCCCCTACAGCGTGGCCGAGCACTCGCTGCTCGTCGTCGAGATCATGGAGCGCGACCTGGCCATCCGCTCGCCGCACGCCCTGCTGGCCGGCCTGCTGCACGACGCGCACGAGGCCTACACCCAAGACCTGAGCACCCCGCTCAAGCGCGTGCTCGGCCCCGAATGGGCGCGCACCGAAGGCCGCATCGCCAACGCCGTGCGCGAGCGCTTCAACGTCAGCGCCGCCCGCGCCGGCGCGTGGGACGACATCCACCGCGCCGACCTCGTCGCCCTGGCCACCGAGCGCGCCCAGCTGCTGCCGCCCGGCGGCCCCGAGTGGGCCAGCCTGGACGGACACCCGCCCGTCACCTGGGTGCGCCTGGCAGACCGTGCCGGCATGGGCTGGGCCGACTGGCGGCAGGCTTTTATCGACAAGTTCGCCGAGCTCAACTACGCGCGCAACCTGCAGATGCAATGCGCCATCGGCACCGAGCCCGCGCCCCTGTACGAAGGTCCGCACGCATGAGCCGGGGCCTGCCCGGTGCCAAGGTGGTGCCGATCTCCAACAACCCGTGGGGACTCACCCCCGCGCAGGCCCGCGTCATGACGGCGATCTGCGAGACCGGCTGCCAGAAGCTCGCCGCCGACGCGCTGGGCCTGAGCGCCAGCACCGTCGAATATCACGTCGCCATAGCCGCCCGCGCGATGGGCGAGCGCACGCGCCTGGGCAAGTACCTGGCCTGGGACAGGTGGCTGCGATCCGGCAGCCGCGCGCCCGCGCGGCACCTCGAGCGGCCGGCTGCTGTCGCCAGG
>JBEEPT010000261.1:0-3117 GCA_041190985.1 Pseudomonadota bacterium
TCTACGTGCTGGCGCAGAGCGCCGGACTGCTCGACACCCAGCTCGCGCTGATCATCGTCTTCACGCTGTCCAACCTGCCGATCATGGTCTGGATGCTGTACTCGCACTTCAAGGACATCCCGCACGAGATCCTGGAAGCCTCGCGCATGGATGGCGCCACGCTGTGGCAGGAGTTCCGCCTGGTGCTGCTGCCGCTGGCCATGGGCGGCCTGGCCTCGACCGGCCTGCTGTGCCTGGTGCTGAGCTGGAACGAGGCGTTCTGGAGCCTGAACCTGAGCGCGGCCAAGGGCGGCACGCTCGCCACGCTGATCGCGAGCTACTCCAGCCCCGAGGGCCTGTTCTGGGCCAAGCTGTCCGCCGCCTCCGTCATGGCGATCGCCCCCATCGTGGTCTTCGGCTGGTTCAGCCAGAAGCAGCTGGTGCAGGGCCTGACCTTCGGCGCCGTCAAGTGAGCGCCGCCCTCTGAAGCATCCCCGACCGATACGCCACAGGAAACCCATATGTCATTCCTCCAACTGCAAGGCATTGAAAAGTATTTCGGCGAGCACCGCGCGATCAAGGGCGTGGACCTCTCGATCGAGAAGGGCGAGTTCGTCGTGTTCGTCGGCCCCTCGGGCTGCGGCAAGTCGACGCTGCTGCGCCTGATCGCCGGCCTCGAGACCATAGACGGTGGCAAGCTCTCGCTCGACGGGCGCGAGATCACCAAGCTGCCCTCGAGCAAGCGCGACCTCGCGATGGTGTTCCAGAGCTACGCGCTCTACCCGCACATGAGCGTGTACGAGAACATGAGCTTCGCGCTCAAGCTGGCCAAGGCGCCGGCCGAGCTGATCAAGGAGAAGGTCGAGCGCGCGGCCAAGATCCTGAACCTGACGTCCTACCTGCAGCGCACGCCCAAGGAGCTCTCGGGCGGCCAGCGCCAGCGCGTGGCGATCGGGCGCGCGATCGTGCGCTCGCCCAAGGTCTTCCTGTTCGACGAGCCGCTGTCCAACCTGGACGCCGCGCTGCGCGGCCAGACCCGGGTCGAGATCGCCAAGCTGCACCGCGAGCTCGGCGCGACCACGATCTACGTCACGCATGACCAGGTCGAGGCGATGACGCTGGCCGACCGCGTCGTGGTGCTGCGCGACGGCCAGATCGAGCAGGTCGGCTCGCCGCTGGAGCTCTACGACCGCCCGGCCAACCAGTTCGTCGCCCAGTTCATCGGCACGCCGCAGATGAACGTGACGCCATTGGCCAAGATGCCGCAGTCGGTGTGCGACCAGGCGCCGGCTGACGCCGCCGGCGGTGCCATCGGCCTGCGCCCCGAGAGCGTCACGCTGCTGCAGCCCGGCCAGGGCCAGCTCGACGGCGTGGTCGAGCTGGTCGAGGCGCTGGGCGCCGAGACGCTGATCTACGTCGGCACGCCGGCTGGCGCCCAGCTGGTCGCGCGCCAGAACACCCGCACCACGCTGCACGCGGGCGATGCCGTCGGGCTGCAGATCGCCACCAACGAGGCCCACTGGTTCGACCCCAGCGGCCGTGTCGTGCCGGGCCGCGCCTGATGAGGCAGGCGGCACCAGCGCTGAACGAACGAACAACACAGTACGGGACTTGAAAATGAACAAGGCACTGGACGGCAAGGTCGCCGTCGTGACGGGGGCGGCGTCGGGCATAGGGCTGGCGAGCAGCGAGGCCATGCTGGCGGCCGGCGCGCGGGTCGTGATGGTGGACCGCGACCAGCGGGCGCTGGCGGCGCAGCGCGAGCGGCTCGGCGACGCCGTGCTGCCGCTGGCCCTCGACCTGCTCGACACCAGGCAATGCGCCACGCTGCTGCCGCAGGTGCTCGCGCTGGCCGGCCAGCTCGACATCCTGCACGCCAACGCTGGCATCTACATCGGCGGCGACCTGGTCGACGCCGACGGCGACGCGATCGACCGGATGCTGAATCTCAACGTCAACGTCGTGATGAAGAACGTGCGCGACGTGCTGCCGCACATGATCGAGCGCCGCAGCGGCGACATCATCGTGACCAGCTCGCTCGCGGCGCACTTTCCGACGCCGTGGGAGCCGGTCTACGCCTCGTCCAAGTGGGCGATCAACTGCTTCGTGCAGACGGTGCGGCGCCAGGTGTTCAAGCACGGCATCCGGGTCGGCGCGATCTCGCCCGGTCCGGTCATCACCTCGCTGCTGGCCGACTGGCCCGAGGAAAAGCTGCAGGAGGCCAAGGCCAGCGGCAGCCTGCTCGAGGCACGCGAGGTGGCCGAGGTCGTGCTGTTCATGCTGACGCGCCCGCGCGGCATGACGATCCGCGACGTGGTCATGATGCCCACCAATTTCGACCTCTGATCCCTCATTCCATCATTTCAATTTTCAAGGCGGGCAGCACTGCCCGTCACGGGAGTCACACCATGAATGTCATGCTGCACCTGGGCCTCGGTTCCTTCCACCGCGCCCACCAGGCCGTCTACCTGAACGAGCTGATCAAGACCGGCGACACCAGCTGGATGCTGGCCGGCGGCAACACGCGCCCGGACATGGCCGAGACCATCGCCGCGCTTGCCGCGCAGGGCGGGGCCTACACGCTGGAGACGATCTCGCCCGCCGGCGAGCACCGCTACGAGCGCATCGACTCGATTCGCAAGGTGATCCCCTACGCCCCCGACCTGGCAGGCCTGATCGCCGAAGGCGCCAGCGCCGCGACCCGGATCATCTCGTTCACGGTCACCGAGGCCGGCTACTACCTCGACGCCAGCAACCGGCTCGACCTCGACTCCTTCGCCGACCTGCGTGCCGACCTCGACGCCGCGCGCGCCGGCCGCCCGGGCTCGACCATCTACGGCGCCCTGACCGCCATCCTGCGCCGCCGCATGCAGGATGGCGCCGGCCCGGTCACGCTGCTCAACTGCGACAACCTGCGCCACAACGGCGACCGCTCGCGCGGCGGCCTGCTGCAGTTCATCGAACTGGTCGGCGACGCCGAACTGCTGGCCTGGGTGCAGGCCAACACCACCAGCCCCAACGCCATGGTCGACCGCATCACGCCGCGCCCGACGCCGGACGTGCGCGAGCGCGTCAAGGCTGCGACCGGCGTGGACGACGCGGCCGCGCTGATGGGCGAGAGCTTCATCCAGTGGGTGA
>JBEEPT010000262.1:0-2985 GCA_041190985.1 Pseudomonadota bacterium
AGTGCCGCGGTGCGTGCGCCGAGCGCGTCCAGCATCACCGGCAACACCTACGCCACCGGGGCCGCGGCCACCACCGGCGTCTGCGCGAGGTGATGTCGTGAAGGTTCCCGAGATCCTGGACGTACCCCTGCATCCCGCGTTTGTGGCCGCGCTGGGCAGCATCCTGGCGCTAAAGGCAATCCCGGGCACCAGTTACGTCGAGAAGGCCGGCAACGTTGGCGCGTCGTTTGCCATGGCCATCTACATCGGCCCGGCGCTGGTCGAGTACATGGACATTACCAGCCCGAAGATCGCGGCTGCCGTCATCTTTGCTATTGGCGCCACAGGTCTGGTCGTCTTCAACGGCGTGATCGACGCGATCAAGAAGACCGACCTGGCCGCGTGGGTCGCCGGCTGGCTGCCCGGCAGGAAGGGGGGCCAGTGATGCTCAACAGCCTGCACGACTACGTGACCGTGGCGGTCATCGGCCTGTGCCTGTGGGCCATCGTCAGCCCGAAGGTGCACACCGGCATCTTCCCGACCATCGGCCTGGGCGCCATCTGCGTCGCGGCCCTCTGGAGTCTCGACGATTGGGCGCCGGCTCCGACGGTGGTCGACGTGATGCTCGGCGGCGTCGGCCTCATCGGCGTGGGCGTGCTGTGGCGGGTCTACCGCAAGCCCGCGCGGCAGATGCGCCGCTCGAGCGACTGGCTGGGCGCGACGCAGCCGCTGACGCGCGACGAGACGCGCCAGGTGGCCGGCGGCAAGAAGCACTGATGTCATCCAGCCTCTACAGGACGGGCCTCTGGTTCTACGTGAACCACGCCGGCCGGGCCAAGCTGCACGGGCGCGAGCGCGTCCTCGGCTCGGCCCCGCGACTGCTGGACCTGGCTGTGGAGGAGATCGAGTACGTGCCCGAGGTCGGCGTGCGCCGGCTGCGGGAGAAGTTCGGCGGCTGGCGCGACATGGAGCGGTCCGAGGTCGTCGCGGCGGATGAGCTGCTGCAGCGGATGCTGCCGGAGGGTGAGACGTGAGCCCCGAACAGCTGCAGGCGGCGACAGGCTGCACTGCGGCCAACGCGGCGCGGTTCGCTGGCCCGCTGAGCGCGGCGTGCGCCTTCTACGGCATCGACACGCCGACAAGGCTGGCGGCCTTCCTCGCGCAGATCGGGCACGAGTCAGGCGCCCTGCGTTACACGTCCGAGCTGTGGGGGCCAACGCCCGCGCAGAGGCGGTACGAGGGCAGGGCGGACCTGGGTAACACGCAGCCCGGTGACGGGGAGCGGTTCAAGGGTCACGGCCTGATTCAGACCACCGGCAGGCATAACCACGCGCGTGTGCGCGATCGCCTGCGCGAACGGTTCAGCGGCGTGCCGGACTTCGAGGCTGAGCCCGATGCTTTGACCGACCCGCAGTGGGCCGCCCTGAGCGCAGCCGACTACTGGGACGACCGCGGCCTGAACGCGCTGGCAGACGCCGGCAACTTCGAGGCCATCACGCGGCGGATCAACGGCGGACTGAACGGCCAGGCCGACCGGCTTGCCAGATGGGAGCGCGCCAAACGGGTGTTCTCCGAGCCGACCGGTGCGCCGGTAGCGCAACCACTTTCACAGGAGCAATCCATGCCCATCGCCCCCATCATCGGCGCGCTGCTGCCCAGCGTCATCGAAGCCATCCCCAAGCTCGGCAAGCTGTTCGGCTCCGGCTCCGAGGTCGCCGAGCGCAACGTCAAGGCAGCCGAACTCGCCGTGGGCATCGTGCAGGAGGCGGTCGGCGCCAGGAACGCACAGGAGGCCGCCGAGCTGATCAAGGCCGACCCGCAGGCAGCCCAGGCCGCCAAGGCGGCGATCGAATCGCGCTGGCTCGAGTTGTCCGAAGCTGGCGGCGGCGGCATCGACGCGGCCCGCAAGGCTGACATGGCGTCCAGCGGCGGCGACCTGCTGAAGTCGGCCAGCTTCTGGGTCGCGCTGCTGCTTCTGCCGCTGGTCTACCTGCTGGTCCTGTCACTGATCGGCCTGATCGGCACCGCGTCATGGTCCGATGACGTGCGCGCCGGCCTGGCCGGCAGCCTCATCAGCGCCATCGTCGGCGGCCTGGTCGGGTACTACTACGGCCAGACCACCAGCCGCAATCGCACTCCCAACTGAAAGGCTGCCCCATGAAACGCTCAACCGCTGCCAACCTGATCGCCGTGATCGTCGCCATGTTCCTGGTGGCGCTGATCCTGACGCCGACGCTGGCCCACGCTACCGGCAAGCCCGAGAGCCCCACGCCGGCGCCCACCTCGAGCACCAGCTCGGCCGCCAGCCAGGCCAAGGCAGCCATCGACCTGTCGCTGGCGAACAGCGCAACGGGGCAGGGCGGTGCTGGTGGCGGCGGCGGATCGGTGAGCCAGGGACACACCTACGTCCTCCCGGCCCCTGCAGCCGCTGCACCCCTGCCGGCCGGCATGTGCCCGCAGGGTGACTCCTCGGCCTACTCGGTGCTGTGGGGGCTGGTGTCCTGGGCGACGTCGACCACGCGCACAGAGATGGCGTGCCTCGACAAGGTGCTGGCCGTGCTGAAGGAGACCGCGCCCAAGCCCGTGCCGGCGGTGGTGAACTACCTGCACGACCTGCCGGTGCCGCCTGCAGCCCCTGCGTCGGCTGCTGTCGCGCCGGTCTGCGAGAAGGCGCCGGAGCCGGTCAAGCCCAAGGCGGGAAAGGTCGCCAAGGCAGCGCCGAAGAAGGCCGGCACCTGCGGGTGAGTGGTGAGCGGCCGGTGCGCTTGTCCCGGTAGATCGACATGCTGCCCGATATGCCTCCACGTCAGCGGGGTCGAAGCGTAGCGCCTTTCCGAAGCGGTAGGAGGGGATTGCATCGCGCGCCGCCAGGTCGTACACGGCCCGCTGGGACAGGCCCAGCATCGTGGCGACGGTGGCGGCGGTGAGCATCAGGCGGCTAATGACTCTGCGGCTCGACAAACTTTTCGTGCGGCACGTCGGGCTCCATGCCTCGGAGCTGCGCCT
>JBEEPT010000263.1:0-7303 GCA_041190985.1 Pseudomonadota bacterium
AGCAGGCGGTCTACAAGCCGGTGCAGGGCCGCTTCAAGGTCTTCATGATCGACGAGGTCCACATGCTCACCGGGCACGCGTTCAACGCGATGCTCAAGACGCTGGAGGAGCCGCCGGAGTACCTGAAGTTCGTGCTGGCCACGACCGACCCGCAGAAGGTGCCGGTCACCGTGCTGTCGCGCTGCCTGCAGTTCAACCTGCGCCCGATGGCGCCCGAGACGGTGCTGGAGCACCTGACTCGGGTGCTGGCCACCGAGAACGTTCCGGCCGAGGCGGGGGCGCTGCGCCTGCTCGCGCGAGCGGCGCGCGGCTCCATGCGCGATGCGCTCTCGCTGACCGACCAGGCGATCGCCTTCGGCGGCGGCCAGCTGCAGGAGGCCGCGGTGCGGCAGATGCTGGGCAGCGCGGACCGCGGCCATGTGCTGCGCCTGATCGATGCGCTGGCGCGCGGCGACGGCAAGGCCGTGGTCGACACCTCCGAGGCGCTGCGCCTGAACGGCCTGAGCGCCGCCGCGACGCTGGAGGACATGGCCATGGTGCTGCAGCGCATGGCGGTGTGCCAGGCCGTGCCCGGCATGGCGGTGGACGAGCAGGATCCGGAGTCGGTCGAGACCGCGCGCCTGGCCGAGCTCTTGCCGGCCGACGAGACCCAGCTGCTGTACAGCCTGTGCCTGCACGGTCGCGGCGAGCTGGGCCTGGCGCCCGACGAGTACGCGGCGCTCAACATGGTGCTGCTGCGCCTGCTGGCCTTCAAGCCGGCCGGCGCGGCGGAAAAAAAAACTCTGACGCCGGCTGAGGCGGCGGCTGCGCCGCTGCCGCCTGCTGCAGCCGCCGTGCCGGCGCCCGCACCCGCTTCGCAACCGGAGCCGGTTGCCGTCGCGGCCATGCCGGCGGTTGCTGCGCCGCTGCCCGCCCAGGCCCTTGCAGCGGCACCGGCACCGGTCGTGCCCGTTGTCGCCCGTGTGCCAGCGATGGCGGCGGCGGAGCCCGTGCGGCCAGCTCCGGCTCAGCCGCCGGCCCGGCCATCCCCGCCCCCCAGGCGTGAGCCGGAGCCCGAGCCGGAATACGACTTCAGCGCCGGCTACGAGTCGGACGCCGAACAGGAACTCTACGAGATGCGCGCCGCCGCCAGGCCAGCGCCGCAGCAGGCCCGGCCCGCGATGCCGCCCCCAGCGCAGTCCCAGGTCTTGCCGCCGGCGCCGCCCGAGGCCGCCGCGCCTCAGCCTCAGCGGCCTGCAGTGCTCCAGCCGGCTGCCCTTCAGCCGGTCGTGGGCGCTGACGCGGACTTCTGGTTCGAGACCGTGATGGCACTGATCCAGGCCGAGCGTGTCACGGCCCTGGTGCGCGAGCTGGCCCTGCAGTCCGAGCTGGTGCGGCGCGATGCGGACGAATGGCTGCTGCGCGTCGCCAGCAGCTCGCTGGTGCAGGCGGGCGTGCGCGACCGGCTGCAGGCGGCACTGGCGCAGGCTGGCCACGGCATCCGGTTGCGCGTCGAGGCCGGCGAGGTGGGCGACACCCCGGCCCGACGGCTGGCCGCGGCAGCGGCCGAGCGCCAGCGCCAGGCCGAGGACACCATGCTCAATGACCCCTTCGTGCAGGCGATGCTGCGCGAGTTTGGCGGCAAAATCGTGCCCGGCAGTATCAAACCGGTCTGATCCCAGTTTTCACACCTATCAAGGAAATACCATGTTCAACAAAGGACAACTCGCCGGCCTGATGAAGAAGGCCCAATCCATGCAGGACGACCTCAAGCGCGCGCAGGAGGAGCTCGGCAACATCGAGGTCACCGGCGAGTCCGGCGCGGGCCTGGTCAAGGTCCTGATGACCTGCAAGCACGACGTCAGGCGCGTCACGATCGATCCCAGCCTGCTGGCTGAGGACAAGGACATGCTGGAGGACCTGGTCGCCGCTGCCTTCAACGCCGCGGTGCGCAAGGCCGAGGAGACCAGCCAGGAGAAGATGGGCAAGATCACGGCCGGCATCCCCGGCCTGCCCGGCCTGCCCGGCGGCATGAAGTTCCCGTTCTGAGCGGGGGCACGCTTTGAGCCAGGCGCAGGCACTCGACGCGCTGGTGCGCGCGCTGCAGCGCCTGCCCGGCGTCGGGGTCAAGTCGGCCTCGCGCATGGCGTATCATCTGCTGCAGCACGACCGCGACGGCGCGCTGCAGCTGGCGCGCGCGCTGCAGCAGGCAGCCGAGGGCGTGCGCCATTGCGCGCTGTGCAACACCTTCACGCAGGACGAGGTCTGTTCGACCTGCCTCGATCCGCGGCGTGACCCGGGCCTGCTCTGCGTGGTCGAGACCCCGGCCGACCAGGCGGCGCTCGAACGCACCGGCGCCTACCGTGGCCTCTACTTCGTGCTCATGGGCCGGCTCAGCCCGCTGGACGGCATAGGCGCGCACGACATCGGCCTGCGGCGTCTGTTCGAGCGCGTGGCGCAGGAGCCGCCGCACGAGGTGCGCGAGGTCATCCTGGCGACCAATTTCACCGCCGAAGGCGAGGCCACCGCGCACGTGATCGCGCAGGCGCTCAAGAGCCTGCAGGTCAAGGTCACGCGGCTGGCGCGCGGCGTGCCGGTGGGCAGCGAGCTCGAGTACGTCGATCTGGGCACCATCGCCCACGCGCTGGCCGACCGGCGCTGAGGCGGGCGCCTCAGCGCTTCCTGGGCGCCGCCGCCACCCGGGTGCCGTGGGGCTGGACCTTCTTTTCCACGACCTTGCCCGGCACGGCCGCGGTGCGCTGGTGTCCTGCGACGACGGTCCCCTTCCTGGCCTTGGCCGCGGTGGGGGCCGTGGCTGCCGCCGCCGCGGCACGCCTGGGCAGATGCAGCACCAGCGACTGTCCGGGCTTGAGCCGTGCGGCCGTGGACAGCTGGTTCCATTCGGCCACCTTGTCCGCGCTGACGCGGAAGCGCTGCGCCAGCTTGGCGACCGTCTCGCCCTTGTGCGCCCTGACCAGGGTGCGCACCAGCTCGATTTCCTGCTCCAGCAGCAGCTGGCCGTGGTCCGCCAGGTGGCCGGGCACGTCGACATCGAGCTTGCCGTTGCGCGGCACCAGCAGGGTGGAGCCTGCCTTGACCAGCATGCGCGGCGGGATCTTGTTGATCTCGCGCAGCTCGTTCTCGCCGATGTCGTGCTGTGCCGCCGCCTGTGCCACGGTCATGTCGCGCGGCGCCTTCCAGGCGGTCCAGCTCGACAGCGGCCCGCTGTAGTTGCTCAGCCGCGCCTCGAACTGCGCCGCGTTGTCCCATGGCAGCAGCACGCTCGGGGTGGCCGCGGCCAGGATCAGCGGCTTGTTGGCCGAAGGGTTGAGCAGGCGCAGGTCGCGCTCGCTCACGCCCGCGAGCTGTGCCACCTTGGCGACGTCGATGTCGTGCTTGATCGGCACCGCGTCGAAGAAGGGGTGGTTGCCGATGCGTGGCAGCCGGGCGCCGTAGCGCTGCGGGTCGGCGACGATGTTCTTGACCGCCTGCAGCTTGGGCACGTAGTAGCGTGTCTCCTGGGGCAGGGTCAGCTGGCTGTAGCCGGTCCCCAGGCCCAGGCCCTGGTTGCGCTTGACCGCCTTGGTGACGCTGCCCGGTCCCCAGTTGTAGGCGGCCAGCGCCAGATGCCAGTCGCCGAACTGGCGGTAGAGCCGCTCGAGATAGTCGAGCGCCGCGCGCGTGGAGGCCAGCACGTCGCGGCGGTCGTCGCGGAACATGTTCTGCTTGAGGTCGAAGTCCTTGCCGGTGGCGGGCATGAACTGCCACATGCCGGCAGCGCTCGCGTTCGAGACCGCCTGCGGGTTGAAGGCGCTCTCGATGAAGGGCAGCAGCGCGAGCTCGGTCGGCATGTTGCGGCGCTCGAGTTCCTCGACGATGTGGAACAGGTACTTGCTGCTGCGCTCGGTCATGCGCAGCATGTAGTCGGTGCGGGCGCTGTACCACTCCTCGCGGTCGCGCACCAGCGGGTTGTCGAGGTCGGGCATCGCGAAGCCGCGGCGGATGCGCTCCCAGAGGTCGTCGGTGGCGGTCAGCGGCGCGACGATGCGCAGGCCCAGACTGGACTCGGTGGTGAGCTCCGACAGCGGGCCCAGGGACGGGTTGCCGCCGCGCGGCGCCCTGAGCGTGTAGCGCGACTCGGGCTCCCACGGCGTGCGTGAGCCTGCGTCAGCCTCTTCAGTGGGCTGTGGCAGGGTCGAGCAGGCAGACAGGAACAAGGCAGCCAGCGGCGGCCACCAGGGTAGGCGTCGGGTCATCAGGTGCGCGGGGGAGGTCCAAACCAGGTGAGACTCCGATTATCCCCCACGGTTCCCGGCCGGGACATCCCAGTGACGGGCATTGCACCGTTTCCGCTCGATGCGGCGGCCACGGTGCGACCTTGTCCGCTGGCCGGGCGGCTCAGGGCTGCTGGGTCAGGTAGTCGAGTTCCTGGCGCGAGAAGCCGGCCGAGAGCCGGGCGGCCTCGTTGAAGGGCGGGCGCAGGCGCGGTGCCTCGTGGCGCCTGACGAGGACGCGATAGTGCGCGACCGGATCCAGCCCGGCGCGCGCGCAGAGCCAGCCGTACCAGTGGTTGCCGATCGCGACATGGCCGACCTCGTCGCGCAGGATGATGTCGAGCAGCCCGATGGCCTGCAGCGCGTCGGGCGTGCCGACTTTGCGCAGCTTGGCCTGGATCAGCGGCGTGGCGTCCAGGCCGCGCGCCTCCAGCGTGCGCGGCACCAGCGCCATGCGCGCGACGATGTCGGCGGCCGTCCTCTCGCACATGATCCAGAGGCCGTCGTGGGCGTCGAAGTCGCCGTAGTCCCAGGGCTGCTCGCGTCCGGGATGGGGCAGGCTGAGCAGGTGCTCGCGCAGCAGGCCGAAGTGGTAGGCCTCCTCGGCCGCGACGCGCAGCCAGTCGAGGTAGAACTCGCGCGGCATGCCGGCGAAGCGCCAGACCGCATCGAGCGCGAGGTTGATCGCGTTGAACTCGATGTGGCAGATCGCGTGGATCAGCGCGGCTCGGCCTTCCTCCGTGAAGGGCGAGCGCTGCGCGACTTCCTTGGGCGGCACCAGGCGCGGGGCGGCCGGGCGCCCGGGCAGCGTGGCGCCTGCGAGCGGCGGCAGCACGGCGGCCGGGTCCAGCGGGAGGCGGCCGGCCGCAGCGTGCAGGGCGCTTGCCATCCGGAGCTTGCGCTCTATGTCGGCGCAGCACAGCGCCTCCAGCGCGCCCTGGCGCAGTTCGGCCGGGGCAAAGCCTTGCGTATCCTGTTCGAAACGTTCCATCCTTACAATTCTAGGGATGAGCATCTACCAACTTGACGACCTGGTCCCCCAGGTCCATCCCAGCGCCTTCGTCGCCGACAGCGCCCAGGTGATAGGCAACGTGAGCCTGGCCGAGGACAGCAGCGTCTGGTTCGGCGCCGTGATCCGCGGCGACAGCGCCAGCATCTCGGTCGGCGCGGGCAGCAATGTCCAGGACGGCAGCGTCCTGCATGTCGACCGCGATCTGCCGCTCACCCTGGGCGAGCGCGTGACGGTCGGGCACAAGGTGGTGCTGCATGGCTGCACCATAGGCGACGAGACGCTGATCGGCATCGGCGCGGTGGTGCTCAACGGCGCGCGCATAGGCCGGAACTGCCTGGTCGCCGCCGGCGCGCTCGTGACCGAGGGCAAGGAGTTCCCGGACGGTTCGATGATCATGGGCAGCCCGGCCAAGCTGGTGCGCCAGCTCACGCCCGAGCAGATCGAGGGGCTGCGCCGCAGCGCCGAGCACTACATCGGCAACGCCCGCCGCTATCAGGGCGGCCTGACGCAGCTGGCTTGAGGGGGTCGCATGTCTGAATTGCACAAGTTCCTGTTCGAAGGCCTGCCGGTGCGCGGCATGCTGGTCCGTCTGACCGACGGCTGGCAGGAGGTCCTGCGCCGCCACGAGCATTCGGGCGGCTATCCCGCCGCCGTGACCGAGCTGCTCGGCGAGATGTCGGCCGCGGCCGTGCTGATGCAGGGCAACATCAAGTTCAACGGCGCGCTGGTGCTGCAGATCTTCGGCGACGGCCCGGTCAAGGTCGCGGTGGCCGAGGTGCAGCCCGACTTCTCCTTCCGCGCCACGGCCACGGTCACGGGCGAGGTCGGCGACGACGTGCCGCTGAGCCACATGGTCAACGTCAACAACCACGGCCGCTGCGCGATCACGCTCGACCCCAAGGACAGGCTGCCGGGCATGCAGCCCTATCAGGGCGTGGTGCCGCTGACCGGCGACGTCAACGAGAAGCTCGAGCACCTGAGTGCCGTGCTCGAGCACTACATGCTGCGCAGCGAGCAGCTCGACACCAAGCTGGTGCTGGCCGCCGACGACAAGATCGCCGCCGGCCTGCTGATCCAGCGCCTGCCGGCGACCGGCCAGGACAACCTGTCGGGCAGTTCGGCCACCCAGGCGCAGGGCGACGTGCTCGGGCACAACGAGGATTTCAACCGCATTGCCACCCTGGCCGCCAGCCTCAAGCGCGAGGAACTGCTGACGCTGGACGCCGAGACCATCCTGCACCGCCTGTTCTGGCAGGAGAAGCTGCTGCGCTTCATCCCCGAGGAGGGCCCGGTCGAGCCGAAGTTCGCCTGCACCTGCTCGCGCGAGCGCGTCGCCGGCATGCTGCAGGGCCTGGGCGCGCAGGAGGTGGAGTCCGTGCTGGCCGAGCGCGGCGAGGTCGAGGTCGGCTGTGACTTCTGCGGCATGAAATACCGCTTCGACCCGGTGGACGCGGCGCAGCTCTTCCTCAAGCAGGACCGCCAGCCGCCGGTGGGCGACCAGCTGCACTGATTCCGTTCCGTGCGGGGCCCTTGCGGCCCCCGTCCCCGCCAAAGCAAGACGGCCGCCTAATGGTTATCCATCGGGCGGCCGTCTTGCTTCGTGGCAGGTGATGCAGTCAGCGTGGCGCCGGGCTGACCTGCACGAAGACCTCGTTGGGCTTGACCATGCCGAGTTCGTAGCGCGCGATCTCCTCGACCATGGTCAGGCCTTCCTGCAGGTCGCGCACCTCGTGCGCCAGCTGCTCGTTGCGCAGCCTGGCCTCATCGTTGGCTCGGGTCTGCTCGGCCAGCTGCTGGCGCAGCGACTCGACCTGGAGCACGCGGCCGCGCCCCAGCCAGAGCTGGGCCTGCACCAGCGCCAGCAGCGCGGTGAGCAGGACGAAGGCGGAGCGGGCACCCATGGTCAGGCCTGTGCTCAGCGCAGGTTGTAGAAGGCGTCGCGGCCCGGGTAGACGGCGACGTCGCCGAGGTCTTCCTCGATGCGCAGCAGCTGGTTGTACTTGGCCATGCGGTCGGAGCGGCTCATCGAGCCGGTCTT
>JBEEPT010000264.1:0-3230 GCA_041190985.1 Pseudomonadota bacterium
CCAAGATCTACGCCGGCGAAGGCTGCGCCCAGGTGCTGTTCTTCGAGAGCGACGAGGTCTGCGAGACCAGCTACAAGGACCGCGGCGGCAAGTACCAGGGCCAGCACGGCGTCACGCTGCCGCGCGCCTGATCCGGGTTTGCACATGGGCGCAGAGCAACTGCTGTCCTTCGGCCTGCCCGTCAGCGGCGCGCCGGAGCTGTCGCACCCGAAACCCGAGCGCCTGCTGCGCGGCAATCCGCTGCGCGAGACCTGGAACGCGCTCGACGCGCCGCTCGGCGGCGCGAGCGAGCTCAGCACCGGCGTCTGGCGCTGCGAGCCGGGCCAGTGGCGCATCGCCTTCGGCCCGACCGAGCAGGAGATCTTCACGGTGCTGGAGGGCCGTGCGCGCCTGCACCGCGACGACGGCAGCTACGAGGAGGCCGGACCCGGCCAGGCGATCCGCATCCCGCCCGGCTTCAGCGGCTCGTTCGAGGTGATCGCGCGCCTGACCAAGGTCTACGTCATCCTCAGGTAGCCGGCACGCGCCTCGCGCCCTTCAGCCCAGGGCCGACCACCAGGCCAGGAAGTCGGCGCGCTGATGCTGTGGTCGATCGGGTAGAGCTTGAGGGCATGGTCGACACCCGGTTCGTCCAGCCAGGCGTGCGCGCGCTGCGCCCAGTCGACCGGCAGCTTGCTGTCGAGCTCGCCGTGGGCCACGAAGCCCTGCAGGCGGCCCAGGCGCTCGCGGCTGGCCAGCAGCGGGGCGATCTCCTCGGGCAGGATGCGCCCCGACAGCAGCCCGAAGCCGGCCACCGATTCGGGCGAGGTCAAGGCCACGCCGGCGCTCATGATGCCGCCCTGGCTGAAGCCGGCGACCACGGTCTGCTGCGCTGCCACGCCGTGCTGCCGCTGCAGTGCGGCCAGCAGCGGGACCAGGGCCTGGTGGCTGTGCTCGGCCTGCTGCGCATCAATGCGCCGTTCACGTTCGGCATCCTGCGCCTGGCGTCGTTGTGGGGCCTGTTCCGCGAACGCCATCCGCTGGTGACGGCTGTCCGAGCGCCTGGTCGATCTGCTCGAGGAAGGTTGCGACCTGGCCATCCGCATCGCGGCGCTGGACAGCTCCTCGCTCGTGAGCCGGCGCCTGGCCAGTGCCCGCATGGTGCTGTGCGCCTCGCCCGGCTACCTGCAAGGCCATGGCACGCCGCGTCATCCGGCGGACCTGGGGGCCCACCAGGTGATTTCGTACAGCTACCTGTCCACCAAGGACGAGTGGCACTTCACCGGCCCGCTGGGCCCGGTGCGGGTACGGGCGCAGCCGTGGATGCACACCAACAACGGCGAGACCTGCCGCGGCGCCGACCTGGCCTCGGGGGCGCTGGTCGAGCTGATGCCCGAGTACCGGGCGTCGGCCCTGGACATCCATGCCGTCTATCCGAGCCGCCAGCACCTGCCGGCCAAGGTGCGGGTGCTGATCGATTTCCTGGCGCACCACCTGGCCGGACTCGAGCCGTCATGGTGAGCCGTCAGCCGCGCCAAGGATGGCGCGGGGGCGGCGGCCTCGGTCGCGCCAAGGCTGGATGCCGGCCTGCAGCAACAGGCCGGCGCGCTGAGCGGGGCCGGTCAGACCGCCATCGGCGCGGTCAGCGGCGCATGGTGCTGGTAGCCCTGCAGGCTGAAGTCGCCCGGCTCGACCTGCTCCAGCCACTCGGGCTGGTACTGGCCGGTCACGGCGTAGTCGGGAATGCGCTCGGACAGCACGAGCTGCGGCGCCGCGTAGGGCGCGCGCGTGAGCTGCTCCTGCAGCATGGGCACATGGTTCTCGTAGATGTGCGCGTCGCCGATGAAGTAGCTGAACCACTTCGGCCGGTAGCCGGTCAGGCGGCCCACCAGGTGCAGCAGCGCCGCGCCCTCGGTCAGGTTGAAGGGCGTGCCGAGGCCGAGGTCGTTGCTGCGGATGTACAGGCACAGCGAGATCTCGCGCGTGCTCGCGTTGGGCAGGAACTGGTAGAGCAGGTGGCAGGGCGGCAGCGCCATCTCCTCGAGCTGGGCCCAGTTCCAGCCGTGGAAGATGATGCGGCGGTCGCTCGGGTTGTCGACGATGGTGTCCAGGCACTGCCGCAGCTGGTCGACCGCCTTGTAGAGCACGACCTGGCCGTCGGCGGTATCGGCGATGCGCACGTAGCCGCGCCCCAGCGCGTCCTCGATCTGGCCCGTGGCCGAGGCGGGCAGGGCCTTGAACGCCGGCCAGTTGCGCCACTGCACGCCGTAGACGGGGCCGAGGTCGTCCTCGCCCAGGCGGTAGGGGTTGGCCAGCCAGGCGGCGTTCTCGTTCGCGTTCTGGTCCCAGACCTTGCAGCCCAGGGCGCGGAAGTCGGCCGCGCTGCGATAGCCGCGCAGGAAGCCGACCAGCTCGCCGACCGCCGACTTGAACGCCAGCTTCTTGGTGGTCACGGCCGGGAAGCCCTGGCTGAGGTCGAAGCGCATCGCGGCGCCCGGCTGGCTCAGGGTGCGGATGCCGGTGCGGTTGGTCTGCCAGCTGCCTTGCTCGAGGACGGTGCGGACGAGGTCGAGGTATTGCTGCACGGGCGGATCCAGAAAAATCTGCGATTCTAGCGCCGGGTCCGGTTTCCGGGCTGGCGCGGGACGCTACGCCAGCACCCGGCCCGGATTCATCAGGCCGTCGGGGTCGAGCGCGGCCTTGATGCGGCGCATCAGCGCGAGCGCGACCGGGCTCTTGTAGCGCGGCAGCGTCGCCGCCTTGAGGCTGCCGATGCCGTGCTCGGCGCTGATCGAGCCGCCGTGGCGCGTCACGGCATCGAACACCAGCGCGTTGATGCGCTCCTCGTTGTCGCGCAGGAAGGCCTTCGGCTCGCCGTGCTCGGGTGCCTGCACGTTGTAGTGCAGGTTGCCGTCGCCCAGGTGGCCGAAGTTGATGACGGTGATGCCGCTCAGATGTCGGGCCAGCAGGCCCTCCATCTCATCCACGAAGCCGGGAATGGCGGACACCGGCAGCGAGATGTCGTGCTTGATGTTCAGCCCCGCCTGCGCCTGGGCCAGCGGGATGGATTCGCGCAAGTGCCAGAAGGCCTTGGCCTGCGCGATGTTCTGCGCGATGGCCGCGTCCTGCACGCAGCCGCGCTCGACGCCGGCCTCCAGCAGGCCTTCGAACACCGCGCGCGCATGCTCGGCGCTCTCGGCGTCTGACAGCTCCAGCAGCACCGTCCATTCGGCGCTCGGCAGCGGCTGGGC
>JBEEPT010000265.1:0-12161 GCA_041190985.1 Pseudomonadota bacterium
GACGCACTGAGCGCCCCACAGGTATACCGATTCGGTTCCCGCAGCAGCCCAACTTTCGTTGTAGACAGCGGTGTTGGACGTTACGAGCGCAAAGCGCACGTTAGAGGTTGCTGTTGGCGTCAAAGTGACAATACAACGGAACCAGCCGTTGCCAACAGAGACCATGCTTGCGGACGTAAACCCTGCGCCGACAGTGCCAACAACGCCAGTTGAAATGTTGAAGTTGGCGTAATTGGTCGCCAGAGCGCCGTGGAATATCTGCAAGAAGTTGTGAGTTCCGGCTTTTGCGTAAACCGACATGGTAATCGGTGTTCCCGTCAAGCCGGCGGTCGTTTGGGTTACAAGATGCGGAGCAGTTGATGCCGTTGCGGTGACAGTATCGGCAGTCAGCGTTCCATCAGGCGCGATGGTTGTGTTTGCGGTTGGCGTCGAAACACCCGATGGCCCCCAGATGATGTTGTTGAACTCTTGCGAATAGGTCAGCACGTTCGTCTGCACAAACGAATTGCTCTTCGTCCACGCCGCATTGTCAGGCGCGTTGGAATACGTCAGGTAGTTCAGCACCGACGAGTTGGTTATGTAGCCGTTGCTGTTGACGTAAGTGCCAGCGGTCGCCCGCGAGAACGTGATGATGTCCTGAAATGCTTTTGCGACGAGGCCCATGTTTTACTGCTCCCAGACCATGTACTGGGCGCCGACCTGGTAGCTGCCCGCGATGAAGTTGAGGTCGATGGAATCGAGAGAGCCCACGAATCCATCTGTTGGCTGGCCAGCGAACACCAGGTCGAGCGTCGGGCCGAGAGTGCTGAAGCCGGCGTCAGAGACGAGCAGCGCGCCACCGTAGGTGACGCCGAAGCCGTCCAGCGTGACGCGCGTGCCGGAGGTCGCGACGAGCGTCTCGCCGCGGGCTGAGACGCCGATGCCGGCGATGTAGGCCGCCGGGGTGAAGCCAGTGCCCGTCACCTGCGCGCCGTCCGTGCGGACGCCGAAGCCGTTCACGATGACGACGTTGCCGGCGATCGGCCAGCTGCAGATGTAACGAGATCCGGTCTGCGTGTGCGCGATGCCATTGATGAACACAGCCGTGCCCGGCACCGACTGCTCGTTGGTCAGCGGGACCGTCTGGATGACACCGTCATCCGAGACCAGCGTGCCGTTGATGAATGCGCTCATGCGGGCCTCACGAATTCAGGCAGCTGCGGCACGGCACCGGGCGGCATCAGCTCGGGCGGCGGAAGGTCCGGCATCGCCGGCATCTCGGGGAACACAGGCGCGGGCGCGGGCGCAGCAACCGGCGCGGGCGCGGCGGGCGCCGGCGGCTGCATCGTCAGCAGCTGCTGCAGCGCCTGGTACTGCTGCGAGACCTGGTCGAACTTCGCCTGCATCTCGACCTTCTGCAGGTCGATGGTGGCCTTGAGCGTCGCGATCTCCTTGTCGGACTGCGCCTCCATCATCGCGATGCGCTCGTTCGACTGGATCTTCGCCATCTCCACCTGCACGCGCGGGTCGGGCGGGGGCGGCTCGGGCGGCTGCTGCAGCTGCTGCTGCATCCCGGCAATCGCCTGGTCGAGCACGCTCTCGATCTCGGTCGAGACCCGGAACTTCGAGACGCTCCACTGCAGGAGCTTCATCAGGAACGGGCCTGCGCCGGGGGTCTTCTCCGCGAACGGCGCCACCTGAGACACAAACGCGCCCAGGCCCTGCATGAACTGCACCGCGGCGTCGCGCTCGGCGCTCCAGTCCAGCGCGGCCATCGAGTCCGCCTCGACCACGATGCGGTACTCGCTCAGCTCCTCGTTCTTGAGCAGCTCAATCGCCGGCCCGGCGAACTGCGCATCGGGCGTGCGCAGGATGTTCGAGCGCGCGAGGATGGTCTGCGGCTGCCAGTGCTGGGCGATGATCTCGGCCTTGATGCGCAGCGCCTCGGTGATCCACTCGGCGATGTAAAACTGCATCAGCTGGATACGGGTCGAGCCAAACTGCGCCTTGATCTGCTGCGCCGTGGCGGTCTCGCTCGCGACCGAGCTGCCGCGCATGACATCGGAGATGCCCAGCACCTCGTAGATCTGCGAGGTCTTGTCCGCGCGATACGTGCGCAGGCGCTCGATGCAGTTGACCACCTGCTCGATGGGCGCGAAGTCAATCTTGCCCTTGACGCCGCCGGCCTCGGCGAACATGGCCCAGTTGTCCACCGGGATCAGCCGGTTCTCCTGCGCCTGCTCGAACATCCGCCCAACCGAGTCGCCCGCGGCCTTGTCGTAGACGCCGGCCACGCGCGCCGCGCGCGTCAGCCAGGTGATGCGGGTGTTGATCTCGTCGAGCTCGTTGAACTGGTCCTGCGCGAAGATGTAGTCCGCGCGGGGCATGAAGTTGGAGCTGGTCAGGTTCGCCGCGAGCGGCTTCGGGCAGGGGAAGAAACCCTCGAGCCCGAGCGGGTCGTCCTTCACATCGAGGATGGTCGGGGCGCCCTTCGCGTACCAGTACGCCTTCTTCTTGTCCTTGCACCAGATCTCGAAGACCTCGGCGCGCGACCACGGGTCATGCCGCGGGGTCTGGTCGTTGTCCTGCACCGCGTTCGTGCGCGTCAGCGGCACCACCCGCGCGATCTCCTCGCCGAAGCGCGCCTCGAGCTGGTCCTTGGTCATGTACACGCGCCGCGCGACCCAGCGCACCTCCTTCCAGGTGCGCGCCGGCGACCAGAAGAAGTCCTTCCAGTAGACGTAGTCCGCGCACGCGTCCTCCTCGACGATCTGCTCGGCCTCGGGGATCTCCACCCCGCTCACCGGGTCCACGCTCGCCGGGATAATCTCGGTCTCGACCTCGTAACGCAGCCAGAGCTGGCCCATGCCAACCACCAGCCAGTCCTCGATGCCCTGGCGCACCGCCGCGTCCCAGCTCGAGACCGCGTCGTCGAACGAGCGATTCAGCAACCGCTGCATGATCGTCGAGGCCACCCGCGCCTGGTCGTCCTCGGCATCCAGAAACGCGCGCGAAACGGACGCCCGCGGCGGGCGCGCGTACAGCAGGCTCAGCAGCACCTTCATGCTGGACCAGAACAGGTTCACCCGCGACTCGGCCGCGCCCCAGTTGTCGCGCTTGTCCAAGTACCGCGTGGTGATCTTGTCCGCGTCGTCGTGGAACTTCTTCAGCTCCTTGCCCGCGGCCTCGATCTCCGTGTTCCAGAGCGCAGCCAGCCCGGCCGGTGTGTCGGAGAAGTCGGCGCTGGACTGGATTTTTGCTTCCATCAACCCACCCGTCCGCTCTCGCGCGGCCTGCAGTCCCAGATGTCATCCAACCGGAACGCGTAGGTGCCGGCCGTCGCTGGCGTCTCTGCATCAGGTCTTGACTTTTGTCCACTGACGGGCCTTGCGGCCAGCGCCAGGTACCGGAAGGCGTCGCTGGCGTGGCTGTGCTGGTCGTGCCGCGGGCGGTTGCGGTAGGTCTGCGTGCGCTCGTCCCATTCGCGCTGGTACGCCCGCAGGTGCTCGAGGCCGTCGTAGGTGGCCGGCTCATGGAACCAGCACCGGTCGAGCACCAGACGCGCCGCCTCAATCCCGTCCTGCAGCGAAAGCTCCGGCACCAGCCGCGGGGTGATCCCCGCCGCGAGGAACTGCTCGATGATGCTCTTGCCGGTCTGCAGGCTCTTCGCGCGGGCGTCGTGCGGCAGCCACACCGTGCCGACCTGGTAGGGGCGCGATTTCACCCACTCAATGTAGTGCGCGATGGGCTGCGAGTCGGCCTCGTAGAAGTCGATGACGCGGTAGCCATCAGGCCCCGTCTGCCACGCCCACCAGCTGCAGGAGTCGGTGTAGCCCAAGTCCGCGACCAGGTCCACCGGCAGCCCCGGCTGCAGCGGGTGCTCCGCGATCCGCTTCTCCTCGTACGCCGCCGAGATCTGCTTCGCGAAGTACGCGCCGGGGAGCGCCGCGTCGAAGGAAATCTCGTACTCGACCGCGTAGGTCTCCGGGGTCATCTGCGCTTTCGCGTCGCGCAGCTCGTCCGGGTGCAGGATCTTGGTCTTGCTGGCCGGCAGCTCGAGCAGCAGGTGCGTGGACGGGTTCAGGCGCGCCTCCTCGCGCAGCTGCCAGAAAAAGTTCTTGCCCGCGGGAGTCCCGGCGAATATCGCCCAGCCCATGCGGTCGCTGAGCGCGGGACGCAGCACCGAGTACCAGGCGCTCGGGCGGATCTGGCCGACCTCGTCCAGCACGATGCCGTCGAAGTACAGGCCGCGCAACGCGTCCGGGTTGTCCGCACCCGCGACGTAGATCGTGCTCTGGTCGCCGTGGCCGTTGTGGATGACCAGCTTGAGCTCGCTCTCGTTCGGCGGCTTGGCCCAGAGGTCCTTGGTCAGGTCCTTCAGGTACGCCCAGGCGACCTTCTTGGCCTGGTCGCGGAACGGCGCGAGGTACGCGAACTGGGGCTTGGGCTTGTCACACTCGAGCGCGCCGATGACAAGGTCCGCGCACATCGCGACGGTCTTGCCGCACCGCCGGTGCGCGATCACCACCGCCCAGCGCTTCTCGCGCTGGTGCAGGGGCATGAACACATCGCGCGGGCGGTACTCGTTGAGGTTCAAATATCAACACCTGAAAATGGGAACGGGGGAGAAATGGGAGGGGACCCCTACTCGACCGACCCCCCCGCTGCCGGGTTTGAGGGGGGGTGGGGGGTCGGGGCAGGGGCATCGGTCGAGGCCCCCTCCCCCCCTGCACTGCCCTGCTCGCCAGGCATCGTGTGCCCAACCCGACGATAGGCCTCGGCTGCGCCTTGCGAATCAACGGCTTGCACATCGATGACGTCGGATTGTGTCGTAGGTGTGCCATTGCGCCCCACGGAACGCCCCGCCAGCCACCCCAGCTGGACGACGACGCCGCCGTGCTGGACGCTGGCCTGCAGCTGCGCCGGCAGGGCCTTGGCGACGAGGCCGGCGAAGATCTGCCGGTCCTGCACGCCGCCTTGGGCTCGCTCTATGAGCCAGCCGGCGAGGCCCTCGGGGTGGCACGCACCAGGCGCGCAGGCCAGCTCGATGGCCTCCTTGATGGTTCGCGTGACCTTCGACTGGATGCCCTTCGGGCGGCCGGCCGGGTTGCCGGACTGGCCGGGCTTGAACGCGGCGGGGTTGGCGCGCCGGGCTACGCGGGGCGCGGCGGCAACCTGCTCAGCGACTGAAGGCATCAGGGGCTCCATGCGGTGCCGTCTCTGCACCACCTGTTGCTCTTTTGGCAAGCCCCTCAACCCAGCCGCCCTGCGGGCCCTTCCCGCCCCTCTTGCCCCGCGCCGCGCGCGCACCCGCGGGACATCCGGACATCTCTCTAGAGAGATGTCCTGTCCGTCCCGCGCGGCCCCGCGCAGTGTCCGGACATTTCCGCGCATGCGCGAAATCGTTTACTTAAAAATCAGCCACTTAACTTCAATTCGGACGCACGCAGGAAATTGTTCTTGCCATTTTTTCAATTTGGTAGCAGAGACGCTTTCCGGCAGTTGGGACATAAAGGTCAACAGCCGTTTTACCCACCAATCAATGAGGAATGTCCGTGAAGACAACGATCAGAGGGATGAGCTGCGAAGAGATGGAAAGCCTGGTCAAGAGCCACGTTCCGCGCATTCGCGAGAACCGGCAGCCCTCCATCATCAGCCAGATGGCGAAGCGCTGGGGCGTCACCTACGAGACCGCGCGCAAGCGGATCCAGCGCGCGCAGATGGCTGAGGCGGGCATCGGGCTGCACCAGGTCGAGGTCCACAACGACGACTGGCCGAAGGTGGAGAAGCTGGTTCAGCAGCTGCGCCGGGAGCGGGCAGCGAACGAGGCCGTGATCCGGGCGGCGGCCGAGGCGCGCGCGCAGGCGAAATAATTTCGCCTCAGGTGTTGCGATATTCTCAACATCATGGGAATATCGCTGCACAGGTAACCACGCAAACGGAGACAGAGATGAACATCCGCAATCCCTTCCGCGACCAGGTCAAGCGCACGCAGTTCGACAAAGTCCTGCTGGCGTACCAGCAGAAAAAGTCGGTGCTGTTCCTCATCCGCCCGGACATCGGCCCCTGCGGCCGCGCCGGCAACGGCTGGTCCAGCTGCTTCTGGGCGGGCTACGACGGCATGGTGCGCGGCGTCCGCGTCCCCGCTAAGAACTTGCCGGCCTACGTGTTCTACGCTGCCGGCCGCGCCATCCGCGCCGCCGAAGACCAGCAGGTGGCGGCGTGAGCCGCCTCCTCATCATGGCCTGCTCGGCCACCAAGAACCCCGCCGAGTTCCCCATCTCGGCGCGGCACCGCTACACCGGCCCGGTGTGGCAGACGCTGAAGGCCGCGGACCCGACCGGCGAGCTCGCGCATGTGATGGTGCTCTCGGCCAAGCACGGCCTGATCGACGCCTCCGAGCTCATCGAGAACTACGACCAGAAGATGACCAACGAGCGCGGCCGCGAGCTGCTGGAGCAGGGCCTGACGGCCGACACGCGCGTGCTGCTGGCCGAGCTGAGCGGCCACGGCCGCTCGCCGTTCTCGGAGATCTGCATCGTCGGCGGCCACCTCTACCAGGCGGTGGCGCAGGAGCTGGTGCGCGAGGCCGCCGAGAGCATGTACCACCCGCCCTTCACCGCCGACGTCCGCATCGTCGAGATCTGCGACGAGATCGGCTACATGCGCCAGAAGCTGCGCGCCTGGTTGCAGGCCGGCGCCGCTCAGGAGGCCGCGTGATGCGCCTCGCTGAGCGCTACCTCAACGACCGCGAGCTGCACGACATGGCGCGCGCCGCGGTCAACTCCTACGAGCTCACCGCGTCCTGGCGCGCGGCGTGGACCGCCGCGGTGGAGTACGCGCAGGACGAGCTCCGGGTGCGCCCCAAGCGCTCCGCGGTGGCCTTGGCGATCCGGCTCGCGCAGACCCGCTGGGCCGGGCGGGTGCTCTCGGCTCGCCGTGCCTGAACTGTTGAGAAAACACAACCACGATGACCTACCACCATCAGGAGACCCCGATGCTGTTCCGCAAACCCCCCATGGCGCGACCGGTGAACCCGGCCGAGCTGCCCTCGCTGCAGGCCAAGCGCGCCGCCGCGATCCAGTCCGCCGGCACGCGCTGGCTGTTGCACCCGGCGAACGCGGTGCGCCGCAAGACCCCTGCGCCTCGCTGGGTGGTGCTCGGGATCATCGGCCTGACCCTGCTGGCGGGCGCCGGCAACACCGACATGGACGGCCGCGTGCGCCTCGAGCCGCAGCTGGCGGGTGCGCCATGAACTGGCTGCTGCGGGCGCTGGGGCTGGCGCGCGAGCCGGACCTGACCGACGACCAGCGCCTGGCGCTGGCTGAGGCGCGCCGGCGGGAGTCGCGCGCTGGGATGGGCCTCGAGGTCCTGCGCGGGATGTCGCCCGGCAAGGCCGCGAAGAAGTACGGCTGCGCGTACGGGACCGCGCTGCGCGCCGCCAAGCGCGAGCTGGAGCGCACGCCCGGCTACGACACGCGCGCGTTCTTGGAGTTCTGCAACATGCCGGGCAAGCGCTGGTTCAGCCGCGCCCGCAACCTGAGCGAGTACTACGCGGTCCTGACCGCGAAGCGGGTGCGCTCATGAGCTTCGCCGAGCTGGTGTTCCTGGCGCAGGTCTTGACCGTCACCGACGGCGACACCTTCCGCGCGCGCATCGAGGTCTGGACCGGCGTCGAGGTGATCACCGCGGTGCGCGTGGCCGGCATCGACACGCCCGAGCTGCGCGGCAAGTGCCTGGCGGAGCGTGAGCGCGCGATTGCCGCGCGCGAGCGCCTGCGGTCCTTGCTGGCCGCGGGACCGGTGCTGGTGACGCGCGTGAGCTCGGACAAGTACGCCGGCCGGGTCGATGCGGTCGTGAGCGTCAACGGCGTCCGAGTCGCGGACACGCTGGTGGTTGAGGGCCTCGCCCGGCCCTACGCCGGCGGCGCCCGCGCGGGGTGGTGCGCATGAGCGCGCCGCTGACCAAGGACCAGCGCATGCGCGCCATCGGCAAGGTGCTCTGCCCTTGCTGCGACGGCGACGGCTTCTGGGGCGATCCGGTTGAGGGACCTGCGGGCAACTGCCGCGCGTGCAACGGCAGCGGCTACGTGCGCGCCGAGCTCGCCGAATCACTGCTTGAGGAGATGGAGGAATGAGCACACCAGACGTTCTGCTGGCCAAGTACAAGGAGGCCAGCTTCCGCGCCGACGAGACCATCGAGGCCTTGACCGAGACCGTCAAGACGCAGCGCGAGATCATCGACCTGCTGCATCAGCGCCTCGGCGACCTCGACAAGACCATCCACGAGCTGCGGGGCGCGCTATGAAGCTCTACCACCTCGAGGCCGTGCTCGGCGACAAGCGCATCGAGCACGCCCGCCTGACCATCACCAAGGCCACGCCCATCATCCGCACCCTGGCCGCGGACGGCTGGGCCGTGACCTTGCGCGAGACCGGCGAGGCGAAGCACACGCCCCCGCCGGCCAAGCCGCAGCCCATGTCGCACCCGTGGAAGGCGGGCCCGGCGGTGCCGCGTTACATCAAAAGAAGGAGGACTGCATGAGCCCGGAGATCTTTGGCGCGGCCATCGCCGTGCTGTGCGGCACGGCCGTCGTGATCTGGCTGCTGGTGGCGCTGGTGGCCATTCAGGCGGTGGTGCGGAGGGTGCGCGCGTGAAGCGCGTGCTGCTGTTCCCCTGGCGCGCGCTGGCCGTGCTGGTGAGCCTGGTTGCGATGCTGGTCGCCGGCATCGCGTGGTCCATCGTCATCATCGCCGACAACGTGTTTGGCAAGGCACCGGGGGAAGAATGAGCGCGCAGCGAGACAGAGAGCAGGAGCGGCAGGCGGCGCGGTACCGCTGGCTGCGGCAGCGCGCCACCGGGCGCCAGCACAACGAGCTGATGGATCTGGACCCGGACGAGTGGGACGGCTACATCGACCGCGCGATGGCGCGCGAGGGCTTGACGCCCCCGCCGGGGTGATGCAGAGACAAGTCGTGCATCGATATCCCCCTCGCCTCCAGGGCCCCCTTCATGGGGGCCCTTTCTTTTGGGCGCTCGCCCACATGCCGGGGGTCACCTGAACGACGAGCCGGAGCTCGCTCAGGGTGCCGATGGCCCGGCTGAAGGCCTTCCGCCCGGTCTCCGGGTTGCCGCCGCACATCGTCACCAGCTTCGCCCGCAGCGCGGTCTCCGGGACCGCCGAGCCGGCCTGATCGAGGGCCTCGAGAATTGCCTGGTCGTGCTTGCCGACGCGCACGCGCTTGGCGAACTCGGTCACGGCGCCGTTGTGCATCGCGACCAGGCTGCTGAGCTCGTCGCCGTCCTCGTCGGTGCCGACGACCTCCCGCACCAGGTCGAACAGGCTGGGCGGCATCTTCTCGGCGTCCTTCTGCTTGTGCACCTCCAGCTGGCAGGTGCTGGCCTGCGGGTCCGGGCGGAACACCCCGAGCACGAAGTCGGTGTTGGCCGTGAGCGCGCTCGAGCCGCGCGGGCGCTCGGTCGCGGTGTGCCCCGAGTGGTGGATCAGCAGCGTGGTGCAGCTGAAGCGCGCGCGCAGCTCCTGGTTAAAGGTGCGCAGCATCGCCGAGACCTCGCTGGCGTCGTTCTCGTCCACGTTTGAGGCCTGAGCGAGGGTGTCGATGATGATCAGCCCCGGCTTGCGTCCTGAGGCCTCCAGCGCGTCCGTGAGCGCCTTCAGGTGCTCGGGCTCGGAGAGCAGCAGCGGCAGGATGCACACGCGCAGGTTCGGCGAGAGCTCCAGCTTGTGCCGCTGGTGCCATGCCTTGACACGGCGCCAGATCCCGGCCCCGCCCTCGAGCGCCACATAGACCACCTCGACCGGGGTGGTGCGCCGGCCGAGCCAGCTCATGCCGTGAGCCAGGTGCAGCGACAGATCGAGCGCGACGAAGCTCTTGTAGGTGCCGGAGGCGCCGAACAGGATCCCCATGGAGTCGGCCGGCACCGCGTCCTTGACCAGCCAGCGCGTGGCCCGGCTTGCGCGCTCGAGCTGCTCGAGGTTGATGACCACGCCCGCGGGCTCTTGGGAGCCCGCCAGTGGCAAGTTGATGCTCACCGGCACCGGCACAGGCGGCGCGAACTTGCTCGCGCCCTGCGCCATTCTGGGCAGCTCCTCGAAGCGCGTCTGCCAGCGCGCGAGCTCCGCCGGGTCGCTCGGCTGCGTCGCCTGCATCAGCGCGCGGGTGAGGTTGACGATGGCACCGGGCGATGCGCCGGCCGCGGCAAGCTTGCCGGTGAACCGCAGCAGCGAATCGTGATACGAGCGCGCGCTGGGCTCGGCGTGCGTGAACCCGGCGAGCAGATCTGCCCAGTCGCTTGAGCTCTCGGTCGGTGCCGAGCTCGGCGTCGGCGTGGACGCGCTCGCGCGGAGTGAGTCCAGGTCGATGCCGAACATCGCGCACGCGTCCGCCAGACTGTATGTCGATTCCGGTTCCCAATTTACCAATCGAACTCGGTCACCAGTTTTCGTGTTCACGCCAACAGGCATGCGCCCATAACGCACAGCGTTATTGCCGCTCTTGTCTGCTTTCACGAATTGTTGACGCACCATCTCCTGCATCACGCGATCAACGAGCTCCGCGTTGAACGCATCAGGGTCATCGGGCTGTATGATTACACCTGCCTGATGTTTTCCCGTTGACGTTTCGATGACATACGACGGCGAGCCCATCAGGTCAGGGAGTGCGACGTCATCCGCGAGCAAAACAGCGAGGCGCCGCATGCAGTCTTTGCGACGATGCGCGCGACCGCTTGCATCTCGCTGCAGCACGGAGATGGAGAAGTAGTTGTTGTCGAGCTGGCGCGCGGCGTCGCTGTTGAAAGTTTCGCGGTAGCCGCCAAATCGAAAGAACGAGCCAGTCCAGTCGGCCTCGGCAGAGTTCGGTGACGCACGGAAGGAGCAGGTCCATCCGTGTTCATCTTCTGCCAACGGGCCGTAGACGGCGCGCAGGAAGTCCACGTTGTGCATCGCTGGCCTCCCCTCAGAGTCCAGACAGATCGTTGAGCGTGAGCTTCACCTTGATGCGCTGGGCGTAGCCCAGCAGGCGCGACCAGTGTCGCTGCGGGATGGCGCCGCTGGTGCCTTTTTTCTCGCGCGGCATCGCCCAGCGGCTGACCGCGCTGGGGTTGATTTCCGCGGCGCGTGCGGTGGCGCGCACGCCGCCGAGGAGCTGGATGACGCGCCAGGCGGGATTGAGTCTCTCGGACATGCGAAGTTCTCTTCGTCTATTCAGGGGGTCTCGTATCTGCAACAATGATGAGGAACTGTCAACACCTGACGGGAGCGAACGATGCAAACGAAAGTAAACACCAATTGGTTCAAGCAGCAGCTGGCGGCGCGCAACATGAGCATGCGCGAGCTGGCGCGCAGGATGAAGCTAGAGGCGTCCAGCGTATCCCTGACCCTGCGCGGCCTGCGCAGGATGACGCCGGAGGAGGCGCAGCAGATTTCGGCGCTGCTCTCGGTGCCGGTCACCGAGGTCCTGCGCCAGGCCGGCGTCCCGATCACCGAGGACGTCCACAGCGTGAAGCTCGCGGGCACCATCGACTGCGACGGCTTCGTGCACGACATCGCAAAACCCTCGAAAATCACAGTGCCTTCCGACGTCCCCGCGGATGGCTTCGCGCTGCAGGTGCGCTGCCCGCAGGGCCTGAACGACGCCTGGCTGGTGCTGTGCGCGGGGCAGTCCCTGCAGGCCGAGAGCGCGGTCGAGCGGCTGTGCGTGGTGCACCTCGGTGACGGCTCGCGCGTCCTCGGGATCCTGAAGCGCGGATACGAGCCGGGCACTTTCAACGTGGTCCGCACCGTGCCGCACGGCCCGGTTCTCGAGAACCAGGACGTCGTCGGCGCGAACGCGGTGCTCTGGCTCAGGCCCCGGTGAGGGCCGGTCATTTGCCCCGTGTGTTGACGATATCGCAACACGGTGCTAATGTCGCACCGTCGAGGCACAAAAACCAACACCAACGGAGCAACCATGCAAGCGCAGGAGCTGGCAGAGAAATGGCTTGCCGCCAAGCAAGCCGAGGAGGTCGCCAAGAGCCTCCGGTCGAAGGCCGAGGAGGAGCTGCTCGCTGTTCTCCCCGCCCGAGAGGAAGGGACCACCACCACCGCGCTGCCGAACGGCCTGCGCGTCAAGACCACCGGGAAGATGAGCTACAAGGCGGACCTTGAGCTGCTGAAGAGCA
>JBEEPT010000266.1:0-4910 GCA_041190985.1 Pseudomonadota bacterium
ACGACGGTGACGACGGCGCCGGGCGTGACGGCGGTGCGCTACTTCGGGCGCGCGGTGGCGCGCGGGTCGGTCAGCGTCAATATCGGGGGCGTGACGCTGGTCGACGACGCGCACGGCAACCTGGTCGCGCAATCCGGATTCACCGGGACGGTGGACTATGGGAGCGGCGCCGTCAGCCTGGCCAAAAACGTCGGCACCAGCGGCAGCGCGACCTACAGCGCGGCGCAGGCGGTGGCGATCGCCGCCGCGGCGCATACCGAGAGCACCTTCGTGAGCATCGGCAACCGCGGCTACAACTACGTCAAGAACCTCAGCCCGGCGCCCGCGCCAGGGTCGGTCTCGGTCGATTACCTGGCGCTCGGCAAGTGGTATCGGCTGATCGACGACGGCGCCGGCGGCCTTTCGGGCGACGAGGGCATTGGCTCCGGGCAGGTGAATTACGCCACCGGGTCGCTGGTCGTGACCCTCGGGGCCTTGCCGGACACCAACACGCAGATTCTCTTTGCCTGGGGCACGCCGACGCACTACCGGCCGCAGGTCGGCGCCAGCATCTTCCGGCAGCCGGCGATTCCGATCCACCTGCCGGACGGCGCCCTCGAGCCCTCGAGCGTGCAGATCAGCTATCTGGCGGGCGGGGTGCCGCGAACCGTGACGGACAACGGCGCCGGAGGGTTCACCGGCGCGGTGGAGCTGACGGGCGGGAGCTGGATCGATTATGGTTCGGGTCAGGGCGTCCTGCTGCCGAGCGTGTTGCCGGACGGTGATTCCGACCTGGTGATTCAGTACCAGCAGGGCGGCATTCTGACCGAGATTTTTACCGCGGGGGGCGCCTCGAATTCTTTCAGCGTCAGTCACGCGGTGCTGCCGAAGAGTCTTTCCCTGACCTTTCAGGATAGCCGCGGGACCGAGTATATCGTCTGTGACGACGGCGCCGGGGTGCTGGCGCTGCACCTGGCCAAGCCGCGAATCACGGCCGAGCGCGTCTGGACGGTGGAGGGGGGGACAACGGCCAGCCAATCGTCGGAGATCAATTCAACGACTGGCATCGGTGGGTCGGTCAACTACACCACCGGCGCGGTGGCGCTGGGCGTGCAGGTCACCTTCCTGGACACCAAGCAGTCGCGGACCCTGACCGGGTCGGGGGAGTCGCAGACCGAGCAGCACACCTGGGTCGAGACCTTCGCCACGGTCAACGCCGTCGGCTCGATCACCGCGCGCTATCGCCCGGCGACCGACAGTGCCGGCGGCGTGCTGACGCAGTCGCAAGCGATGGGTCCCTTGCAGATCGATTTGCTACCGACCGTCTCCAACACGCTGGTGCCGGGCAGCCTGCGTTTCACACTCGGCGGCAGTGTCTATGTGGATCGCTCCGGCCTGTTGCTGCGCGATGTTTCGGTGACGACCAACAGCGGCGTGGCCGCCGGCACGGTCGATTACGCCACCGGCCGGGTCACGATCAGCGATTATGCGGGCGGCGCGGCGGCGGGGATCGCCGTGGCCTGCCTGACGCGCAAGGGGTTTTGGGATGGGTGGCGGTTTCAGTTCCGGGTTTCCGGGGCGCCGCTGCAGCCGGCGAGCTTCGCGGTGCGCGTGGTGCGCGCGGCGGATAGCGTGCAGATCAGCGCCAGCAGCGATCTGACCGGGGACGTGGAAACGGCGCAGGTGGATGGCACCGTCGACGTGCAGTTCGGCATCGTCACGCTGTCGTTCGGAAGCTGGGTGGCGGATGCGGGCCTGTCGCCGGCGGAGAAGCTGGAGTGGTGGTATGCGCCCGAGCGGGTGGTGTCGGGGCAGGTGTTCCGGCCGCTGCTGGTGATGCCGGAGACCGCGCTGTTCAACGCGGTGGCGGTGTCGAATCTGCCGCTGTCGGCCGAGGTGCTAGGACTCGATCCGGTGCGGCTGCCGGTCGATGGGCGGGTGCCGGTGTTGCGCAAGGGCGATGTGCTGGTGATCCACCACACCGCCACGACGGCGCCGGCGACGGTCAACAACGGCCAGACGGTCAATCTCGGGCGCGTGCGGATTGCGCGCGTGCGCGTGATCGGAAACGAGGGCGAAACGATCGTCGGCGGCTACAGCCACGATCTGGATGCCGGCACGGTGACGTTTTCCAATGTCACCGGCTATGCGCAGCCGGTGACGATCGAGCATCGCATCGAGGATATGGCGCTGTGTTCGGATGCGCAGATCAACGGCGAGCTGACGCTGACGCGGCCCTTGACCCACGATTTCCCGCTCGGCTCGCTGGTCAGTTCGGCACTGATCCTGGGCGATCTGCATGCGCGGGTGTCGCACTGGTTCGACCAGGCCACCTGGACCGGTGTCTGGTCGGATACGGTCATCGGCAGCGCGGCGAGCGCCAGCTACAACACCGTGCAGTATCCGGTCGTGGTGACCAACCGCGGCGCGATCCAGGAGCGCTGGCAGATCCTTTTCACGAACACGACGACGGTCAATGTGATCGGCGAGACGATCGGCCAGATCGTCACCGGGCATGCGATCGCCAACCCGCTGGCGCCGATCAATCCGGCCACCGACGTGCCGTATTTCACCATCAGCCCCACCGGCTGGGGCGCCGGCTGGAGCGCCGGGAATGTGGTGCGGCTGAACACCGTCGCCGCCAATTACCCGGTCTGGGTGGCGCGCACCGTGCTGCAGGGGCCGCCGTCGGAGACCGAAGACCAATTCATCATCGGCATCCGCGGGGATGTCGATACACCTTGACGGTCATGACCGTTTCCCTCTCCCCCGACCCCACCCACGGCCCGCGCTGCATCGCGGGCCGGCTGCGGCGGCGCGGAGCAGTGCTCCGCGAAATCCCGCCTTCGCCCCACGCGAGGGGGGAGGGGAGATTCGTGAGTCGCATACGCGACTTCCCTATTAATGGAGGGGTAAATGCCCGACACCAGCGTTAAATATTTCCATTCCGGACTGACCGGCGCGCCCGTTTTGTCGGGTACCGCCGGCTCCCTGATTGCGGTGCTCGATGCCTGCCTGGTCAATGGCTTTGCCGTTTCGGCCGTGGCCAGCCTGGTGGTTGCCAGCAATATCGCCACGGCGACGATCAGCGGCGGCCACAGTGCCGAAGTGGGGAGCGTGGTGCTGGTGTCCGGCGTGACGCCGAGCGGTCTGAACGGCGAAAAGAAGGTGTTGAGCGTCGGCGCGGGCAATACCACGCTGACCTTCGACGCGCCCGGCATCAGCGATCAGACGGCCAGCGGGACGATCTCGCTGAAGCTGGCCGGGGCGGGGTGGAGCAAGGAATTCACCGGCACCAACCTGGCGGCGTACAAGAGCAACGCCGTCGCGGGCACGGGCTGTCGGCTGCGCGTCGACGATACCGCGGGCAAAACCGCGCGGGTCGTCGGCTACGAGACGATGACCGCGATCAGTACCGGCAGTGGGCCGTTTCCGACGAGCGCGCAGCGCAGCGGCGGGTCGTGGTGGACCAAGAGCACGGTCGCTGACAGCAGTTCGCGGCCGTGGACTTTGGTCGCCGATGACCGGATGTTCTATCTGATCACCGCCTACCACCCGACTTACCCGGCTGGGGGGGGGTTCGTGGGGTTCGGGGATTTTCTGCCGGTCAAGAGCGGCGACGCCTGGGGCTGCGTGCTCTCGGGCTATGCGAGCGACAAGAGCGGGTCGGCGCCCGGCGACACCAACGACCTGGGCGTGCTGCGCGTTGCCGCGGACGAGCTGTATGTCGCGCGTTCGTATGGTGGGGTCGGCAGTGCGATGCCGGCTTACAAGGCGTTTTCCTTGTTGGTGCCGAGCACCAGCACGGGTTTCGCCAGCGGCAACGGGCCGCTGCCCTATCCGAATGGCCCGGACACGGGGCTGTATCTGACCGGGCTGAATTTGTTCGAGTCCTTCGCGCCGTCTTTCCGGGGCGTCGCGCCGGGGCTGTACTGCTGCCCGCAGAACCTGCCGCTGGGGATTTTCGCCAGCAATTATCGGATTGCGAGCGTGGATAACCTGGTCGGTCGAGAGCTGCGCGTCGTGCCGTTCGGCGCTGGCGCGTCGACCGCCGCCTACGCGTTTTTCGACACCACCGGACCCTGGAGGTAACGCGTGCCCGGCGATCCTTTGTGGAATCTGCTGTCCGCGGGTCTTCACTTGTCGGGCAGCCACGGGGCGACGTCTTTCCCGGACGTCAAGGGCCATAGTTTCACGCGCACCGGCAATGTGACGATTTCGACCGCGCAGAATCGCTTTGCCGGCGAGGGGGCAGCCTACTTTCCGGGCGGGGCGAGCGATCGGATCGTGGCATCGGCGTCGCCGGATTTTTCGTTCAATGCGCTGTCGCTGTCGATCTCGGTGTCGATTTATCCGTTGGCGCTGCCGGCCACCCAGTGCCGGTTGATCCTGCTCGGGGCGAACGGCAGCTCTACCGCGTTTTGTATGGTATTCGACTCGTTTGGAGCCTTCGGGGCCTATGTGCCCTTGGGCGCAAAGAACTATCTTTTCACCGCCGGCGGCGTGATCACCCTGAATGCCTGGCAGGATCTGGAGGTGTCCGTGTTCAACCGGACCGTCTTGCTATTCCGGAACGGGCTCCTGCTGGCGAGCATGGCCAATCTGGATATGCCCTCGGCCGGCAATAACGCCGTCAAGCTCGGGGGCGATCAGTCGGGCTATCCTTCGGTCGACTCTCCGTTCTACGGCTATATGAGCGAGCTGCGCATCCTGTGCACGGCGGGGCGGCACGGCAGTTCCTACGCGCTGGACACCCAGCCTTTCCCGGAAGGTCTGGAGCTGCCGCAGGCCGTTCGGGCGCGCGACCCGCAGCCGGGCATTCGCTCGCCGGTACCGGCCTGGAAGGCGGTTCGGTCCCCGGCCGGCAGCCTGCTGCTCGACGCCGAGCACGGCGGCCGCGGGCGCATCGTCGGGACGGTCAAGGCCAAGGG
>JBEEPT010000267.1:0-9360 GCA_041190985.1 Pseudomonadota bacterium
GGGCGCCGATGCCCGAGGGCAAGGCCACCGACACCGCGGCGCCGTTTGCCCAGGCGGCCACGCCGGCCCCGGCCCCAGCACCCACTCCGGCCCAGGCCGAGATCGCCGTCCAGAAGACGGAGCAGGACACGCTCGACACCGAGGCCACGCGGCGCACGGAGCAGACCAAGCGGCGCGGCCGAGGGCTCAGCGCATTCCTCACGAGCGGCTGGCAGGGCGTGCAGCAGAGCGCGCTGTCGAAGCTGCTGGGGGCTTAGCATGACGATCGTCATCGAACCATTCTTCGACAGCGAGCTAGTCAGGGACGCCGCAATCGTGCTGAGCGCCGCCAAGGATGAGGCCTTCGACGAGGTCTTTGTCATCGGCCGCGACGCCGATGGAGCGCTCCACTTGCTCGGCACGCACGGGGCTGACAGGTCCACGCTGATGGCTGCCGAGGCCATCCAGATGCTTGTCCGAGGCGACTTCGCAGCGTGACCCGCGCCTGATGGCTGACCCCACCTCTGACAAGATCGAGCGCCTGTGCGAGCGCTCGAAGAAGGCCTGGGCCCGCGCCAGCCTCCAGCACCAGGCGCTGCGCGAGGCCTACCGCTGGCTGATCCCGCTGCGCTACCTGGAGATGGTCGCCGGCGGCCAGGACACGTCCAAGCAGGGCGCCTACGACCATCTGTACGACCCGGTCGGGATGCAGGCCCTGGCCGACGGCGCCAGCCAGATCGCCGAGGCGCTGCACCCCTGGGATCAGGTCTGGGCTCGATGGGTGCCGCGCACTGGGATCGACAAGAAGATCAAGCAGGAGGCCGAGCGGTACGCCAACTACATCACCGAGCAGTGCACCGCGCTCCTGAACCGCTCCAATTTCGACGGCGCCGCGGTGTCCGCGCACAAGGAGTTCCTGCTCGGCACCGGCTTCCTGCTGGGCGACCGCGACCCGGCCGACGACAGCCGCATCCGCTGGACCGCGACCCCGGCCTACCAGTGGGCGATCGAGGCCGACATCGCCGGCCGGATCCAGGCCTCGTTCCGCAAGATCAAGACCCGGGCCCGCGATCTCGACGCTTCCGTGCCGGGCGGCACATGGTCGGAGCAGGCCAGGGGCTTCCAGAAGGACAAGCCGGACACCGAGATCGAGTACGAGATGGCGATCCACTGGCTGCCGCAGGAGCAGCGCTGGGCCGTCTGCTGGTACGAGACGCAGGCCAAGCACGAGATTCGCGAGCAGGTCGAGCTGACCTCGCCGCTGATCTGCTACCGCGCCGGGCTGGTCGCAGGGCAGGCCTGGGGCGATGGGCCGGGGCTGCAGGCGCTGCCGGACGTCAAGGTCGCCAACACGGTGGTCGAGCTCGTGTTGCGGAACGCGGCCCTCGCCGTGAACGGCATGTACAACGTCGCCGACGACGGCGTGGTCAACCCGAACAACATCGTGATCCGCCCGGGCGCTGTCCTCGTACACGGCGCCGGCAAGGACAACGGCCTGCGACCGGTCGAGCGCGCGGGCGACTTCGACGTTTCCCAGCTCGTGCTCAACGACCTGCGGGTCAACATCCGCCGCGCGCTCTACGTGCTCCGGATCGAGGAGCGCGACATGACGGCCGAGGAGTACCGCGGCCGCCTGGCGCAGCAGATGCGCGAGCAGCGCGGGGTCTACGGCCAGCTGAAGAACGAGTTCGTCGAGCAGGTGATGCGCCGGGTGCTCGACCTCGCTGTGCAGATCGGCACGGTGCAGGACGATGCCGGGTTCGAGAAGCTGGCCCAGGTGGAGCTGACCGGCCCGCTGGCGGCCGATGTGCGGGGCCTGGAGGTCGAGCGCTTCCATGCCGCGCACCAGGACATCGTCGCCACGGTGGGGCCGGAGATCGCCACCGGTGCCGTGAAGCTCGAGGAGTTCGTCGGCTGGGTGGTCGAGCAGCGCCACGCCAACCCGGACCTGTTCCGGACCAAGCCGGAGCTGATCGCCCTGGCCAAGGAGATCCAGGAGATGGTGGCCCAGGCCCAGGCGGCCGAGCAGATGGCCAACCAGCCGCCGCCGGCCGAGCAACCCCAGCCGCCGCCGGGGATGGCATGAGCTGGCCCGACCTCGAGCCCGTCACGCCTGACGGCAAGCCGAGCGAGCTGTCTCGGTCCTACGCGCGGACATTCGCCAACCCAAACGGCGAGGCGGTGATGGCCGACCTGCGCCGCCGCTTTCTCGACCGCGAGGTGCCGCCCTCAGCAAGCGACGCCGAGCTGCGCCACCATGAGGGGGCGCGCAGCGTGGTGCGAGCCATCCTGAGACAGATCGAGCAGGGGCAGAAATGATCGACCATCGATCGGACTGTGCGATGAATAACGGGCCGGCATTGCCCGTCGGGGAATGCGATTGCGGCGCGCAGGGCCGCATGTCGGCAGTAGAAATGCGCTTGGCTTGTCTGCATCTCATTGCCGAGAAGTATGCGGTCATCGACAGATTGAACGTCGATGACGTGATCCTGACGGCTGCCAAGCTCGTTCTGTTCGTGGAGACCGGATCGTAATGAGCGAGGAGAATGCGGGCGAGAACGCCCCGGGCGGCGACACCATCAGCGCCGCGCCGCAGCCGCCCGAGTGGCTGGGCGGGGACACCAAGTTCTGGGACGGCGAGAAGGGCGAGGTTCGCGCCGAGGACATCCACAAGTCCTACCGCGAGGTGCAGTCGCTCATCGGCCGCCGGGTCGGCGACCTCTCGGCCGACGCCAGGCGCAAGCTGGCCGAATCTCTGCCGGACGAGATGCGCGCCACCTGGGACGCCGAGACCCGGGCCAAGCTGCTCGAGGATCCGGAGTTCATCGACCCGCTCAAGGCGAGGTGGGCCGAGGAGAACAAGCCCGCGGGCGCGCCGGAAAGCTACGCCCCGCCGGAAGGGCTCGACCTCGACACCGACAGCCCGCTGCTGGGCGAGTTCGGCGAGCTGGCCCGGAAGTTCAACCTGCCGCAGGAGCAGTATGCCGAGCTGGTGGCGTTCGGGGTCAAGATGCTCGACCCCTACACCAGCGGGCTCGACGAGGAGGGGCTGAAGAAGGCCCTGGGCGCCGACCTGCCGGACCGGGCCAAGATCGTCACCAACCGGGTCAAGTCCTTGGCCGGCGAGCACGCCGACATCTTCCTGAGCGAGTTGAAGTCGCCCTCGTCGTTCCTGGCGGTGGAGGCGCTGCTGAAGGCCAATGCCTCCAAGCCGCTGGCGCTGGAGCCGGGCGCGGCCCCCTCTGTCGTCACCGAGGCCGAGCTGAAGCAGATGATGGCCGACCCGCGGTATTGCGACCCGTACAAGCGCGACCCGACCTTCGAGGCCAAGGTGAACGAAGGTTGGCGCAAGCTCTACGGCGACACGATCCGCGCATAACGCGCCGTCACTGACGGTGCAGCGCCACCCGAAATAACGTCGCGCCCGCATCCTCTGCGGGGGATGAGGAGAACCGCGTGACCCGCGGCCCGGCTACGCCCGCACTCGGCCCGCTGTCGGACAACCGCGACCGGATGCTCAACGCCAATCGAGGCGCAGAGCATGTCCACCACGATCGACACCGCCTTCACCAAGCAGTTCGAGGCCGAGGTCCATGTCGCGTTCCAGCGCAAGGGCTCGAAGCTGCGCGGCACGATCCGCACCAAGACCGTCAGCAACGCGAAGGATACCACGTTCCAGAAGTACGGGACGGGCTTCGCCAGCACCAAGCAGAAGCATGGTCTGGTGCAGGTGTCCGACATCGCGCACACCAACGTCACCGCGACCCTGGCCGACTACTACTTCGGCGAGTGGGTCGACAACCTCGACGAGCTGAAGACCAACATCGACGAGCGGCAGCTCGCGGCCGAGGCCGGCGCCATGGCGCTTGGCCGCAAGACCGACGAGCTGATCATCGCGGCGCTCGACAGCCAGTCGACCAACAGCACCACGATGGGCACGGCCAGCAAGGCCGCGTTCAAGAACTCGGTCCTGTCGAGCATCGGCAAGCTCAACGCCGCCGATGTCGACGACGACGGCGAGCGCTGGGGCTGGGTCAGCCCGGTCGGCTGGTCGTGGCTGATGCTGATCGACGAGTTCGTGCGCGCCGACTACATCGGCAACGACATGCTGCCGTGGAAGGGCGGCTTCATGCAGGTCAAGTACTGGGCCGGCGTGAAGTGGTGCCAGCACTCGGGGCTCAGCATCTCGTCCAACAATCGGACGATGCACCTCTACCACAAGAAGATCGCGGGTCACGCGATCGGGTCCGAGGCCAAGGCCGACATCACCTGGCACGGCGACCGGCAGGCGCACTTCATCGCCAACTCGATCTCCCAGGCGGCGGTGCTGATCGACGGCACGGCCGGCTGCAAGATGGTGCTGGACGAGTCCCAGGCGCTGGCGACCTCGTGATGGTCGAGTACCTGGAGCGCAACGAACGACGGGCGGAAACGTCCGTCGTCAACGCGATGGCCTACACCGACCGGAGCGCTGCGCTGGCCGACCTGCTCGCGCCTGGCTTCTTCGGGCCGACCAGCCGCATCGATCTCGACGACATCGTCCTGCTCCGCGCCAGCGATGGGACGGCCTGGGCGGAGTGCGTCGGTTTCGATCACTCGACCGGCAAGAAGCGCCCGGTCCTGGCCCCGTTCCGCACCGATGTCTCCGAGCCCGCCCCGCAGCGCCGCAAGGCGGCATGAGGTACTGAGCCATGGCATACACCGACGCCAATCTGCTCCGCGGTGTCGATCTGGGCTACAACTGCAGCCTCTGGCTGTACGACACGCTCGACGCGGCAGCCACGGTCGACACCTCCGCCTACTTCACCGGCGAGGCGCTGAAGAAGCTCCGCAAGGGCGACATCATCCTGCGCCGGACGTGGGGCACCACGATCTACACCGGGACCGTCTCGACGGTGGGGCTCCATGTCGTGCTGACCAACGACGGCACGACCGCCAACGTCACCGACGCCCTCGCTCTCACCATGACCGATACCGACTAGGACGCCGTTCTCCGCAGTGTGACGGCGCGGACATCGCGCCTGCCCTTGAGGTGTAGATGCCCGACCGTCACACCATTGCGAACATGGCCCTGGGGAGACTCGGGGCCAGTCGCATTCAGAGCTTCAGCGACGGCACGGTGCAGAGCGACCTCTGCCGCGACCACTACGACCAGTGCGTGCGCGAGTGCCTGGAAGATCACCCCTGGAACTTCGCCGAGGCCGCCGTCGCCCTGTCGCAAGACGCGACCGCGGCCCGGCCCGACTACTCGTTCTCCTACGAGGTCCCGGTCGATTGCTTGGCGCCGCGCTGGCTGATGCGCGCCGACGGCAGCCCGGCCGGCCCCGGCTACCCGTACCGGATCGGCAAGAGCAAGCTCTGCACCGACCTCGACGGGGCGTGGCTGGTCTACACCTACAAGGCGCCGGAGCACCGTTTCTCGCCGCTGTTCGTGGCGGCGCTGCACCACCTGCTGGCCGCCCGCCTGGCGGGGCCGATCACCGAGACCGAGACCAAGGCGCAGTATGAGCAGGCGCTCTATGAGCGCACCCTGGCCCGGGCCCGCACCCGCAACAGCCAGCAGGACACGCCCGAGCAGTTCGACACGTCGACGCTGATCGCGGTGCACCACGGGTGAGCAAGTTCCGCCGCGCCCAGGTGGCCTTCACTGCCGGCAGCCTCGCCCCCAGGCTCAAGGGCCGCAAGGACATTCAGCCCTACTACATCGGGGCCGAGCGGCTGCTGAACATGATCCCGCGCCCGGCTGGGTCCTGCTTCAACCGGCCCGGCACCTACGTCGCAGCCAAGCTGGCGAGCGCGGCGGAGAGCGCCGGCGGCCGCCTGCTGCCGTTCGTGTTCAACTCGTCGCAGCGCTACGTGGTGTGGATCGGTCACCAGACGGCCCGGGTCTACCGGTCCGACGACGCCTTCCTCGTGGCCGAGCTGGCGATCCAGTTCACCCTCGATCAGGCGGCCACGCTCGACTGGGTGCAGATCGCCGACACCATGATCCTGACCCACGAGGGTCAATGGGCGCCGATCCAGATCCAGAGGCAGGTGGACGGCACCTTCACCACCGGTGCCTACCTGTTCGAGGCGGCGCCGCAGTTTCGCTACTGGCCGGCCGACGTGACCCTGACGCCGTCGGCCACCACCGGCAGCATCACCGTGACCGCGAGCGCTCCGGTGTTCACCGGGGCAGGGGTCGGGTCGTTCAACGTCTGGCGGCTCAACGACGTCACGATCCGACTGACCGCCGCGATCGACGCCACGCACGCGACCTTCGCCGTCGACGGCACCCTGCCGAACACCAGCCCGTCCACGGACTGGACCGAGGAGGCATTCCAGGAGCGCTGGGGCGGGCCGCGCGCCGTCGCCTACTGGCAGGACCGGCTGTGCTTCGGCGGCGGCAGGTCGGCTCCGGCGGAGATCTGGCTGTCGCGCAGCGGGGCGCCCTACGATTTCTTCGCCAGCACCGGCGTCACGCCGACGGACGCGGACCCGATCCAGATCACGGCCAGCACCGGCCGGCTGGAGCATGTGCAGTACCTGATCCCCGGCACGCGCGGGCTCGAGGTCTACACCACCGGCGACGAGGCGGTGATCGCCGGCAGCATCGACGCGCCGGCCACACCGAAGACGATCGCCTACATCCCGCAGTCGGCGATCGGCTCGCGCCGGGTCAAGCCGGCGCGCCTGGATGCCCGCACGATCTTCGCCCAGCGCGACGGCGGCGTGATCCGCGAGGGCGTGTTCTCGGATGAGGAGCAGGCGATCAAGCCCGTGCCGCTCAGCGTGCGGGCCGAGCATCTGGTGCCGGACGCGACCCGGCTCATCGCAGCGCCTGGATTCTCGGGCTATCCGTTCGACCTGCTTCTGGCCGTGAACCGCGACGGCACCGCGGCCGGCATGACCTCGGAGCGGTCGCAGGAGGTGACCGCCTGGTTCGAGATCGCGGCGACGCGGCAGATCATCGACTGCTGCGCGGTGGGCGAGCGCTGCTTCGTGCTCACCAGGGACGCGACCCACGCGTGGCTGGAGTTCTTCCTGCCGATCGCGATCTTCGACCACCAGACCAGCGTCACCCAGGCGGCTTCGGCCACGGTGCCCGGGCTGGGCGACTATGCCTCGCAGGTCGTGCAGGTGTTCGCCGACGGCTACTGGCTGGGCGAGTTCACGGTCTCGGCCGGGGGCGTGCTGACCCTGCCCGTGCCGGTGGCGCAGGTCGCGGTGGGCTACGACATCCCGATCAGCCTCAAGCCCATGCCGGTCGAGAGCGAGAACGCGTCGCTGCTCGGCCGCAAGGTCAGGCCGTACCGGGCCGAGATCCGCCATCTGGCCAGCGCCGGGCTGCGCGTCGTCGCCGGCGGGCGCTCGACCGCCATCCTGGATCGGCCGTTCGACAACCTGCAGAGCACGCCGCCGCTGCCGCAGGCCGCGGTGAGCCGGGTGGCGCTGGAGGGCTACAGCAACGGCGTGGATTGCCCGGTCGAGATCACGCGCGACGGGCCGTTCCCGGTCGAGATCCTGTCCCTGGCCATCGACTACCGGCTGGGCGGCTGATGGGGAAGGCCAGCGCAGCGCTTCCCGTGGTTGGCGCCGTCGCGGGCGGATTTGCGGGCTCTGCCGGCGGTCCGGCTGGAATTGCCGCCGGGGCGGCAGCAGGGGCCAGCCTGGGCGGTGCCGCCGCGGGCAGCATCACTTCCATTCAGGCCAACAACGACGCTCAGGACGCGCAGAAGAAGGCGCTGCAGGAGGAGCTGCGGCAGTCCCGGCAGGTCGCGAACCTGGAGGACGATCAGCTCAAGAAGTCGATCGACCTTGCCGACGCGCAGGCGGTCGAGCGGCTGACCGAGCAGACCCGGCAGGCATCGGAGGCCGCGGGCCAGGATCTCGCGCAGGTCGAGCGGAACCTGGACACCAGCGGGTCGACGCGGCGCAGCGGGCGACCGAGATCCGCCGCGCGCTGCTCACCACGCTGGGCGAGCAGCAGGCCACGATGGCGAGCCGCAACGTCCTGAACAGCGCCACGGGCGACGCGCTGGACAAGGAGGCCCGGCGGGTTAGCGACCAGGACCGGCGCACCAACGATCTCAACCTGGCGACGAGCGAGGCAGACGCGGCCGGCGAGCGGACCAAGATCTCGACCTCGCTCACCAACTCGGTGCGCAGCGGCATGATGGCGCTGGCCCAGCAGCGCGCGACCGCGGCCGAATCGCTGAAGAACACGCGCGAGGCCACGAAGCTCGACCTGCAGAACCAGGAGCGGGCCGCCAAGCTCGGCTACAAGGCGGGCAAGGACCAGACCCGCTATGCCAACCAGGCCGCGCTGATCTCCGGATTCTCGAACCTCAGCGGCATCGCCTACGACTACTACAGCAGGAGAAAGGCGATCGAGCCGACGCCACGCAACACGGCCGGCAGCTATGCCGCGCCGAGCCGGTTGACCAAGGGCCCGGGCGGCACGCTCGGCGGGGGCGTCTGACATGGCCGGCCGCCGCGATGTTCCGGTTGGCGAGGCCAGGCTCCAGGCCCGTGGCCCGCGCGGCGGCGGCGGAGCCGCGGTGTCCGGCATTGGCAGCCCCGGGCGCGCTGCGGTCGGCAACGCTCGGGCCTATCCGGTTCGCACCCAGGCGAGCTGGGGGCTGCGCGCCTTGGCCAATGCGTTCCAGGAGGAGAGCGGGCAGGCCCAGCAGCTGATGCGCACCGCGTTCCGCGAGCGGGCGCGCGAGGTCGAGAACCAGCAGACCGCGGAGGGCGCGGCCTACGGGCTGGCCACGCCGATCGACCAGCTCAGGCTGCCGGCCGGCGACAGCATCGGCGACGAGGCGTTCCGCAAGAGCGCCATCCTGGCCGCCTCGACCTCGGCCGAGATGGCGGCACGCGACGACATCGAGAAGCTGGCCAAGCAGCATCCGGGCCAGCCAGAGGCGTTCAAGGCGGCGCTCCAGGAGCGGGCCCAGGCGTTCGTCGGCGACCTCGACCCCGCGATGCAGCCGGAGGTCGCCAGCACCTACAACCGGATCGGGGCGCAGCGCTACCAGCAGATCGACAACGACCGGCGCGAGTACGAACGCGACCAGTACCGGGCCACGATCCTCGAGGCCACGAACGAGTACACGGTCCAGGCTGCCAAGGCCGCGCGCAACGGCGACTGGGACGCGGCGCAGGCCGAGCTCGCGGCGCTGGCCAACAAGACCACGGCGGCGGGGCCGCAGGCGACCGGCGGCTCGGGCGCTTTGTCGCTGGTCGAGATCGAGAAGCTGTCGCAGGACAGCCGCGAGCTGATCCAGGATCAGTTCCTGCAGGGCTGGGTCGAGCGGGCGCCGAACCCCTACGTCGCGCTCAAGGGGCTCCAGTCCGGCAAGACGGGCTCGCCCTCGGTCGATGGCGTGCTGGCGG
>JBEEPT010000268.1:0-4628 GCA_041190985.1 Pseudomonadota bacterium
TCAGGCGGTGGCGCGGGCAGGCGCTGCGGCGGTGGTCGCGGGCGCGGCGCCGTGCCGCGCGGGCTGGCTGGCGGCCGGGACCGGATGCAGCACCAGGCGGCGCGAGACCGGCAACAGCGTCCAGCCCCAGCGCTGCTGGGCCCAGCCCCACAGGCCCTGCTTGAAGCGCACCGTCACGACGATGGCCAGCAGCCCGAGGCCGATCAGGTACCCGCTGCCGTAGTCGCTGAAGCACTTGTTGAGCGCCCAGAACACCAGCGCGCCCACCAGCGGCCCCTCGATGCGGCCGATGCCGCCGATGATGACCATGAAGATCGCGAACGCCGTCCAGTTCACGCTGAAGGCCGCGTCCGGGCTGATGCGCAGGTTGCCCACGAAGTACAGCGCCCCCGCCAGGCCGGCGCCGAAGGCCGCCACCGCGTAGACCGCCAGCTTCATGCGAGCGACCGCGATGCCCTGCGAGCGCGCCGCGACCTCGTTGTCGCGGATCGCCAGCAGCGCCAGGCCGCGCTTGCTGCGCAGGAACAGGTAGACCAGCGCGATCGAGGCGACCACGCAGGCCAGCGCCATCCAGTAGGTGGTCGACTCGCGCGTGGCCTTGTCGATGCCGCGCAGCGCGGTCAGCGTGGTGCCGGAGCCGCCGCCCACCGCCGAGAGGTTGGCCACGCTCAGGCGGAACACCTCGGCGATGACCCAGGTGCCGATCGCGAAGTAGCCGCCCTGCAGCCGGAACGCGATGCGCGAGACGGGGATCGCGATCAGGCCGGCCGCCAGCGCGCCGAGCACCACGCCGACGAAGGGGTTGAGCCCGACGAAGTTGCCCAGCGCGAGCATCACGTAGCCGCCCAGGCCGAAGTAGGCCTGCTGCCCGATCGAGACCATGCCGCCGTAGCCGGCCAGCAGGTTCCACATCATCGCGAAGATGAAGTAGCAGGCGATCTGCACGAACTCGCGCAGCCAGCTCGACTCGCCCCACAGGGGCAGGCTGGCGGCGAACAGGACCAGCGCGGCGACCGCGAAGGCCAGCAGCGGGCCGCCCCGGCGGCTGCGCACGACGGTGTAGGAAGGATTCATCACGGGCACCTCTTCAGCCACGGGTCTTGGGGAACAGGCCTTGCGGGCGCAGCACCAGCACGGCCAGGAAGGTCAGGTGGCCGGCCCAGATGCCCCAGCCGGGGTCGAGGCGGAATCCCACCTGCTGGGTCAGGCCGAGCAGCATGGCGCCGGCGAGCGTGCCCCAGAAGCTGCCCATGCCGCCCATGATCACGGCCTCGAAGGCGAACAGCAGCAGCAGCGGGCCGTCGGCCGGCGCCACCGTCGTGCGCAGTCCCTGCAGCGTGCCGGCCAGGCCGACCAGCACGAAGGCCAGCGCGGTCGCCAGCGCGTAGACCTGGCGCGCGTTCAGGCCCATGAGCTCGGCGATCTCGCGGTCGTCCGAGACGGCGCGAAAGGACCGCCCGAGCGCGGTGTGGTCGAACAGCCACTGCAGGCCGGCGGTGGCGGCCAGCGCCAGCGCCAGGATGGCCAGCGGCAGCACGCCGACCGAGATCTCGCCCGGCAGCGTCCAGCTCAGCTGGTCGAGGCCGGCGCTGTCGATCGCGCGCGGATCGGCCGAGAACAGCTCGAGCAGCAGGTTCTGGATCACGATCGACAGGCCGAAGGTCACCACCAGCGAGGGCAGCGGGTCCTTGCCCAGCGTGCCGTTGAGCACGACGCGCTGCACCGCGTAGCCCGCACACCAGGCCAGCGGCAGCGTGGCCAGCAGCGCCGCCCACGGCGCCAGCCCCAGGCTGACGAGCGCCAGCGAGCCAAACGCGCCCAGGATGATGAAGTCGCCCTGCGCGGTGTTGGTCAGGCGCATGACGCCAAAGATGAGGGACTGCCCGAGCGCAAACAGTCCGTACAGGCCGCCCAAGAGCAGGCCCTGGATCAGGATTTCCATGGAATCAGACTCCGAAATAGGCCTGGCTGATCTGCTCGCGGCTGAGCTCGGACGAATCGCCCTGCAGCGACACCCGGCCTTCCTGGAAGCAGTACAGGCGCTGCGAGACCTGGCGCGCCATCGTCACGTCCTGCTCGACGATCACCACCGTCATGCCCTCGGCGGTGATCGCGGGCATGGCGTGGTAGATCTCGCGGATCACGATCGGCGCCAGCCCCAGCGAGAGCTCGTCGCACAGCAGCACCTCGGGGTTGCTCATGAGCGCGCGGCCCATCGCCACCATCTGCTGCTGGCCGCCCGACAGCGAGGTACCAGGCAGCTTGCGCTTCTCCTGGAGGATCGGGAACATCGAGTACAGGCGCTGCAGGTTCCACGGCCCCTGGCGCCCGGCCTTGGCACCCATGAGCAGGTTCTCCTCCACGCTCAGCGAGGGGAACAGGCGACGGCCCTCGGGCACCATCGCCAGGCCCTGGCGCACGATGTCGCCCGGGGCCTGGCCGCCGATGGGCTGGCCCTTCCAGCGGATCGCCTCCGGCGCGGCCTTCACCAGTCCGGTCAGGCACTTGAGGAAGGTGGACTTGCCCGCGCCGTTGGCGCCGATGATGGCGACGACCTCGCCCGCGTCGAGCTCGAAGTCGATGCCGAACAGCGCCTGCGCGTCGCCGTAGAAGGCCTGCAGGCCCTGGGTGTGCAAGACGGCCCCCATCTCAGACCTCCATGCCCATGTAGACGCGCTGCACTTGCGCGTCGTTCATCACCTCGTGCGGCCGGCCCTCGGCCAGCTGCTGGCCGAAGTTGATGACGAACAGCCGGTCGGCGACCGACAGCAGCGCGTGCACCACGTGCTCGATCCAGATCATGGTCACGCCGGTGGCCTTGATGCGCTGGAGCTCATCGACCAGCTCGGCCGCCTCGTGCTCGGTCAGGCCGCCGGCGATCTCGTCGAGCAGCAACAGCTCGGGGCCCGTGGCCAGCGCGCGCGCGAGCTCCAGCCGCTTGCGGTTGAGCAGGGTCAGCGAGCCCGCCAGCTGGTTGGCATGCGCCATCAGGCCGGTCTGCTCGAGCACCTGCACCGCCGTGTCCCAGGCCTGCGACTCGCTCTGGCCGCCGCCGAAGCAGGCGGCCGTGACCAGGTTCTCGAACACGCTCAGGTGGCCGAAGGGCTGCGGCACCTGGTAGCTGCGCCCGATGCCGCGGCGGCAGCGCAGCTCCGGCGGCAGCGCCGTCACGTCCTGGCCGTCGTACTCGATGCGCCCGGCGTCAACGCCCACGTCGCCCGAGATCAGGTTGAACAGCGTGGTCTTGCCGGCCCCGTTGGGGCCGAGGATGCCCAGGGTCTCGCCCCGGTTCACCGACAGCGTGATGTTGTCGGTGACCTTGAGCGCCCCGTAGGACTTGCTGACCGAATGCAAGGCAAGCAATGGCATGTCGGGATCCCGCTGGCTTACATCGGCTTGAGCTGGCCGCCCACCGGAACGGCCTTGGCCGCCTCGGTGTTGACGAGGGTCAGCTCGTACCTGAACTTCTTGCCCTTGTGCCACTGGCCCAGCACCAGCGGCGTGCGGCTGACGTTCCGGAACGGACCCGGTCCGCCCCAGGCCACGTCGCCGACCACGGTCTTGAGCCGGGTGGCCGCCACCGCGTTGCGCACGTCCGCCGCCTTGAGCGACTTGCTGCGCTGCAGGGCGTCGGACGCCACTTCGAACAGCGCATGGGCAAAGCCCAGCGGCTGGGTCCACTGCTTCCTGGTGCTGGCTTCGTAGGCATCGGCCAGCGCACGGGAATTCTGGCCGGTCAGGCTGGAGGCGAAGGGATGCGCCGGGCTCCACCAGACTTCGGTCGTCAGGCCCTCGCCCAGTTCGCCCAGGGCCTCGATCGCCTGCGGGTGCATGATGGCCTTGCCGAAGGTCACGACCTTGGGCTTGAAGCCCTGCTGGCGGGCCTGGGTCAGGAAGGTCTTGGCGTCCGGCGGGATGATCACGCCGGTGACGATCTCGACGCCGTCGCGCTTGAAGGCGGCGATCTGGGCGCTGAAGTCCTGCGTGCCGCTCTGGAAGCGGCCCGGGTCGGTCAAGCTGAAGCCCATCTGCGCCAGCGGCTTGGGAAAGCCCAGCTCCTTGTCGCCCCAGGCGTTGCCGTCGCCGTCGTTGGGGAACAGGGCGCCCACCTTCTTGTTGGTCGGGATGCTCTTCCAGCCGTTGGTGAAGTTGGCGATCACGTCCTCCAGGCCCCAGAAGAAGTGGTAGGTCCATTCGAAGCCCGCCTTCGGGTCGCCCTTGCGGCCGAAGAACCAGGGCTGCCAGGGCACCACGCTCGAGATGCAGGGCACCTCGTTGAGCTCGGCCGCATCGCTGACCGGGTTGGCGGTCTCGGGCGTGCCCGCGGTCAGCAGCAGCGCGACCTTGTCCTTGAGGATCAGGTCGTTGGCGACCTCGCCGGCGCGGTTCGGGCTGGACTGGCTGTCCTTGAGGATGATCTGCACCTCGTGCTTCCTGCCGCCGATCATGAGGCCGTCCTTGAAGGCGGTCTTCATCTGGTCGATCACCCACTTGTCGGCTTCGCCAAACGGGGCCAGGGCGCCGGTCTGCGGCGAGACGTAGCCGATCTTGACGACGTCGGCCGCCCAGGCCAGGGAAGTGGTGCCGATCAGGGCGGCGGCAGCCAGGCCCTGGGTGAAGTGCCTGCG
>JBEEPT010000269.1:0-10224 GCA_041190985.1 Pseudomonadota bacterium
GGCCACATCACGACCGAGGCCGAGGCGCGCGTCTCGATGGAGCTGAGCCGGCGCTGGGCGCTGCGCAGCAAGAACGAGTTCGAGCGCCTGGGCAACCCGAACGCGCTGTTCGGCATCGTGCAGGGCGGCATGTTCGAGAGCCTGCGCCAGGAGTCGCTCGAGGCCCTGGTCGAGATGGACTTCCCCGGCTACGCGGTCGGGGGGGTGAGCGTCGGCGAGCCCAAGGAGCTGATGCTGCAGATCATGGCGCACACGCCGCACCGCCTGCCGGCGCACAAGCCGCGCTACCTGATGGGCGTGGGCACGCCCGAGGACCTGGTCGAGGGCGTGGCCCAGGGCGTGGACATGTTCGACTGCGTGATGCCGACGCGCAACGCGCGCAACGGCACCATCTTCACGCGCTACGGCGACCTCAAGATCCGCAACGCGCGCCACAAGGCCGACCCGCAGCCGCTCGACAGCAGCTGCACCTGCTACGCCTGCGCCGGCAGCAGCGGCGTGAGCTGGGACCAGGGCGGGCGCGAGGGCTTTTCCCGCGCCTACCTGCACCACCTGGATCGCTGCGGCGAGATGCTCGGCCCGATGCTGACCACGGTGCACAACCTGCACTACTACCTCAACCTGATGCGCGAGGTGCGCGAGTCGCTCGAGGCCGGCAGCTTCAGCGCCATGCGTGCGCGCTTCAGGTCCGAGCGCGCGCGCGGCGTCTGAAAACCGGCGGACAGGCCCAGCAGCCAGCTCAGTCCGCCACGAAGACGGTCAGCACGCCGCTGTAGGCATGGAGCCGGCTGCCGGCGATCTCGCCAGCGGCGAAGAAGCCCACCAGCGGCACGTCGCCGAGCGCCTGGCGCAGGACCTGCAGCTCGGCGCCTGGCGCGCCGAACCAGGCGCCGCCACGGCCATTGCAGCTGACATAGACCGCGCCCGCGATGCGCCGCGCGGGATGCGGCGCCCCCGCCAGCCCGCTCGCGGCCAGGGCGCTGGCGGCCTCGAAGGACTGCTCCTCGGGCTCGAGCGTCTCCCGGATCTCGGCGCCGATGCGCATCAGGTCGGCGCGCGCCGCCTGCGGGTCGAGCTCGCAGAAGAACAGGCGAGCACCCTGATCGACCCGATCGGCCACGGCCACGCCGCGGCGGCCCGGATCGAGCCCGATCAGCTGGCGGACCTGCACCTCGTCCCCGACCTCCCCGTGCAAACCGGCCGCCGGCGCGGCAGGCCGTCCCGGCGGAATCAGGCCGGCCAGCGTGCGGCGCAGCCGCGCCACGGCGGTCGGCGGATCGTCCAGCGTGATGCCCAGATCCTCGAGCAGCACGTCGAGCGCGTCGCGGCCGTCCAGTTCCAGCACCACGTTGCGGTCGGCCCGGTCCACCACATGCGTGGGCGCCAGCGCCCTCACCCCCTGGGTCACGCGTGTCAGCAGCCGCACATCGGCGCCGAAGGCAACGCCGCTCATGCCCCCCTCGAACACGCCGGCAGCCCCGCGTCCACCGCTGCCCGCCAGCGCTCCGCGGCTGGAGCGCGCGAACTGCAGCGTCGCCCCCCGGCTGGCGAGCAGACCGCCGAACAGGGTGCCGCTGCGCTCGGCCAGCTCGGCGACCAGCTCGGCCACGTCGGGCGTGGCTCCATCCACGTGCAGCAGGGCGCTGCGGGCCGCAAAGCCGTCCGTGCCCTGCGCGGCCGGCAGCGGCGCGACGCCGCTGAAGACCCGGTACTGCCCGGGCGCGAGATCGCACAGCATCACGGCCAGCGCCGGCTCGTCGACATATTCGGCATGACCGGCGCAGATGCCCGTGGCCACCGCGCCAGCCCAGTCAGTCACCCCGGGCAGCTCGGCGCCCAGGTGGTCCAGGATGTCCTGCGCCGCATCGGCATAGTGGTCGGTGATGTAGAGCAGCCCCAGCGCCGGCTCGTCCGCGTAGCCGGGCTGCACCAGCTGGGCGCGCAGCTGCGCCAGCACCAGCGCGGCGGCCATTTCCCACTGCGGATGGGTCGCATGACCATGGGGGAACAGCCTCATGTTGCCTCAGCGGCCGTCGCCCGGCTGGCGCGACTTCGCAGGCGCAGCCGGCTTGGAGCGAGGCGCGCGAGCGCGCGTCGGTGCCGCCTGGGTCGCAGCGCTGCGCGTGCGTCGCTTTGCCGCCGGCTCGCTGGCCGACTGCGCCGCGGCGCCTTCACTGGCCTGGGCGGCCATCTGCTCCGCGGCTGCGGTGCCGGCCTGCACCGTCTGCGCCATCTGCTCGGCGGCCTTCGCGGCCTGGCCCGCCATGTCCTGCAGCGCGCCGGTCGCGATCGCCGTGAACTGCTCGGTCAGCGACCCCCACCACTGCATCGGATCGACTGCAGGCTTGGCGGCCTCCTGCTGCTCCGGCTGCGCGGCGGACGCTTCGGGCGCGGCCTTGGGCGGCTCGCTGCCCCAGGAGAAAGATGGCTTGGGCGGCTCTTTCGCCTGCACCTGCTCGGGCTTGATCTTGAACGACTCGGCCACGTCCTGCAGGCTCAGGTTCATGCCCTTGAGCGTGGCCAGCGTCATCTTCTGCACCTCGAGCGCCTGGATCGTCGCGCCCAGCGCCTTGGTGTTCTGGTCCAGCCAGAAATGCACCGCGCGCAGGTCCTGGATGCGCTTGTCGAGCTCCTCGACGCTGAAGGTCGGCGCGACCCAGCTGCCCAGCCCGGGAATCGCACCGCTGGCCGACTGCAGTCCCGGAGTCACGCTGTCGGCGGCCTGCCCGGCCAGCTTCTGCAGGAAGTCGAAGCCTGGGATGTACTGGGCAAAGGCGCTGAAATCCGGTTTTTCCATCCAATTTTCTCCTCGGGTGGGGGTGACATGGCGCCGGCGCGGCGGCCGGCCTGCCGCCAAGCATGCCACATCGCGCTCGCGCCACGGCGACCTGCGCCGCACGAGCGCGCTTGACCCAGGTCAAGGCGGACCGGCCGGCGCTGGAGCAAGCTATAGCCAAAAGACGGGACGGCCATGAAAATGTGGTCTCACCCAGCCTGTCGAGGAGCAGCCACCATGGATACCAATATTTCGGATACCTTCACGCTGCAACTGCAGCAGATGCGAAGCGAGGTGATCGCGCAGATCCGCGCCCAGCGCGGCGGCAAGATCGGCCGTGCCGAGGCCGCCGGGGATCGCCACGACGTGCAGGCGGGAGACTGGACGCAGCACGACAGCGAGCGCGACCTCGCCATGGCGCTCGACCAGCGCGAGACCGCCGAGCTCAAGGCCATAGACGAAGCGCTCAGGCGCATCGCGACCGGCACCTACGGCCAGTGCAGCGACTGCGGCGTCGACATCCCGACCGCGCGCCTGCACGCCAGCCCCACGGCGCTGCGCTGCACCGTCTGCCAGGACCGCTACGAGCGCAGCCGCGGCGAGGCCCGTCCCACCCTCTGAGCCGGCCTCACTCGGGCGGCAGGACGGTCTGCTCGATGGCACCGAACAGGCTGTGGCCGTCGCGCCCCCTGACCTCGATGCGCACGGTGTCACCGTAGCCCAGATAGGCAGCCGGCGCCTGGCTGCCCTGCTCCCGCTCGATCGCGCGCCTTTGCGCGAGGCAGCCGGCGCCCCTCGGCCACTCGCGCCGGTCGCCCGTGCTCACGGCCGGGTTGGCCACGACCCCGCCGCCCACGACCGAGCCTGCCGCAATGCCACGGCTGCGGCTGAGCAGCGCCAGCAGCTGACCGAAGTGGCAGTCCATCTCCCCGGCATCGCACATGCCGACCTTGCGCCCGTTCCAGCTGGCCTGCAGCGTCAGCCTGGGACGGCCGCGCTCCCAGGCATCGCCCAGTTCGTCCAGCGTCACCGCCACCGGGCCGAAGGCCGTGGCCGGATGGGCCTGCGGCGGCCCGCCGCTGTCGTCCTCCCCGCGCGGCAGCAGCGCGCGCAGGCACCAGTCGTTGGCCAGCAGCAGCAGGCGGATGCCGTCCAGTCCCTGCTCGGCGCTGCAGCGCGCCGGCAGGTCGCCGGTGACCACGGCCAGCCCGGCGCCGAAATCGAGTTCCGAGGCCTCGTCGAACAGCACCAGGTCGTCGCAGGGGCCGAGGAAGGCATCGGCCGCGGCCTCGCGCAGGGCGGTGGTGGCTGCCGCCTTGCCCTGCAGCAGTTCGACATGGTTGCGGTAGGCCGCGGCGACGACCCAGCGGTAGGCGCGCGGCAATGGCGCCATGCAGCGCGCGGCCTCGAAGGGGAAGGCGTGCCGGGCCCGGCCCTGGTTCAGAGCGACGTAGAGATCCTGCAGCTGGGGGGCGATGAAGTTCCAGTCGTCCAGTACCTGCTGCAGCGTCGAGGCGATGCCCGTCGCGTAGTGGGCGGAAGCGAGATCGCGCGACACGACGATCAGTTGCCCGTCGCGCGAGCCGTCTTTGTAGGTGGCCAGTTTCATCGATGTGGTGCGCGGCCCCTGTCTCGACCGCTGTATGGAGGCGTAGGGGGACCTCCCCCGCTGCCGGGCTTTTTTGCTATTGTAGGAAGGCCTTTCTGCTGCTTTCCCTTGCCCGCGACGCCTGCCCCCCTCTCTCCCCGCCCCGCTACCGCGCTGCGCTGGCTGACGGTCGGCGCAGCCGTGGCGACCCTGCACCTGCTGGTGCTGTGGTCGGGCTGGGACGACTCCACCAGCGAGCAGGCCGCGTCGCCCCTGCCTCCGGGCGCAGTCTACGTGCCGGCCACCGTGCTGGCGCCTCCCGTCAAGGCGCCCGCGCCACCAGCCCGCCGGGCCGCAGCCGGGCCGCGGCCGGCACCATCGGTCGCGCCTGGCGCTGCGGGGCCGGCAACGGAAGCGAGCGGCGGGCCAGCGCCGGAAACCGCAACGCCGACCACCCCGTTCCAGGAAGCATCAGCGCAGCCAGCATCAGCGGACGCGCCGTCCGAAGCCGCGCCAGAAGCGCAGGAGCAGCACCAGCCGGCGCCCGCGCCACAGCAGTCTGCGCTGGCCCTGCCGCCGCCGCTGCGCCTGAGCTACGTGATCGAAGGCCAGAGCCGGGGCCTGGGCTATAGCGCGGGCGCCACGCTGGACTGGCGCCAGGACGGCCAGCGCTACGAGGCGCAGATGGAGATACGCGCCTTCCTGCTCGGCTCGCGCAGCCAGACCAGCACCGGCCGCCTGGACGCGGACGGGCTGCAGCCCGAGCGCTTCGTGGACCGCGCACGCCGGCAGCGGATCACGGTGTTCGACCGGGCAGCAGGCCAGCTGCGCCAGGAAGACGCTGGCGCCAGCTTCGCCCTGACAAGCGGCGTGCAGGACAAGCTGAGCGTCTTCCTGCAGCTCGCGGCGCAGCTGGCTGCGCTGCCGCAGGCCCCCCCGACCGGGCTGTCGCTGATCATGCCGGTGGCAGCCTCCTCTGCCCTCGAGGCCTGGCAGTTCCGCTTCGAGGCCGTCGAGGACCTGGACCTGCCGGCCGGCCATTTCCTGACCTGGAAGTTCAGCCGGGCACCGCTGCGCGCAGGCGATGCCGGGCTCGAACTCTGGGCCGCCCCCGCGCTGGCCTTCCTGCCGGTGCGCATCCGCCTGCAACAGGACAACGGCGACAGCGTGGACCAGCGCCTGAGCCGCCCCTGAGCGCGGCAGCCCTCCCCCCGGGGCTTGAAGCGCGCGCTCCTGCCCCCAGCTAGGAACTGTCGCGAACAGGTTGGGGATGGGCCCTGGACTTGTGGGTTTATCGCGTTTCGGGGACATTAGGATCATGCACACGCTCTACGACTCCGACTCTTTTGCCGTCGTCCACATCCTGGCCAACGCCCCGGCCGAGGCGAGCGAGGGCCAGGCGCGGGAAGTGGCACACCAGCTGCCGCGCAACGGCTTCGAGATCGTCGACAAGCGCGCAGGCAAGGAGGTCTACCTCGACGGCTCCTGGGCCGAGATGTTCCAGCGCCAGATCGATGCCTGGCAACGTCAGACGCCGACGCAGGAGGAGGTCGAGGACACGCTGGAAGGCTACGCCACGCTGGCCCAGATGCCGGTGCTGGTGCACTGAGGCAACCCCGGCTGCCAGACTGGCCCCCGCGCGCAAGCCGGGGGCTTTTTGCTTTCCGGAGCCGCCGTATCAGTCTTCCAGCAGGCTGCGCAGCATCCAGGCCGCCTGCTCGTGCACGGTCAGGCGCTGGGTCAGCAGATCGGCGCTGGGCTGGTCGTTCGCCTCATCCGCGAGGGGAAAGACGCGGCGCGCCGTGCGCGCCACGGCCTCGTGGCCCTCGGCCAGCAGGCGCACCATCTCCAGCGCCTTGGGCGGCTGGACGCCGGCATCGGGCAGCGAGGAGAGCCGCCCGAACTCGGCAAAGGAGCCGGGCGCCACATGCCCGAGCGCGCGGATGCGCTCGGCGATCGGATCGATCGCGTTCCAGAGCTCGGTGTACTGCTGCATGAACATCGCATGCAGGCTGTTGAACATGGGCCCGGTCACGTTCCAGTGGTAATTGTGCGTGGTCAGGTAGAGCGTGAAGGTGTCGGCCAGCAGGCCGCTCAGACCCTGCGCGATGGCCGCCCTGTCCTTGTCACCGATCCCGATGTCCATCCTGCGCGCCGCGCCCGACTTCTTTGCCATGCCCGCCACCTCCTGATTACACCTCAACAAAAAGCCTAATTTTGATATGCTAAACCAACCGGGAAGTTCGAGCCAGAGGCGCTGCACGATCGACCCTTCCCGCCCGCCTATCGGAGGAGCATGCCGCCAGCCACCGGCTTGCTCCGCGCACCAGGAGGAGTGTCTTTCGATGGATTCTGTTTCTGCCCCCATGAACGAACCGTCCGGCGCACCGGCGGACACCGACCGCGCGCGCAAGGCCGCCAGCCAGTTGTTCGCGCTGGCCGACATCCGCCTCGATGGCGACCGGCCCTGGGACCTGCGGGTGCACCATCCCGCCACCCTGGGCCGGGTCCTGACCCGGGGCAGCCTCGGCCTGGGCGAGAGCTATATGGACGGCTGGTGGGACTGCGAACGCCTGGACGAACTGATCGCCCGCGTCCTGCACGCGCGGCTGGACCGGCAGGTGCGCAATCCCGCGCTCGTGCTGCTGGCGCTGCGCTCGCGCATGATGAACCTGCAGTCGCTGCAGCGCGCCTGGCAGGTCGGACAGGAGCACTACGACCTCGGAAACGACCTGTTCGAGGCCATGCTGGATCCGACCATGTCCTACAGCTGCGGCTACTGGGCCGCCGCCGGCACGCTGGAGGAGGCGCAGCGTGCCAAGCTGGACCTGGTCTGCCGCAAGCTGCAACTGCGCCCCGGCATGAAGCTGCTCGACATCGGCTGCGGCTGGGGCGGGCTGATGTGGCATGCGGCCGAGCACTATGGCGTGCGCTGCGTCGGCCTGACCGTCTCGCGCGAACAGGCGGCCTGGGCCCAGGAAAGACTCAAGGATCTGCCGGTCAGGATCGAGCTGGTCGACTACCGCCAGTTCAACCCCGACGGGCTGCAGCGCTTCGACCGCATCGCCTCGGTCGGCATGTTCGAGCATGTCGGCCACAAGAACTACCGCGCCTACTTCGAGGTAGCGCGCCGCAGCTTGCGCGAGGACGGCCTCTTCCTGCTGCACACCATAGGCAAGAACCTCGCCGGCACCAGCATAGATCCCTGGATACACAAGTACATCTTCCCCAACGGCTCGCTGCCGGCCGTCAGCGAACTGGCGGCGGCGGCCGAGCACGACTTCGTGATCGAGGACCTGCACAACTTCGGCGCCGACTACGACCGCACGCTGATGGCCTGGCTGGAGCGCTTCGATGCGGCCTGGCCGCGGCTGCAGGACCGGTATTCCGAACGCTTCCGGCGCATGTGGCGCTACTACCTGATGGCCTGCGCCGGCACCTTCCGCGCGCGCGACAACCAGCTCTGGCAGTTCGTGCTGTCGCCGCGCGGCCAGGCCGGCGGCTACCGCCGCCCGCTGGCCTGAGCCGGACGCTCCTTCCGGCCACGGCGGGGGATTGGACAGAAACCCGGTCCCGCGCCGCCACGGCTCGCGGCGGCGGCCGCGATCGCCTCAGGCCAGGTCGAAACGGTCCGCGTTCATGACCTTGGTCCAGGCGGCGACGAAGTCGCGCACGAACTTCTCCTGATTGTCGTCCTGCGCATAGACCTCGGCGTAGGCACGCAGCACCGAGTTCGAGCCAAAGACCAGATCGACGCGGGTGGCCGTCCACCGGGTGGCGCCGGATTGACGGTCAACGATGGCGTAGCTGTTGCGACCGGTTGGCTTCCAGGTGCAGGCCATGTTGGTCAGGTTGACAAAGAAATCATTCGTCAGTGCGCCGATGCGGTCCGTGAAGACGCCATGCCGGGTGCCGCCATGGTTGGTGCCCAACACGCGCAGGCCGCCGACGAGCACGGTCATTTCATTGGCGGTCAAGCGCATCAACTGGGCGCGGTCGAGCAGCAATTCCTCGGGCGTGACGGCGTAGGGTGCCTTCTGCCAGTTGCGGAACCCATCGGCCAGCGGTTCCAGCACATCGAACGACGCCACATCGGTCATTTCCTGCGACGCATCGCCACGCCCCGGCGCGAAAGGCACCGTCACCTCGACACCGGCAGCCCTGGCCGCCTGTTCGACGCCGACATTGCCGGCCAGCACGATCACGTCGGCCACGCTGGCGCCAGATTCCGCCGCAATCGGCTCCAGCACGGCCAGTACCTTGGCCAGGCGGGCCGGTTCGTTGCCTTCCCAGTCCTTCTGGGGCGCCAAGCGGATGCGTGCGCCATTGGCGCCGCCCCGCTTGTCCGAGCCACGGAAGGTACGGGCACTGTCCCACGCGGTACTGACCATTTCGGCCATGCTCAGTCCGCTGGCGACAATCCGCGCCTTGACTGCGGCCACGTCATAGTCCTTGCGGCCGGCGGGCACGGGGTCCTGCCAGATCAGGTCTTCGGCCGGCACATCCGGGCCGATGTAGCGGGCCCTCGGCCCCATGTCGCGGTGAGTCAGCTTGAACCAGGCGCGGGCAAAGGTTTCGGAGAAATAGGCCGGGTCTTTGTGGAAGCGCTCGGCGATCTTGCGGTATTCCGGATCGAACTTCAGCGCCATGTCGGCGTCGGTCATGATCGGCTTGCGGCGAATCGAGGGGTCCTCGACATCGACGGGCATGTCGGCTTCGGCGATGTTGATCGGCTCCCACTGGTTCGCGCCTGCCGGGGACTTCTGGAGCCACCAGTCGTACTTGAACAACAAATCGAAATAGCCGTTGTCCCACTGGGTGGGATGGGTAGTCCAGGCGCCTTCGATGCCGCTGGTCACCGTGTCACGGCCAATGCCCCGGCTGGTGTGGTTGTTCCAGCCCAGGCCCTGCTCCTCGAGTTCCGCGCCTGCCGGGGCGGGCCCCAGATTGGCCGCACTGCCGTTGCCGTGCGCCTTGCCGACGGTGTGGCCACCGGCGGTCAGGGCCACGGTCTCCTCGTCGTTCATCGCCATGCGGGCAAAGGTGACGCGCATGTCCTTGGCCGTCCTGAGCGGGTCGGGCTTGCCATCCACGCCCTCCGGATTGACGTAGATCAGTCCCATCATCACGGCGGCGAGCGGGTTCTCCAGATCACGCTCGCCCGAATAGCGGCTGTTGGGGTTGTCGGTAGGCGCCAGCCACTCCTTCTCGGAGCCCCAGTAGATGTCTTTTTCCGGGTGCCAGATGTCTTCCCGGCCAAAACCGAAGCCGAAGGTTTTCAGGCCCATCGACTCGTAGGCCATGTTGCCGGCCAGGATCATCAGGTCGGCCCAGCTCAGTTTGTTGCCGTACTTTTTCTTGATCGGCCAGAGCAGGCGACGCGCCTTGTCCAGGTTGGTGTTGTCGGGCCAGGAATTGAGCGGGGCAAAGCGCTGATTGCCGGTGCCGCCACCGCCACGGCCATCCGCGATGCGGTAGGTACCTGCGGAGTGCCAAGCCATGCGGATCATCAGGCCGCCGTAGTGGCCCCAATCGGCAGGCCACCAGGCCTGGCTGTCGGTCATCAAGGCCTTGAGGTCATGCTTCAGCGCCTCGACGTCGAGCTTCTTGACCTCTTCCCGGTAGTTGAAGCCCGCCCCCATGGGATTGGTCTTGGTGTCGTGCTGGTGCAGGATGTCGAGGTTCAGGGCCTTGGGCCACCAATCCATGTTCGTGCCGGCCGCCGTGGCGCCGCCGTGCATGACGGGACACTTGCCAGAAGAACTTGCGGTCTTGTTTTCCATTGCGTGCTCCTTGATTGGCGTGCTATGCCGAAAAGGCCGGTTGCCTCCATGCGCCTGGCCCCACGAATATCCTGTTC